>CAYZBB010000067.1:0-32553 GCA_964476495.1 uncultured Actinomycetes bacterium | reverse complement strand
CACCGGCGTCCGCGCTGGCCCAGGCGCCCCCGCCCTGGCCGGCCAGGGTCCGCTCGGCGATCGCGATCTGCTGCTCCCGGGTGGCCAGGTCGGCACGGGAGGCATACTCCTGGCCGCCGAAGGCGTTCCAGGTGGACTGGCTGAACTGCAGGCCGCCGTAGTATCCGTTGCCCGTGTTGATGGACCAGTTGCCGCTGCTCTCGCACTGGGCGACGGCGTCCCAGGTGGAGTCGGGGGCGGCGGAAGCGCTTCCGGCGCCCAGGCCGAGGGCGGTGGCGCCGGCGACAACGCCGACGGTGGCCCCACGGAGGGCAAAGAGGCGGGCCTTGGAGGGCTTGCGATGGCGTGCGACAGTACGACGCGTCATTGTTGTGATTCCCCTAGCTGCGCCTGCGAGGTGAGCTGTCGGGTTCGGGCGCGACCCAACGCCACGCCCTTCGGGCGTGCGGCGAATGGGTTTAGGGGATCGCCCGTCCGGCCCAGGTCATGGGCGCGGATTCACCCCAAGGAAGCCGCTGGCTCCCGGAGATGGTTTCCCCGCTGCTGTCCTAGCCTTTCTGCTCATGCGGTCTCCGGGCGGGGCGGACAGCATTCGGCGCGTGGCCCGGAGGTTGGTGGACATGGTCGGCCGGCGGAAATCCGGCCACGCCAGACGATACGGACCGTGCCCAGAATGTCCAGGGGAGCCGATTCCGACATAACGGATTGATAACGGTGACATCGGAGTCCGAGATCAGATCGTTTCCGCAGATTGTCGCGGGTGCGTCGACGCCTCGTCGACGCCCGGATCACCGATCGTATGAAATGCGGGAATTCACCCGTTCGGAGCAACGTCTCCCATCTGCCGGGATGAGTGGGTCCACAGCTGTCGCACAGCGTGGGGGCCCGGCGGCCCCGGTCGTGGCGGTTGGCGGTTGGCGCCGCCCCTCCCCCGGCCTCCTTCCGCATCCCTCGGCGAGGCGCAGCGGTTTGCCATGTTCCGCCCCGGTGAGCGCTCGACAAGGGCCGAATATGGCAAGTCGGCGGGCGGCTCCGTCCTCGTGTGGGCGGGACGGGGGTGCGTGCCCGTGGCGGTGTTGCGGCACACGGAATTCCGGCGCGTGGACATGCTCGCGCGCAGCCGCAGCGGTCACGTTAGGGTCCCGTTGTGATCGGGCGCAGCACCTCTCGCGGGCACGTCGTCCTGGCGACCGCCGACAGCGAGTCCTTCGACTCCCTGTCCAAACGACCGACCGCGCGGGCCGACCGCTACGCCATGGGAAGGGCCTTACGGGACAAGGTCTCGCGGCAGTCGCTCGGTGATTGGGTACCGCCGGTCGGTCGGCCCGACCCGGTACAGCTGATCATGGATTCGCACCAGGGACGCCTCGACTGGCTCATTCCCGTGCGGGTCGGCCGGATGATCGGTAGCCCCTACGGCTTCTTGCGCGGCACCGCGATCGTGATGGCGGAGGACGTGGCCCGGTTGCCGTCCACCGGGATCACGCCGGTCATCTGCGGCGACTCGCATCTGGGCAACTTCGGCTTCTACGCCTCCCCCGAGCGCGACCTGGTGATGGATCTCAACGACTTCGACGAGGCCCATCCCGGCGGCTGGGAGTGGGACCTACGGCGGCTGGTGGCGAGCATCTGGGTGGCCGGACGCCAGAACGGGGCGAGCGAGGCTGACTGCGAGTCGGCGGCCGTCCAGTGTGCCGCCGCGTACCGGACGGAGGTACGGGAGCTCGCCCACACCCCCTTGCTGGCCCGGTCGTACCAGCGGATCGACGTCGACCACCTGCACAGGACGACCTCGCACGAATCGTTGCGGCAGGAGATCCGCCGCGCCGTGTCCCGAGCCAGGAATCGAACGAGCGATCGCGCCCTGCCCCGATTCACCCACGAGGAGCAGGGCCGGCGGCGGATCGTCGAGGAGCCGCCGCTGATCACCCGGGTCACCGACGAGGATTACGCGGTCCTGTCCGCCGCTCTGGACGGCTACCTGCAGACCCTCGCCCCACACTGGCGGCGCGCGCTCGGCGGTTACACCATCGTCGACATCGCGCACAAGGTTGTCGGGGTGGGCAGCGTCGGGTTGCGGGCGTACGTCGTGCTGCTGGAGGGCAGTAGCCCGGACGACGTGGTGTTCCTCCAGCTCAAGCAGGCGCGGCGATCGGTGCTGGCCAAGTATGTGCACGGCGAATCGGCCTGGCATGCGCACCAGGGTCAGCGGGTGGTGGAGTACCAGCAGGCGCTGCAGACGGTCAGCGACCCGCTGCTCGGCTGGGCCACCGCGGACGGTCGACAGTACTACGTCCGGCAGTTCCGGAACATGAAGGGCACGGTCGCGCTGGATTCGATCGACGGATCGGCCCTTGCGGACTACGCGGGGATCGTCGGCCACCTGCTTGCCAAGGGCCACGCCCGCACGAGCGGGGCGTCGATGATCGCCGGCTACTGCGGAAAGTCGGACAAACTCGACCAGGCGCTCGCCCGGTTCGCCCGGCTGTACGCGGACCAGACCGAGGCGGACCACGCGGCGCTGGTCAGGGCGACCGAGCGCGGGATCATGCCGGTCGAGCGGGGGCTGTAGGGGCGCTGGATCTGCGCCCTCCACGATCCCCTCGCCGAACACCGAAGCCGGAACACGGACAACCCCCGGGCCTTGTTCCCTCGCGAACGCTGCAGGCGAGGGGCCGACTGGACAGGGTCGGCGGCACCGGGGGTCGGGTGACTGTCCGTGGATTGCTGGACCGCAGCTCCTCTACGAGGACTGGAGGGTCCCTTTCGGTCGGTTGCGGCCTAGCGGCCAGCCACCTCACGTGTCCGAGACATACTCAACTCTGGACCACCTCCTTCCTCGTGTACCAGCGAACCTACGACGCGACCCGCACCGGCGCAACGCCTTTCCGCCGCTCGCGGATCAACCGACGACCGAGCAGCTCAACCAGGAACCGGGCAACCGGCTCGCGCCGCCAGATCGACGGTCGCGGCGATCACCGCAGGGCCGTGTGTCAGGGCCGCGTCGTTGTGCCCGGCGCCCTCGACTGCAACCGAAACAGATTGGCCCGCAACGCGCTGCGCCACCAACTGACTCATCTCCGGCGGCACCAGGGAATCACGGGTGCCGTAGACGACGGTCACCGGCGCGTCGACCCCGCCGATCAGCTCGGCCACCGGGAACTGGTCCCATAGCAACAACCGGACCGGCAGGAACGGGAGCTGGCGCCTCGCCACATCGGCAAGGTCGGTGAACGGCGAGCGCAGCAGCAGGCCCGCTGCCGGTTGCTCGACAGCCAGCCGAGTCACCACCGCGCCGCCAAGGCTTTCCCCGAAGTAGATCAACTCGGCTGGCGCGAGACCCGCCGGACCGGTCAGATAGGCATGGGCGGATCGAGCATCGGCCACCAGGCCGTCCTCGCTCGGTCGGCCGGGATTGCCGCCGTAGCCACGATAGTCCAGCAGCAACACTCCGAATCCGGCCTCCCGCAGCGCCCGTGCCAGGTCAATCCGGTCCGCTCGGTTGCCGGCGTTGCCCGGCGCGAACAGCACGGTCGGACGGCAGCCGCCGTCGGCGGGCGAAGGTATGTACCAGGCCTGTAGCTCCAGCCCGTCCTCGGTGGGCAGGACGACATCGATCGCGCCGCTCATCACCTGAGCCGCGGCGCGCACCGGTTCGGCGTCGGGCAGGTAGATGTGCCGGCGTTGGAACGTCCACAGCACAGCGACCTCGGCGACCAGCACAGCGACCGCCACCAACACCACGGTCAGCACTCTTCGCCCGAACTTGCGCATCGCCACGGTCGCTCGCCGGATCGGCCACCCACTCCCGGGGGAGTATCAGCGTTGGTCGTACTCGTCGATGACGTGCATGGCGGCCTCCTCGGCGCTGGCGCCGGCGCCGTCGATCCCGACGTCGTCCGCGAGCACGTCGTCGCGGCTGTCCGCGTAGGCGTCCGAACCGTCGGTCACCAGCCGTCCGGCCCGGACGTCACCGACCTCGCCGCCGGACTCGCCGAACAGGTTGTTCTCGTCGGACACCCAGACGTCGGGCGTCTCGGCCCTGAGCTGCTCGTCCAGGGACAGTCCGCGTTCCTCTTCGGACTCGGTCGGTACCCGGACCGTGGGTTCCCGATCCGGCGGGTTGTAGCCCTCGTCCAGGAAGTCGTCGAGCCGCTCGTCGGACAACGTGTCGCTGACGGTCAGTTGCTCGGAGACTCCTTCGGTGACGTCGTATCCCGGCTGTGTCTCGTCGATCATGCCCATCCCTGCCTGTCCGGACCTTTGCTTCCACCGTAGCCGCAGCCGAGCGGTGAGTGATCACGCTCCGAGCAGGAAGAGCATGCCTGCCAGGAGCAGCGCCACACCCAGCACGGCCCCGGCTACCAGGCACGAGAGAACCAGTAACCAGAGCCCACGCAGCCGCATCGGGGTCAACGGAGCCAACTCCTCGCTCGCCGCGAACTCCGCGAGTACCCCGGCGGCACGCACCCCGCGCCAAAGGCCGCCCAGCACCCGCAATGGCCGGGACCGTCGGGTGACGGCCTTCCCGACCCGGCCGACGGTCAGGTTGTCGATCAGCTGGGCCCACAGCTCGCGACCGGTGACCAGACGGGTCAGCGCGATCGTCAGCACCTCCCGGTCGTCGGCGACGGCCGACAGCTGACGCCGACGCAGGCCGAGCCACCCGGCCAGCAGCAGGCCGAGCGTCGCCAGGACGGCCCAGAACCAGTCGTCGGGGCCGGGGCGGGCGAGCGCCAGCGCCAGCACGAGGAGCGCGGGCACGACCGGGACGAGCGCAACGACCAACAGGGGCAACCGGGTCGCCCGGATCAGCGGGATCAGCACCGCGACGAACCGTCCGATGGCCCGGTCCCGGGCGTCTACCGCCGCGGCCAGCGCCTGCTTCGTCCGAGTCGGGGTCCCTGGCTTTCCCGGCGCCGTCGGGAAACTCTTACCCTCAAGGTGAGGTTGAGACATCTTTCACCCCGTATCTTCGCCGGATGCCTGCTCGTCGGGGGGCAGGTCGGCCTCGGCGGCGCGGCAGTTCACCGCGGTCAGCCGGGCCCCGACGGCCTCCCCGGCTTCGGCCAGTACCCGCAGTTGCTCGGGTGTCAGCGCATCGATGACAAGGTCGCGAACGGTGGCCACGTGGCCGGGTGCGGCCGCCGTCAACGCCTTCCGGCCCTGTTCGGTGATCACCACCAGCAAACCCCGGGCGTCGGTGAGGCATTCCGCCCGGCGGACCAGTCCGCGCGCCTCCATCCGCTTGAGATGGTGCGAGAGACGGCTCTTTTCCCACCCGGTTTCCCGGCCCAGCTCACCGGCGCGCAGCACCCCTCCGTCGGCCTCGGTCAACACCACCAGCACCTGGTAGTCCGCGGACGACAGGGCCGAGTCGGCCAGCAGCTGGCGGTTCAACGCCGCGGCCAGTGGCGCGCCGAACTGCTGCAGGGCACGCCAGGCACGCTGTTCCTCGTCGGAGAGCCAGCGCGATGACGTCATACCTGTGAGAATACCCAGCGTCAAAAATGGTTGATGCGTCAACTTCGTCCGGGACGTTCGAAGACGGGGACGTCGCCGACGATCGGATTGGTCCGGCGGGACGGAGCGAGGTACTTCGTGGTCAGGTTTGCGAAGGTGGCCAGCCGGTTTCGGTTCCCCAGCAGCATGACGATGTGCACGAACAGCCAGGCGAACCAGGCAGTCGTGCCGGTGAGCCGAATCGACCTGCCGAAGACCTGGACGTCCGCGACGGCGGCTCGGCGGCCGACGGTGGCCATCGTGCCCTTGTCGTGGTACCGGAAGGGGTGCGTCGGCCGACCGGCGACGAGGGCGGCGACCTGCTTGGCGGCGTGGTGGCCGCCCTGCAAGGCCGGCTGGGCGAGCTGCGGCAACGGGTCGGGCAGCACCGCAACATCGCCGACGGCGAAGACGTTCTTGAGGCCGGTGACCCGCAGGTCCTTCTCGACCGTGATCCGGCCCCCGCGTCCCTGTGGCAACGACCAGTCGTTGACCACCTGCGGCACCGTGACGCCCGCTGCCCAGACCACCACCCCCGCGCGGAGGAACTCGCCGCCGCCCAGCACCACGCCGTCCGGGCGCACCTCGGCGACCGAGGTGTTCAGTCGCAACTCGACACCCCGTTCGCGAAGCGCCCGGGCCGCGAACTCGCGCAGCGACGGCGGGAAGGGTCCGAGCACCCGGTCGGACATCTCGACCAGGACGATGTGGGTGCGGCGCGGATCCAACTCGGGGTAGACGGTGGCCATCGCGTCGTTGCGCAGTTCGGCCAGTGCGCCGGCCATCTCCACCCCGGTGGGTCCGGCGCCGACGACGACGATGGCCAGATCCTCCTCGACCCGGGCCGCGGCGGCGTGCTCGAGCCTGGTGAAGATCTTGTCGCGGAGCCGCAGCGCCTGCGCCCGGGTGTAGATCGCGAACGAGTTGTCCGCCGCTCCCTTCGTGCCGAAGTAGTTGGTGGTGGCTCCGGTGGCGATGATCAGGTAGTCGTAGTGGATCCGGTCGCCGCCGGCGAAGGTGATCACCTGCTCGGCGGGATCGATGCCCGCCACCTCGGCCTGCCGGAAACACACGTTCTTCTGCGCCATGCGGGTCGCCCGCAGGAAGAACGTCACGTCGCCCGGGTTCAGGCCGGCCGTCGCCACCTGGTACAGCAGAGGCTGGAACGCGTTGTACGTGTGCCGGTCGACCAGGGTGATGTCGACGTCGGCCGCGGCCAACGCCTTGACCGCGGTCAGCCCACCGAAGCCGCCACCGAGCACGACGACATGCGGACGCGGGCGAGCGCCCGACGACGTGGGAACGGGGGTGCTGGGTTGCGTCATACGCCCTCCTGAACCTCGTTCGACCGGGTGACCCGGTCACTCGTCACGCTAAACGCCGCGGAGCGTCGTTCGCATGCCGGCCCGCGACGACGGCGTACTGGGCGACCAGCAGCATGTCGATGATCACCAGCGTGCCCTGCCAGAGCGCCCAGGAACGCGGCGGGCCCAGGCCTGCGGTATCGACGCCGGCCGCCGACACCACCACCAGCGCGCCCACCGCCGCGGCCGCCGCGACCAGCCCGTTCGCAATGCGCCCGGCCCGCGGTCCGGCCCTTCGCAGTGCGAGCAGCATGCCGAGGGGAAGGAACACCAGCGCCACCACGGCTCCGACCATGTGCACCCAGGCGTGCCAGGACATCGCTCCCCCGCCGGCGTCGGTCCGCACGAGCGCCATCACGGCGGCACCGGCGGCGCCGATCCAGAGCATCCTGGCGGCCGGACCGGGCACCGGCGCGGCGCGCAGCAGCAGCACGGGCGCGGCGGCCAGGGCGATCGCCCACACCGTGAACACCCATCCGGTCGGGCCGATCCCGTACTGGGACACCGAGATCTCCGGCGGAAAAGGATCTTTCGCCAGGACCTGCATGGTGATCCAGAGCACCCAACCGACCGCGGCGCACACGCGTCCGGCGATCAACCAGCGCCGGCCGCCACGTCCCTCCACGAGGGCCATTGTCCGGCCGGGGTGCTCATGCTCTCCGCGGCCAGGACCGCTCTGACGATCGCTCGGGTGACGACGTCGGCGCCCGCGACGGTGATCTGCCGGTAGATCGGCGGATCGGGCGCCGGTCCGCGCTCCGTGGCGACCGCGAAGACGATGTCGCCGTCGTCCATGGTGTGCACCGGGTTCAACGCCCGGGCCATCCCGTTCTGGGCAACCGCGGCCAGCTTCGTGCACTGCACCTTGGTCAGGGTGGCGTCGGTGGCGACCACCACGAGCGTGGTGTGGGTGGCCCTGAAGTCGAACCCGGCGTGCTCGGTGGCGGTGATGTCGATCAACCGCTGCCGGGCGGCGGCGTCCGGCGTGGGCAGATCCGGTGCGTCGTCCGGCAGCAGCAGCGGCGCGCCGAGCAGGATCCCGGTGCGCGGATCGAGCGGGGTACCGGCGGCGTTGACGGCGGCAAGAGCGGCGACGGTCACTCCCCCGGACAGCACCGCCGACGCGGTTCCGATGCCGCCCTTGAGGCCACTGACCACGGCGCCGGTGCCTGCACCGACGTTGCCCTGTGCGGCGCCGGGACGTGGGGTGCCGGCATCCGCCAGCGCCCGGGCGAGCGCGGCGGCACCGAACCCGGCGTCCGGCCGCGCGGTGTAGGAGCCGCCACGACCCAGATCGAACAGGGACGCGCCGGGAACCAGCGGCACCACCGCGTCCGGGTGCGGGCCGACCCGCAGGCCCACCCGTCGGGCGAACAGGTGGTCGACGACACCGCTGCCGGCCGAGATACCGAAGGCGCTGCCACCGGAGAGCACGATGGCATGCACCCGGTCCACCGACGCGGTCGGTCCGAGTAGGTCCGTCTCGCGGGTGGCCGGCCCGCCGCCGCGGACGTCGACGCTCGCGACCATCCCCTCCTCCGGCCCCAGGATCACCGTGGCCCCGGTGAGAAACCCGTTGCCGATCGCCGTGTGGTGTCCGACCCGGATCCCGTCGACGTCGACCAGCGCGTTGTGCGCACCACTTCTCATGTGTCGCCTTCCAGGAAGTGGCGGGCGGCCGCGATGTAGGCACAGGTGCAGGTGAGGATGTCGCCGATGTCGACGCGCTCGTCGGCCTGGTGTGCGATCCACTTGCCCCCCGGGCCGTAGACGACCGTTGCCAGGCCCGCGTCCCGGGTCAGGATGGTGCCGTCGGTCGCCCCGGGCACCCCACCGATCACCGCGTCCCGACCGGTGGCAGTCCGGTGGCCGGCGAGCATGGCCTGCACCACGGGACTCTCGACCGGGGTGTTCACCGGCGGCCGATCGTCGACGACGGTGAGCTCGGCGGTCAACCGGTTCTCGTCGGCGATCCGTCCGGCGGCGTCGGCCAACTCCGCGATCAACCTGGCGTGGTCGACCGCGGGCGTGGTGCGCGCGTCGATGGCGACGGTGGCCGAGGCAGGCATGACATTGATCTGGTCCGGGTCGCCCGCCCGCAGCACCGTCGGTGTCAGGCAGATCGGGCCGAGCAGCGGATGATCGCCGTGCTCGCTGCGCAGCACGTGCTGCATGTCGGCGATCGCGGCCAGCAGGGACCCGATGGCGGGCAACGGGTTTCGACCCATCCACGGCATCGCGCCGTGGGCCATCACGCCGGTGAAGGTGAACACCAGCCGCAGCGCGCCCTTGGCCACCGGGCACACCTCGCCCCCCTCGGGCTCACAGACGATCACTCCGTCGATCCGGTCCACCCCGGGGATCGCGCCGCCGGCCAGGTCCGCGGCGAACCGCTTGGCGCCCAGCATCATCCCCTCCTCGTCGGCGAGCGCGCCGACGACGATCCGCCCGTCGAACCCACCGATCTCGACGGCGCGGACGGCGTGCACCATCGCCGCCACCCCGGACTTCATGTCGGCGCTGCCGCGGCCGCGCAGGACACCGTGCACACCGTGGGCGCCTTCGTTGTCGACGATGTCGCCGGCGAACGGATCGAACGACCAGGTCGCCGGGTCGCCCTCGGTGACCACGTCCACATGACCCTCGAACATCAGGGTCCGTCCCGGACCCCGGCCGTCGACGACCCCGATCACCGAGTGCCGGCCGGGCGCGGCCTCGACAACCGTGACGGCCCAGCCGTAGTCGCGCATCACCGTGGCGAGCAGGTCGGCGGCGGGCTTCTCCACGTCGCCGGGGCCGTCGTGCACGGTGCGCAGGCGGACCAGTTGCGCGGCGAGCTCGACGACGGCCGCCGGATCGAACTCCGTCGCCCGCGTCGCCGGCGCGGTCACGACCGGACGCGCACGCCGGCGCCCCGGAGTTCCCGGAACCTGGCCAGTTCCACCTGATCGATCCCATAGGCATGCTCCGCGGCGGGGAACGTTCCGTCCCGCACCTCCCGGGCGTAGGCGGCAACGCCGTCGGCCATCGCGTCGAGCAGGTCCGCGTACCGCCGAACGAACTTGGCGCCCTTGCCCTCCCGGATGCCCAGCAGGTCGTGGAAGACCAGCACCTGGCCGTCGGTGGCCGGGCCGGCACCAATGCCGATGATCGGGACAGTCGTCAGCGGCATGATGTCCTCGGTGAGCGCGTTCGGCACCGCCTCCACGACGATGCAGAAGCAGCCGGCGTCCTGCAGGGCGAGCAGCCCATCGGTGATCCGGACCGCCGACTCGGCACTGCGGCCCTGCGCCCGGTATCCACCGAGGGCCACCGCCGACTGGGGGGTGAGCCCGACGTGCCCGATGACCGGCACCCCGGCGTTCACGATCGCCCTGGCCCGGCTGACCGAGTCCGGGTCGCCCCGTTCGAGTTTCACCGCGTCGACGCGCGCTTCCTTGACGAATCGGACCGCTGTGGCAACCGCCTGCTCGTCGCTGATCTCGTAGGAGCCGAAAGGCAGGTCGGCCACCAGCATGGCGTGTTCGACGCCACGGCGGGTCGCCTTGGTGAGCACCAGCATCTCGTCGACGGTCACCTCGACGGTGCTCGGATGACCCAGGACGGTCATCGCGCCGGAGTCGCCGACCAGCACCATGTCCACGTCGGCCAGCTCGGCGGCCAGCGCGCTCGGGTAGTCGTAGGCGGTGACCATGACGATCCTTCGACCGTTGCGCTTGAACTCGAACAGGTCAGGGATGGCGATGGGCCTGCGGCCGTTGAGCAGGGCGGGGCGAGTGGACATCGGCGGCTCCTTTGCTCCGACCGGGTGCGCGCCTGCGTCGCGCTCCCGGATCGCGACCCATCGTGTGCCGTCCATTGCTACCACCGCGCGACCACCGGCTCGGGCGGTTGTGACCCACTGCACCCGACGGGTGCCCGCACCCGTGTGTTGCCGACGAGTGGGCCGGCGATCGAGGGGCCGGATCGAACAGGGAATAGGATGACGCACCGTCGACCCAAGGCTGGGCAGCGTTCACCCATCGTGCCCATCGAGGACCGCAGAAAGCGCACGATGACCGAGCCGAAGGCAACCGTCGCCGACGAACCCACGACGTCGTCCGTCCAGGACCGGCTGCACCACCGCATGGACGATCCGGTCGCGGGTGAGAACGCCCGACCGCGGCACACCCTGGTCGTGCTGATTGCATTTTGCACGGTGCTGGCGGTCACGGAGGTCATCATTCTCGCGGCGGCCGGGTGGGATCCCTTCCCCCTCGCGCTGTGGGAGTCGATCGTCGTGCTGTACTTCACGTCCGGCCTCATCGCGCTGTGGCGGCAACCGCACAATCCGTTCGGTTCGCTGCTGGTGCTCGCCGGCCTGGTGAACTGGTGCGCGGGCATGCTGACGGTTCCGGTGCTCGCGTTGTCCACGATCGGGTACCTGACCAGATCGTTGCCGCTGGCGATCATGATCCACATCATCCTGGCGTTCCCGACCGGCCGATTGCCCAACCGCCTGGCCAGGTTCACCGTGGTGCTCGCCTACGTCACCTCGACCCTGTTGGAATTGCCGGCGGCATTGCTGGACGGGTCGAGCCCGATCGGGTCGGCGAACGCCGGACCGGCCACGTCCCTGCTGAGCCTGCTGGGCGCCCTCCAACGCCCGGCCGGCCTGGCCTGCCTGCTGCTGGCGATGAGCGTGCTGTGGTCGAGGTGGATCGTCCGCAAGCGGTACCAGGACACCAGACTCGGACCGTTCGTCCTGTACGGGTTCGCCTGCCTGTCGGGGATGTTGCTGACGATCGTGGCCAGGCTCCTCGGCGCGATGTCGGTCGGTGACCCGGCCGTCCTGCAGAAGATCGCGGAGGTGCAGGGCTACCTGATCGCCCTGCTCCCCGTGGTCTTCCTGGTCGGTGTCCTGACCGGTTCATTCGGCCGGACCGGCGAACTGCGCGAGTTCTTCGAGGGCGTGGGCAGTCGCGAGCCGACCGCCGCCGAACTCGACGCCGCGGTCGGTCGCGCAGTCGAACTCCCGCGCAGCCGGGTGGTCTACGGGGCCGAGGGGGTCGACGGGTTCGTCGAGGCCGACGGGTCTCCGGTACCGGCCGCGACCGGTGAGCACTACTACCCGATCCGCTACGGGTCCGTGGTCGTCGGCGCGGTCGCCTACCGGCCGGCCGCCGGGGTGGACGCGAAACTGCTCGAGTCGGTCGCGGAGGCATCCGCGCTGGTCGTCAGCCATCGCCGGACCACGGCCAGCCTGCACGCCACGTTGCTGGAGCTGCGCCGGACCGAACGTGCGCTTCGCCAGTCCCGCCGCCGGATCGCCCTGGCTGGCGATCGGGAACGCCGCCGGATCGCCCGCGACCTGCACGACGGCCTGCAGCAGCACGCGATCGCGCTTGGGCTGCGTGCCCAGGAACTTCTGCAGGTCGCGCCGGAATCCGCCGTCGCCGGCACCGCGAGGGAGTTGCGTGAGGGCATCCTCGAGTTGCTCGCCCGGATGCGGGATCTCGTCCAGGGCATCATGCCGGCGTCGCTGGTCGAACGCGGTGTGGTGTCCGCGGTGAGGGCGATGGCCGGTCAGGTGCCGGTTCCGCTGCACGTCGAGGTGCTGGGCACACCGCGTCGCCTGCCGTCCGAGATCGAGAGCACGGTCTACTTCGTCGTTCTCGAGGCGGTCACCAACGCCGTGAAACATGCGCAGTCCGAGGCGATCTGGGTCCTGTTGGAGCTCGGCGAGGATCGGGTGACGGCGGACGTGCGGGACGACGGGATCGGCGGGGCGATGATCGGGGGTGGGTCCGGGTTGATCGGCCTGCGGGACCGGCTTGCCGCCTTCGGCGGGACCCTGATGGTCACCTCGGAGCCCGGCCGCGGCACGCTGGTGCGCATGATGGTGCCATGCGGATAGCGCTGGCCGAGGACGAGGCGTTGTTCCGGCAAGGTCTGGGCAGCCTGTTGCGGGGGTCCGGTCACGAGGTCGTGATCTCCGCGGGCGACGCCGACGAGCTGGTCGGTGCGGTGATCACGGCCCGGCCCGACCTGGTCATCACCGACATCCGGATGCCCCCGACGCACACGTCCGAGGGGCTGACCGCCGCGATCGACATCCGGCGGCGGATGCCGGACGTCGCCATCGTCCTGCTCTCCCACCACGTCGACGCGCAGGGCACGGTCGAGCTGCTGACCGCGGGCCGCCGCAGGATCGGCTACCTGCTCAAGCAACGGGTGCTGGACTTCGAGATGTTCAACGGCGTGCTCGAACGGGTGCAGGCGGGCGAATCGGTCATCGACCCGGAGGTGGTGTCCACCGCGCTGGCGATGCGGCGGCGGCACCATCCGGTGGACAGCCTCACACCCCGCCGGCTGGACGTGCTGAGCCTGATGGCGCAGGGTTACAGCAATGCGCGGATCGCCAGGGAGCTGGTCGTCACCGAGGCCGCGGTGGCGCGGAACATCTCGCTGATCTTCGACACGCTCGGGCTACCGCAGGATCCCGACATCCACCGGCGGGTCCTTGCGGTCATCGAATACCTCAACAGATGACCGTGCGTTGCCGCCGGTAACCGCCGTGCTGATCGAACAATGGAGCTGACACCATAATGTCGGGTCCCTGACCGGCATAGTCTCGCTTCGTGTTCTCCACCGATCCGCTGTTCGAGGACCTCGCCGCCACCCTTGCCCTGGTGCTCGGTGGCCAACCGGGTGAGATCACCGTCACCTGCGCCGGTATCGCCGACGGTGAGGACGCAGCCTGGTACGACGCCTGGTCAGCGACCGCCGACCGGCTCGTCGCCGAGGCGGATCGGTCGGTGGCCGCGGGCCACCGCAGCAAGGCTGCGCACGACACCTACCTGCGGGCCGCCGTGTACTTCGCGGTGGGCTATCACCCCCTCTTCGGGTTGCCCATCGACCCGCGGCTGCGCACGGGGTTCCAGCGGCAGTCCGACGCCTTCGTCAGGGCCGCCGCGCTCCTCGACCCGCCCGGTGAGCCGCTGGAGATCCCCTACGAGAACACCACTCTGCCCGGCTGGTTCTTCAGAGCCGGTACGGACGACCGCCCGCGCCCGTTGCTGATCGCCACCAACGGCTACGACGCAACCCTGTTCGAGATGTATTTAGGACAGGCGGTTCCCGCCCTTCAGCGAGGCTGGAACTGCCTGGTCTTCGACGGCCCGGGCCAGGGCCGGGTCCTGTTCGAGCAGGGCGTGCCCATGCGACCGGATTGGGAGAACGTCGTGCCCGCCGTCGTCGACCTCGTGGTTGGGCGACCGGACGTCGATCCGGCCCGGATCGCGTTGACGGGGTGGAGCCTCGGCGGGTATCTGGCATTGCGGGCGGCCTGCGGCGAGCACCGGCTCGCCGCGTGCATCGCCGATCCTGCGCTGTTCGCGATCGATGAGGGCATGGTCCCGCGGTTGGCGGCCGCCGGGGTGCCGGCGGATGCGCTTGCCAGCTATCCGAACCTGTCCCCCGAGGTTCTCGCGACGATCGAGCGCGGCATCGAATCCAATCGGGCGCAGCGGTGGGCGATCGTCCAGCGGGGATTCATGGTCCACGGCGTCGACTCGCTCGCCGACTATCTCAGGGCCATCTCATCGTTCACGCTCGACGGGCGACTGGGTGACATCCGGTGCCCGACCCTGCTGTGTGCCGCCGAGAACGACCCGCTGTCGGCCAGTGTCGGCAAGGTGGCCAAGCAGCTGACGGCGCCGACCACTCGGCTGGGGTTCCTCGGCAGCGAGGGCGCCGGGAGCCACTGCGAGATGGGCAACCGCGCCCTGTTCAACCTGCGCGCCTACGACTGGCTGGCGAACGTCTTTGGCTGAGCGGCTTTATTGGCTGAGCGGGTCCTTGGTTGAGTGACGGCGGTCCGACGACCGCCGTCGCCGGTCCGGTCTGCCGGGTGTTCAGTTGGTCTGCTGGATGATCGTGGCAACCTTGCCGACGTCGTCGTTGGCCGCGAAGACCCCCTGGATGTCTGGGTACGTGCTGTTCGTGGAGAAGATCGCGAACGTCAACCTCCGACCGGACTCGGCGTCGATGTAGCCGCCGAGCGCCTTGGCACCCAGGCGCAGTCGACCGTTGAACAGGTCGGGGTCACCCAGCGAACCGGTCTTGGCGAACACCTTGCCTGCGGCCGGCCCGTTGGGCTGGACCATCGACAGGGACCCGTCGACTCCGAGGATGGGCAGGGTGTCCCGCCACTGCTCGGCGTCCGGCCGCTTGGCCATGATGATCTGCAGCTGGGCCGCGTTCTCCGCGGTGACGAGGTTGCCCGGCAGCCCGGACCCGTCGATCAGCGACGCGCTCTTGGTGTCCAGCCCGGCCGCCGACCAGATCGCGGCCGCCCTCGCCAGCCCGTCCGAACACTTGGTGCTGCCGGCGGCACCCTGCTGTTTGGCGGCGAGCCGGCAGATGAAGGTTTCGGCACCCAGGTTGTAGCTGACCTTGAGGACGTAGGTGGCCTCCTCGCGCAGCGGCAGCGAGGTCAACTGCGCGACCGCGGGCAGCGCATTGACCGTCGACGAATCCGGTAGCGCGCCAACGGGATTGGTCGCGATCGGATCGGCGGTGACCGTCACCCCGGCCCGCCCCAGTGCCTCGATGAACGCGGTGCGGGCGAACGTCGCCGGATCCGGGAAGGCATAGACGTTCACCACGGGCGCGCTGTCCGACGCGATCGTCCCGGACAGGACCACCGTGCCGTTCTCGGGCGAGGTGACCGTGATCGCGGTCTTTTCCCCGGCCGCCACCGTCCGCACTTCGCTGCGGACCGCCCAGGGCGCCACCTGTGGCCGCATCTCGATGCTCGCGGTCTGCCCGACCTGGCCGGGTGTGGTGGTGAAGTCCAGCACGTTCTGGTTGATGATGATCGGCGTCACCGGACCGTTCTCCAGGCGGTGCGGCGCCCAGAGCCGGTCGTCGACGATCACATCGCCGGACACCCTTGTCACCCCGGCCGTCTTCACCTGCGCGGCGAGATCGTCCAGTCCGGTGAGGGGATCCTCCGTGGTCAGCGTCGCCCCGGGGATGGCGTTCGCGTCGTTGTGGTCCAGGTTGGTGAAGTCCACCGTGCCGTCCGGCTTGGTACGCCCGCCCATCGTCAGGTCGCCCTGACCGACCAGAATCAGGTCGCCGTTCAGCTGGCCGTCGGCGATCTCCCCGCTGCGCTTGACCGGGGTGACGATCGTGGAGTCCGGGCCGAACTCCTGCCAGGCCGCGCCGGTGCTGTAGGTCTTCACGACCGAACCCGGCTCGAACAGCGTCCGGTCGTTGAACCCGATCAGCTTCTCGCCGGTCTCCAGGTCCAGGACGGAGATCGCCCACTGCCCCTGGTCGTAGGGCGGCTGGTTCATCACCGCGAACGCGGACGGATCCAGGCCGGGCACGGCGGCGACGGTGGCCGCAGGGCCGGTGGCGGCGGCAGCCGATCCGGATGCCGCCGCGTCGGTACTACCGCTCCCGGCCGACGACGACCCGGAGCCGGTGCAGGAGGCGACCAGCAGGGCACCCGCCACCAGCGCGAACAGGAGCGGTCGAGGGCGCGCCGCTCTCGTCATGAGTCTCAGCCGCCCGCGCTGGTCGTCGCCGGGGCGGTGCTGGCTGCCGGGGCGGTGCTGCCCGCCGGAGCGGAGGTGGCGCCGGACGCCGCGGCCGGGTCACCCGGGATGACCGCATTGGGGTAGAAGATCGGGATCAGGCCCTTCAGGATGGCAAGCGCCGAGCCCTCGCCGTTCGGGATGGTGGCCAGGTTCGTGGCGATGACGATGGTCAGGCCCGACTGGGGATCGTGACCCATGAACGTCATGTACCCGGGGATCTGGCCGTCGTGCCCGTACAGCTTGTCGAACTGGGCGATGCCGAGGCCGTAGCCGGCGGTGCTGCCGGCTCCCGACGACTGGATGCTGTCCATCCGGGTCTTCTGCATCTGCGGGTCGAGCAGACCGCCGTCGACCAGCGCCTCGACGTAGGTCCTCATGTCCTGCACGGTCGAGATCGCGCCCCCTGCCGTCCATCCCCAGGACGGGTTGGCCATCGTCTCGTTGTTCGGCAGCAGGGTGCCGGCCAGCGCCCGCTGCTGATCCTCCGTCGACAGGGCGTAGGTCTGGATGGTCGACGTGTTGCTGCCGAACGAGTACCCCTGTGGGTGGGGATTGGGGATCGATGAATCCAGGGGCAGCGACGTGTCTTTCAGATCCAGTGGGGCGAAGATCCGCTCCTGGAAGGCCTCCGACGCGGTCATCCCGGTCAGCTTCTCGATCACCATGCCGAGCAGGATGATGTTGGTGTTGCTGTAGTCGAACTGCTGTCCCGGCGGGGAGTTCACCGGGTGGGAGAAGGCGATGTCGATGAGTTCCTGCGGGGTCCACACCTTCTGCGGCTGCTGGTCAAGGGTGTTGTTGAACGTGGTGTCGAAGCTGTAGCTATAGAGGCCGCTGCGCATTTCCGACAGGTTCGTGATGGTGATCTCGTCACCGTTCGGTACGTTCGGGATGTACTTGGAGATCGGGTCGGTCAGGGCGAGCTTGCCCTCCTGCGCCAACTGAAGAATGACGGTGGAGGTCATCGTCTTGGTGTTGCTGCCGATCCGGAAATGGTCGGTGGCCTGCATCGGTTCCTCGGCGCCCCAGGTCCGGGTGCCGAAGGTGCCGGTCCAGTCACCCTGATCCGGGGACGAGATCAGCACTACCGCACCGGGAATCACGTTCTCCTGCATGGTCTTGCGTACGGATTCGGTGACCTTGGCGACGTAGGCCGGCTCGGCACCGGGGGACGCGCTCGCCGAGCCCGATACCGCTCCTGACGCGGCGGCTCCCGACGCCGATACGGACGCGGTCGTGCTGCTGGACGGCGTGTTCGAGGAGGACGTGCAGCCGGCCAGGCCGACCGCCGTGGCAACCAGCGCGGCAGTCGCGATCCTGGCGCGATTCATGGGGTTTCCTTTCGATGGTGAGAGCTTGTCGGCAGCGTGGCGATCACCGGCAGCCCGCGGGGCGGGTGTCCGGTCAGCCCTGTTTGATCGGCGGCGGGTTGTCCGGCACGACCTTGACGGCGACCTCCCGCCAGAGCTGATCGGCCTGGTTCGTGTAGTTGCCGGTGGTCGCGTCAAACGCCGCCGGCTGATAGGTGACCACGACGGCGATCGCCACGTCCTGCGACGGCAGGTACGCCTCTACCGCGGACTCCCCGGAGAACAGCGGATCCTGTTCCAGCCAGTCGCCGGTGATCACGACACCGAGGCCGTAGGTGTAGCCGATGCTCTGCTCGAAGCAGGCCGGGCAGCCGGGAACCGCCGAAGTCTTCCCGCGCAGGTCGGTGGTCGTGAACTTCGCGTACGACTCGGGCGTGAGCAGCTTGCCCGAGCCGATGCCCCGGGCCGTCGCGATCAGGTCGTCGAGGTTGGTGGTCTGGATTGCCCCCCGGGCCAGGGTCCAGGACGGGTTCCAAAAGGTCGACTCCTCGTAGAAGGGGACGTCGGAGGGCACCTTGAGGGTCTGCCGGCGCTCGGAGGAGAAGGCATGCAAGACCGGTTCCGGAATGGCCGGGGTGCCGTCGTTGCCGGAGGTGTTGTCCAGGCCGAGCGGCGTCAGCACCTTCTCCTGCAGCGCCTGATCCAGCGGTTGCCCGGTGATCTTCTCCAATGCCTGGCCGAGGATCACGTAGTTGGTGTGCGCATAGTTCCAGTTGGTGCCCGGGGTGTAGTACAGGGGCTGGTCGACCGCGAAGGCCAGCAGCTCGTCCGGGGTCCACTGCTTGAACGGGTCGGCGTAGTTGGCGGCGGTGAGTTCCGGGGTCTGCTCGAAATCGACGTAGCCAGAGGTCATCTGGGCCAGCTGACCGAAGGTGACCTCGTCCGCGTGGGGGAGGTCGGGCAGCACGGTGGACACCTTGTCGTCCAGGCTCACCTTGCCCTGGTCGACCAGGATCAGCAGCAGCGTCGACATGTAGGAGATGGCGACGGCCCCGTTGCGGAAGTGCATGTCGGTCGTGGCCGGCACCCCGGTCATCGATTCACCGACCGCCTGTTCCACGATGGTGTCGTCACCCCGGGTGACCTTGACCAGCACGGCCCGCAGGTGGTTCTGCTCCTTGAACTGGTTCACCACGCCCATCACCTCGGCGGCGAGCGCCGGATCGAGCGGCGCGGTCGACGTGCTGGCCGATCCGCTCGCGGCCGCCGCACTCGCCGCCGTCACCCCGGCCGGGGAGGCCGTGGGCGCCCCCGCCGAGGGCGTCCCGGTCGCCGCACCGCTCCCGCCGGAGGTGCAGGCGGTCAGCATCAACGCCATGCCGGCCAGGGCGCCGGCCCTTCTCCATCGCACGTGAGCTCCCTCGTCTGCACAGGCGGACATGACCGACGCGCGTGCGGGCGGACAGGCCCGCGCTGAGTAGTCTGTTCGAGACTAAACGGGTGGCGGAATAGCGCTGGCACTACATCCGAAACTCGTCGCGCGAAGATGGCGCGCCGACGACGGAGGTTGACTCAGGCGACCGGGTGTCGCGGGTGCAACACGACGTTGTCGATGAGTCGAGTCCCGCCGATCACGGCGGCCACCGCGAGCACGGCCGGCGCGGACACCAGCACCTGCACCGGCTGGAACGTCCCGGCGTCCACCAGCTCCAGGTACTCGACGTCGATGGCGTTGTCCGACAGCACCTTCCGGGCGGCATGCAGCAGCGACCCGGCGTCGACGATGCCACCGGTCACGGCCAACTCAGCCTCTCGTAGCGCCTCCGAGATATGTGCGGCGCGCGCGCGGTCGAACGGGCTCAGCCTGCGGTTGCGGCTGGACATGGCCAGGCCGTCGGGTTCGCGGACGGTCGGTACCACGACGATCTCGACCGGCATGTCCAGATCGGCGACCATCGCCTGCACCACCCGCACCTGCTGGGCGTCCTTCTGCCCGAAATAGGCCCGGTCCGGTGAGGCCATCCCGAACAGCTTGCTGACCACGGTGGTGACCCCCTGGAAGTGCCCGACGCCGCGGTGCGTTCCCTCCAGGCGTTCGACGATCGCTCCGTGCAGCGTGACGGTGGCGGTGAAGCCGGGCGGGTAGACCTCCTGGACCGGCGGCGCGAACAGCAGGTCGACCCCGACCGATGCGGCGAGGTCGGCGTCGCGCTGCTCGTCCCGCGGGTACGCGGCCAGGTCCGCCGGATCGTTGAACTGGGTGGGATTGACGAAGATCGACATCACCACGACGGAGTTGTCGGCCCTCGCCCGGCGGGCCAGTTCCAGGTGACCGTCGTGCAGCGCACCCATCGTCGGCACCAGCCCGACCGAGCCCTCGGCCCGGTGCGGCCGGAGGGCGGCCCGTAGGTCGGCAACGGTCCGAACGGTTCTCATCGGCATTCGGACTCCGGGATCGGCGATGGGCTGGTGCGACGGCGCCACGATTCGGCTCGGCCGGAGAGTATCGCGCCGGGTAGGCCGGAGGCTCGGATGCGGCCCCCGGCGCCGCGGAAGTTACGCATGCTCCACACCTGTCGAAGTTCCGCGGCGGACGGGACCGGCCGAGGGCTCGTCGTCGGCGTTGGTCGGTGATGCCCGGCCGGCCAGCCGTTGGGTGGCCGTCACGAGCGCGTCGTGAAGCTCGAGCAGCGCGGGCGCCCGCTCGGCCACCGTCGCCCGGTGCCGGGCGACGGTCCCCCAGTCGCCCCGGGCGACCGGACCGGTCAGGGCGGCCGGTCCGAGCCGGCCCCAGTTCTCCAACGCGGCGCGGGCAAGCGGTAGCAGCACCTCGCGCTTCAACCCGGCGGTGGCCATCAGCTCCGCGGCCGCGGCCTCGACCGTGACCAGATAGTTCGCGGCTATCGAGGCGGCGGCGTGGTACGCAACCCGGTCGACCCCGTCGACCCGAACCGGACGCAGGCCGACCGCGGTGGCCAGAGCCTCGGCGACCTCTGTCGCGGCCGGGGTGGAACCGTCGACGGCCGCCCACACCCCGTGGAAGTCGGCGCCGGATGGTGTCACCGTCATCAGCGGATGCATGCTGAAGCCGCCCCGCTCCGCGAGCACATCCAGGCCGGACGCGCCCGAACAGTGACCGACCAGCGGGCCGGCGCCGATGCTCGCCGCGGCGGTGGCGATGTCGTCGTCTGGCACGCACAACAGCACCACCGCATCACCGGCGCCCGAGTACCCGCGGCCGTGCGGCCCGGACACCGGCACTCCGGCGGTCCGCAGGGCCGTCACCAGCGCGGTGCCCATCCGCCCCGCGCCGACGACCGCAAGGGGCTGCGGGAGCCCGGTCAGCGCCCCGGACCGTACTGTCCGGGCGGTGGCTGCTGGTACGGGTAGCCCGGAGGCGGCATGTCGCGCCGTTGCTGGTCGTCGGGCCGGTAGCCGGGGGGCGGCGGCTGCTGATATCCGGGTGGGTATCCGGGCGGGGGCTGCTGGTATCCCGGCGGGGGACCTTGGCGCCGACCCGGATCGGGCGGCATCCCGCCTTGCTGGCCACTGTCTTGCTGTGCCGGCCGGTCGTCCTCGGATTCCGGCTCCTTGCTGGTCGAGATCGCGGGCCGGTCCGGCGGGGCCACCTCAGCGCGATAGCCGGCCAACCGCGCCGCCTCCTGCTGTGCGATCGTCACCGACGCCTCGGCCTCGACCGCGGCGACGGCGGCGGCGACCTCTTTGGCCGACGTGCCCTCGAACCAGTCGGCCACGTCGTCGTCGATATCACCCGGCCGGGACCTGTTGGACGGGTCAGCAGTGTCTTCTTTGGGCGGCTCGTACCGGAAGACCCCGTCGTCGCCCTTGGTGCCGAGCATCCGGGCGAAACCCTCCAGCGACTTGTTGAAGTCGCTGGGGATCAGCCAGACCTTGTTCGCATCACCCTGAGCCATCTGCGGCAGGGTCTGCAGGTACTGGTAGGCAAGTAGTTCCGGTGTCGGCTTGGCCGATTTCACGGCGGCGAAGACCTTCTCGATCGCCTTCGCCTGCCCCTGGGCCTGCAGGTAACGGGCGGCCCGCTCACCCTGGGCGCGCAGGATGCGGGACTGACGTTCACCCTCGGCAGCCAGGATCGCAGCCTGCTTGGCGCCCTCGGCGGACAGCACCGCGGCCTGCTTCTGGCCCTCGGCGGTCTTGATCGACGACTCGCGCTGGCCCTCGGAGTTCAGGATCATCGCGCGCTTGTCGCGGTCGGCGCGCATCTGCTTTTCCATCGCCTCCTGGATGGACGGCGGTGGGTCGATCGCCTTGAGCTCGACGCGGGCGACCCGGATGCCCCACTTGCCGGTGGCCTCGTCGAGCACCCCGCGCAGCTGACCGTTGATGGAGTCGCGGCTGGTCAGCGTCTGCTCGAGGTTCATTCCGCCGACCACGTTGCGCAGGGTGGTGGTGGTCAACTGCTCGACGGCCACGATGTAGTTCGCGATCTCGTAGACGGCGGCGCGCGGGTCGGTGACCTGGAAGTAGACGACGGTGTCGATGGAGACGGTCAGGTTGTCCTCGGTGATCACCGGCTGCGGCGGGAACGAGACCACCTGCTCGCGCAGGTCGATCCGGGCGCGGATGCGGTCAAGGAACGGGATCAACCAGACCAACCCGGCGCTGCCGGTCTTGTTGTACCGCCCGAGGCGCTCGATGACCGCGGCCTGCGCCTGCGGGATCACCTTGACCGATCGGATCAGCACGACGACGACGAGAATGGCGATGACGATGGCGACGATCAGTGCGATGTCCATGACTATGCCCCCCAGATGACCACGGCGGTGGCGCCGCGGACCTCGACGACGGTGACGGATGTGCCGGGTGGCAGGGCGCGGTGCCCGTCCAGGCTCACCGCCGACCAGACCTCACCGCCGATCTTGACCTGACCGCCGTCGGCGTCCACGGTGGACACGACGGTGGCCTTCGATCCGATGATGGCGTCGATCCCGGTCCGGGTCTGCGAGGGTTGGTAGTACTTGCGCAGCAGTATCGGTCGCAGTCCCAGCACCAGCGCCACCGACGACAGCGCGAACACCAGGACCTGCAGCCAGAGCAGGTCGGGGAAGAAGGCCGCGACCCCGGCGGTGATCAGCGCGCCGCCGCCCAGCATCAGCAGCACGAACTCGGCGCCCAGCACTTCGGCGATGGACAGCAGGATCCCGCCGACAAGCCAGATCCATGCGGACATGATCCCATCCTGCCAGAGCAGGCAGGCCGGGCCCCGGGGCCGATCGGTCTCGTCCAGGCCACGGCTCGAACACGAATCGGCATCCCCGTGGATGAGATTTGAGTGACCTCAGCGGGTCGGGATCGGGCACCGGGGCACTGAATGAGTCATGTGACAGCGGTGTGAAATCAGGTGATTCGGGTGAAGCAGGCGATGCGGGCATGGCACGGGATGCGGTGGTGGGTCGGCGCGGTGCTCGGCGAACAGGCATACGCGCGCTATGTCGAGCACCTGCGCCGGTCTCATCCGGACGCCCGGGTGTCGACCGAGCGGGAGTTCTGGCGAGAGTGGTACGTGCGGGCCGACGCGATCCCCCCCGCGCGCTGCTGACCGTCCGGCAATCGCGGACTACGCGCGGCGCGCCGCAGGACTGTCCGGCGCGCCGCGCGGGAGTGTGGTCGGACGGTGGGCACACTGCCGCCTGAAGTGCTCAGGACGCTGCCATTGGGGGGCCTCCACCACCTTGCGGAGCTCGGCCCTGACCCCCGGCGGCAGCGTCCCCTTGCAGGATCACAGATCCGGGCCGATTCGGACAAGACTCCACTCGGGTTCATCACCGGCAGTGCCGACGAGTTCATCCTGGGAGCGGATGCACCGGCAACGCTGTGACCGTGCGTCACCGGCGTCCTGTTCGGGTGATGCGGGCGTCGACACGGCGCCGGCGCGCGCTGGAGAGGGCTCGTCACGTGCGGCGGTCCGGCTGCACGTGATGATCAGCTGTCGGTGGTCGGCCCGGTGACGAAGTCGATCAACCGCTCCACCGCGGTGATCAGCGGGGTGTCGATGTCCCGGTAGCTGCGCACCGAGCCGTTGATCCGTCCCCAGAGAGTTGGCACGTCCGGGTAACCCAGCGCCCGGCATACTCCGATCTTCCAGTCGACGCCGCGTGGCACGGACGGCCAGGCGGTGATGCCGACCGCAGACGCGCGCACCGCCTGCCAGATGTCCACGTACGGGTGACCGGTGATCAGCACGTGCCGACCGGGCGGCGAGCCGGCGACCGCGGCCGCGATGCGGCTCTCCTTGGACCCGGCGACCAGGTGGTCGGCGAGCACTCCGACGCGGCGACCGGGCCCGGGTGCGAACTCGGCCACGGCGGCGGGCAGATTGTCCAGGCCGTCGAGGGGCTCCACGACGATTCCCTCGACCCGCAGGTCGTGCCCCCACACCCGTTCGACCAGCGCCGCATCGTGCGTCCCCTCGACCCAGATCCGGCTGGCCCGTGCGGTTCTCGCTCGCAATCCGCCCACAGCGCGTGATCCGGACGCCGAATGGGCAGGCCCGGCCGGAGCGGCCCTCGGCCGGACCAGGGTGGCCTGCTGCCCATCGACCAGGAACGCGCCGACCGCCAGCGGGAAGTTGCGGCGCTTGCCGTGCCGGTCCTCCAGGGTGACAGCGCTGTTGGTGCAGGCGACCACCAGTCCGCAGAAACCGGACAGCGGGTCCTCGGCGACCACGTCACCGGTCGCCGGAACCTCGGGGATCGGCTTGGGTTTGCGAGAGGCCAGTGGGTCGGAGTAGGAGCGTGTCACGGCGGCCGAGCCTACCGGGCTCATCCGCCCACCCGATCCGTGCGTCGCCGGTCGGCGAGTCGCGGTCGGGTGGCTGAAAGTGCCCGCTGCCCGGGCATTTCCGACCATTCGAGTGCGTCCAGGCCGTCCACATGCCCGAAATCCGTCCAGGTGCGTGGCGACGGCCGATCTGGGTCAGAGCACCCGGCGGCGCGCCCGGACCCAGCCGAGAGTGAATCCCGCTGCGGCGATCGCCATGCATATCCCACTCAACGTCAGGGTGAGCTGCGGGCGGCGTGAGGGATCGAGGTATTCGGTGGATCGGGACACCGCACCAATACTGTCCAGGCAGGCTTGCCATCGTTCTTCGAACGATCCGGCACCGGACCCCGAGCAGGCCGGGCCGTGGACGTCGGCGACCTTGCCATCCACATCCAGGTAGCTGGTACCAAGAACGAGCGCATCCGCCGGCAGGGGATCGCGATCCGTTGCCAGCGAGGTTGTCACCTGGTCGTGCGGCACCAGATCCCGGTGGATGGTGTAGCCCACACCGGCGACCAGGACGGCGGTCAGCGCGAACGCAACGGCAAACGTCACCGCCGTGGACCGCAGGAACACCCCAGCGGGTACGGCGACCCCGAAGCCGACCAGCGCGAACGCCGCCGGTATCAGACCGGTGGACTGGAACTCGGGAGTGTCCATCGGGTTGAACCCCAGGCCAGGGGTGCCGCGCACCCAATCGGCCAGAAGCCCGACAGCGAGGGTTGCGAGCAGCAGTGGGATGACCACCACCACGCATTTGGTCAGGTACCAGCGGGTTCGGCCGACCGATTGGGTCAGCGCGAACACCTGGGTGCCGCGTTCGCGTTCCGGCGCGAAGAGGGACGCGCCGACGATGACCCCGATCATCGGCGGGACCAGCATCATCGGCAGGTGCAACGGTCTCCAGCCGTGCTGGTAGCCCCTGACCTGCTCCCAACCGACCGCACAGACCGCGGACGACGCCTGGTACGGGTCGGGGCAGGCCACCGGATCGATGGCGGCCGCGCTCAGTGCAGATCGGTAGCTGAGCCCGAACACCAGGAGGGTCACCGCCAGGGCGACCAGCAATCCCAGTGACACCAGCATCGCCCACCGATGCTGCCGCCAGGCCACCCACCACATGCCGCCGGGTGCCCTGCCGGTCAACCGCTCGGCCTCCACCGGCGCCGACGTCATGCCGCTGCCTCCCCCACCTGAGCCGCCGACCGGAGCCGGGCCACCACGATCTCCTCGATCGTCGGCGCGGCCAAGGTCCACCCCTCGGGGATCGCTGACGGCCGACCGTCCAGCAGCACGGACAGCTGTCGGGCGCTCCGCCGCACCTGCACCACTCGGGCACCGTCCGACAGTGATGCCAGTCCGCGGTCGTCCCCGCCGGGCCCGGTCAGCAGCAGATGGCCCTCCAACGTGTCCTCGATCGAGCCGTGCAACGTGATGCGGCCGTCCACCAGCAGCATCAGGTCGTCGCACGCGTCCTGCACCTCCCCGAGGATGTGCGAGGAGACCAACACGGTCATCCCGGTCTCGGCGACCTCGGCCAGCAGCGTCTGCTGAACCTCCAGTCGCGCCAGCGGGTCGAGGTTGGCCAACGGTTCGTCGAGCAGCAGCAGGCGTGGCCGGCGGGCCAGTACCAGCGCCAGCCGGGCCCGCTGACCTCCGGACAGCGTGCGCACCTTGGCCCGCCGCTCGAGCCCTGCCTCACGACACAGCCGTGCGGCCAGATGGGCGTCCCATCGGAGGTTCAGATGCCGTCCCACCTCGAGCATGTCGCGGACGGTGAACTGGCGGTACAGCGGTTTGTCCTGGGCCAGGAACCCGAGATCGGCATGCACGGACCCGGCGACGACGTCCGTCCCGTTCACCGAGATCCGACCCTCGGTCAGCTCGATCAGTCCCGCTGTCGCCAGCATGAGGGTGCTCTTGCCGGCGCCATTCGGGCCGACCAGCGCGGTGATCGTGCCCGGCCGCAACTCCAACGAACAATGCCGCAACGCCCAACCCTGCCCATAGCGAAGGCCCGCGTCGACCACCTGCATGATTCGAGATCCCGCCTGCCCACCCGTCATCGCCGCCTCCCCGTCATTCGAACGCCTTGTCCAGTAGTGCCTTCACCAGCGTCTCCAGCTCGTGCCTGGCCAGTCCGGCCGCCTTCGCCCTGTCCACCCACTGCGCGGCCTCGCGTCCGAGCGGCGCGTCGACGCCGATCTCGTCCCGGGCCAGCCCGCGCAGCACGAACGTGCCGGCCCCGACCCGACCCTCGACCAGACCATCGCGCTCCAGCTCGCGGTAGGCCTTGAGCACCGTGTTCGGGTTCACCGCCGTGCTGGCCACGACCTCGCGTGCGGTCGGCAGCTTGTCGCCCACCTCCAGCCGGCCCAGCATCAGCGCCTGCCGGACCTGCTCGACGATTTGCAGGTACGCCGGCAGTCCGGACCGCCGGTCGATCCGGAACTCGATCACACCTATTACACTACTTCCTTAGTGTAATAGGTCAACATCTGAGTGGATGGGGTGTGACGTACGGTTGCGCTCATGCCCGTGTCCGCTGCCGTTCGCGCGGCGACCACGCTCGCCTTGTGGTCGGCCGCATGGCAGGGCGGTGCCAGCCCGGACGATGTATTGGAAGCCATCGACGGCGCCGGCCATCGGGTCGGGATCCGCGCGGCCGGCGACGAGATCGCGGCGATGACGGGCCTTCCCGGGCCAGGCAGCCCGATGGCGGGTTCCGCCGCCCTGCTGCCGCTGCTGCGGGGCGGAGGTGAGGCTCAACTGGTGCTACCCCACCCCGGCGACCTGCGCGGGTTGCCTACCTCCGGGGAGCTCACCATCGCGGCCCTGGACGCCGGCGCGGCCGTCACCTTGACCGGGTCGTCGCTGGCGATCGTCCCCATGAGCGGTCACTGGCGGGTGTTCGGCAACGCCGTCAGGCTGCCGGCGGACGATCTGGTGGCCGCGCATGACCGGCTCGATCACGAGATCGCTCTCTCCACGACAAGCCTGACAGCACTAGATGTTTCGCGACAGTCCGCGGACGCGCGGGATCGAGTGCGGCGGCTCATGCTGGACGAGGCGGTGACCGTTCCGCCGGGCACCCCGCGGCGGGCGTCGTCCCTGCTGGCGATGTCCATCTCGCTGCAGGCGCTGCTGACCGTTGCGGCCGGCCACGAGACCGGCGCGGTCAACCTGCGCCAGTTGGCGGCGGTGGACGACGCGCTGCGGCCGCTGGCCGTCGCCATCCGCGAGGCGCGTCGTGCGGCGGTCGCCGCGGCGGTCCGCGAGCTCAGTCGGCCGGCTGCCCGACCTCCTTCTTACCGAACCCAAGCGCATGGAAACCGCCGTCGACCATGACCATCGAGCCGCTGGTCGCGGGGAACAGGTCGGACAGCAGCGCGACCGCGGCCCTGGCCACCGGGGTCGGGTCGGAGGTGTCCCAGCCCAGCGGCGCCCGGGTGGTCCAGCCGTCCTCCAGGTCGGAGAAGCCGGGGATCGACTTGGCCGCGATGGTCTTGATCGGCCCGGCCGACACGAGGTTGACCCGGATCCCCATCGGACCGAGATCCCGTGCCAGATAACGCGTTACCGACTCCAAGGCAGCCTTGGCAACGCCCATCCAGTCGTAGGCCGGCCAAGCCTGCCGGGCATCGAAGTCCAGCCCGACAATGCTCCCGCCGTCGGTCATCAGCGGCAGCGCCGCGACCGCAAGGGACTTGAGCGAGTACGCGGAGGTGTGCACCGTGGTCGCCACGTCCTCCCACCCGCAGGCCAGGAAGTCGCCACCGAGCGCGGCCGCCGGGGCGAACCCGATCGAGTGCAGCACGCCGTCCAGCCGGTCGACGTGCTCGCCGACCCGGTCGGCCAGCGAGTCGAGCTGGGCCTTGTCGGTGACGTCCAACTCGACAACCGGGGCGGGCGCTGGCAGCCGCCTGGCGATTCGCTCCACCAGGGACAGCCGGCCGTAGCCGGTCAGCACCACGTTCGCGCCCTGCTGCTGGGCGAGCCGCGCGGTGTGGAACGCCATCGAGGCCTCGGTGATGATGCCGGTGATCAGCAGGTTCTTGCCGGCGAGCAGGTCGCTGCCCAGATGGTCGGCCATCGAGTGTTCGTCCTTAGTCTTCGGGGGTCGGGGGTACTTCGGGGAAGTCGGGGGAATAGGCGGGACGGTCTGCAAGGGGCTGGGACGTTCAGTGACCCATGCCGAGGCCGCCATCGACCGGGAGTACCGCACCGGTGATGTAGGCGGCCCGATCGGAAGCGAGAAAGGCTACCGCGGAAGCGATCTCATCGGGTGATGCGTACCGCCTGAGCGGGACCTGGGCCACGATCTCGGCCCGCCGGGCCTCGGGCAGGGCCGCCGTCATGTCCGTGTCCACGAAGCCGGGCGCGATCACGTTCGCGGTGATGTTGCGCGAACCCAGCTCCCGGGCGATCGATCGGGCCAGGCCGACCAGGCCGGCCTTGGACGAGGAGTAGTTGGCCTGCCCCGCGCCGCCGGACAGGCCGACCACCGAGGAGATGAAGATCATCCGGCCCCACCGTTTGCGCAGCATCCCCGACGCGGCCCGCTTGGCCACCCGGTAGGCGCCGGTGAGGTTGGCGTCGACCACCCTGTTGAAGCTGTCCTCGCTCATCCGCAGCAGCAGGGTGTCGTCGGTGATGCCGGCGTTGGACACCAGGATCTCCACCGCGCCCTGCTTCGCCTCGACCTCGGCGAAGGCCGAGTCGATGCTTGCCGGGTCGGTGACGTCGCAGACGACCCCGGCCAGCCCAGCGGGCGGCTCCCCGGATCGGTGGGTCACCGTGACCCGGTGGCCCTCCGCCGCCAACCCACGGGCGATGGCCAGCCCGATCCCTCGGTTGCCGCCGGTCACCAGGGCTGATCGCCCGGTCGCGGGTGCTTGCGTCACGTCGTCCGTCCCGTCCTTCTCGCCCGGCCATGCGCCGACCGCCGGACGGAGAGCGCCCGTCGGGGCATCGCCGTCCCGCTGTCGGGTCAGACCCTATCGGGCCCGGGGTCGTGGGACCCGGCACCGGGCCGGCACGGGGGGTGGACCCGGCACCGGGCCGGCACCGGGAGGTGGACCCGGCACCGGGCCGGCATGGGGGTGGGGCGGTCAGGCAGGAACCTCGGGTCAGCTCCTTGCGACACCCCGGCGCACTCCGCGACCTCCCGGCGCACCTTGCGACACCCCGGCGCACCTTGCTCGCCGCATGCGTGACGCAGGGTGCGCCCGGACGACGCGAAGTGCTCCCACGCGATGCAAAGTGGCGCGGCGGAGGCCGCCGGTGCACGGGCCCGCCGGCGCGCATACCGGTTTCGCCGGGTAAAACTGGGCGGGGCGCGGGCTCATCGTGCGGCGAACAGCGCATACCGCTTGGCCTGGCCATACCCCGCTGCCGCCCGCGTCACCTTGCCCTTTGCGCTCGACCGGCTTGTCGATCGGTTGGTGCGCCGCCCCGCGACGAACCGGTGCGCGTGTCGCGGGGGGGGGTCAGCCCGGGTTAAGGGATGCGGGCCGTCAGCACCAGGGCGGCGGCCGAACCGAGGACGACGAGCACGGTGCCGGCGACCAGCCAGGGCTTGGACACGTCCTGCTGTTTGGTCTCGTAACCGATCTGCTCCCCCAGCTCGGCATACACGGACTTGAGTTCCTCGGACGTCGCCGCCGTGTGGAAGTCGCCGCCGGAGATCTGCGCGATCTGCTGCATCGCCTCGGTGTCCAGCGGGACGGGAATGACCTCGTCGTTGACGGTGATGGAGCCGTTGTCGGTGCCGAACGCGATGACCGAGACCGGGACCTTGGCGTCGGCGGCGCGTTGCGCGGCGTCCTGCTCGGTACGGCCGACGGTGCGCTTGCCGTCGGTCATCAGCACGATCCGGGCCGGCGGCGGCCCGGTGTCGGTTCCGTCGGGCGGTAGCGACTTGGAGAACAGATCGATGGTCTGCAGGCTGGAGATGATCGCCTCGCCGGTCGCGGTGCGCTCGTCCAGGGTCAGACCGCTGATCGCCTGGTGCGCGGCCGCCCGGTCGGTGGTCGGGCTGACCAGCACCGTGGCGATACCGGCGAACGACACGATGCCCAGGTTCACCCCGGGGGTCAGGTCGTCGACGAAGGAATTCGCCGCCTCCTTGGCCGCTGCGAGCCGGTTCGGGGCGACGTCGGTGGCCTCCATGGACAGCGAGACGTCGATGGCCAGCATGACGGTGGCCCGGTTGCGCGGCTCCTTGGCCTCGGCGGTCGGACCGGCCAGCGCCACGGTGAGCAGCACCAGGCCGACCAGGACCAGCGCGGTGGGGACGTGCCGCCACCAGCCGGGGCGCTTCGGGGCGACGCGGTCCAGCAGCTCGAGGTTGGCGAACCTGACGGTGTCCCGCCGGCGGCGACGCTGGCCGATCAGATAGCCGACCGCCAGTGCGAGCACCACCAGCGAGGCGGCCAACCACCAGGGCGACGCGAAGCTCACTGCCAGGCCTCCCCGCCCCTTGGGGTGCGGTTGGGCGTTCCGGGGGCGGCGGCGCCGGTCCAGCCACGTTTGCGGCCGACGATGAACCGCAACACATCGGCGATCCAATCCCCGTCGGTGCGCAGCACCAGGTGCGCCGCGCCTGCCCGGCGCAGCGCGGCGGCGACTTCGGCGCGGTGCGCGGCGGCCACCCTCGCGAACTCCAAGCGCAGCCCGGCGGTGGTCGAGATCTCCTTGCTGCGGCCGGTTTCCGGGTCCATCAGGGTGACGAGGCCGACCGCCGGAAGCTCAACGTCGCGGGGGTCGAGCACCTCGACCGCCAGCAGGTCGTGCCGGGCCGACAGACCACGCAGCGGACGCTCCCAGTCGACCGGCCCGATGAAGTCGGAGATGACGACGGCCAGCCCGCGCCGCCGCGGCGGGCGTCGCAGCTGTTCCAGCGCGGTCCGCAGGTCACCCCGGTCGCCCGGGGTCGCCCGGGGATTGGTCGCCAGGGTCCGCAGCAGGTGTTCCAGGTGCGGGCGGCCGCCACGGGCCGGAATGCGACCCAATCGGGAGCCGGAAGCGATGATCGCGCCGATCCGGTTGCCGCCACCCCGGGTCAGATGCCCGACGGCTGCCGCCGCGGCCACCACCAGGTCCCGTTTCTCGCAGCCGACCGTGCCGAAGTCGAGCGACGCGGAAAGATCGGCGACCAACCAGGTCTCCAGCTCGCGGTCGGCGATGGTCTGCCTGATGTGCGGTTCGGTCGTGCGGGCGGTGACTGACCAGTCCATCCGCCGCACGTCGTCGCCCGGGTAGTACGGTCGCGCATCTCCCGGCTCTGTGCCCGGCCCGGGAACCAGGCCGAGGTGGTTGCCCTGCAGCAGCCCGTCGAGGCGGCGCCGGACCGTCAACTCCAGCGTGTTCAGCGCGGCGTCGAGCCGCCCTGGGTCGGCGGTGCGCGGCGGCGCCCCCGGGTTCGGTGACAGCCACTGCGGCGTCGCGTCCATCACCCGACACCCGGGTGGATGTACGGGCTGACTTGCGGCAGCGGGATCGCCTGCAGCAACCGGGTGAGCACCGCCTCGATGGGGACCCCATCAGCCAGGGCGTCGTAGGACAGCACCAGCCGGTGCCGCAGCACATCGGCGGCGACGTCGATGACGTCTTGCGGCACGACGAAGTCGCGGCCGCGCAGCAGTGCCAGTGCCCGGGCGGCGGCGATCATGCCCAACGACGCCCGTGGGGAGGCGCCGTACGACAGCCAGCCGGCGACGTCGGTCAGCCCATGTTCGGCCGGGGTACGGGTGGCGAACACCAGCCGAACCACGTAATCGACCAACGCGTGATGCACGAACACGTTGGCGGCGACCCGCTGCAGCCGTGCCAGTTCGCTCACCGGCAGAACCTGATTGGGCGTGGGCGGGGTGACACCCATCCGGTAGACGATCTCGCGTTCCTCGTCCGGCTCCGGATAGCCGACGAGCAGCTTGAACAGGAACCGGTCGCGCTGGGCCTCCGGCAGCGGGTAGACGCCCT
>CAYZBB010000066.1:0-32611 GCA_964476495.1 uncultured Actinomycetes bacterium | reverse complement strand
ATGTCGCCCTCCCGGATCCCCGGGTTGGTCGCGCGGTGCTGCAGGGTCCAGTAGATGGCCAGGTCGACGGCACCGACCAGCATGGTGTTGTAGAGGCCGACCTGGACCTCCTGTCCGAGCTCGTCGCAGATCGCGAAGTCGAAGTCGTTTGCGTCGGTGACGATCGGCGAGCCGGACATCCGCTTGAGCGCCTCGCCCATCTCCTCGGTGACCGACCACAGCCGGTGCCGGATGACCTCGTAGGTGAGTGGGTCCAGTGCGTCGATCTGTTCCTGGGTGACGGTGTGCACCGGCAGCGTCGCGGGTAGGGCCGCGGCGAGCGATTCCGGATCGACCGGACGGCTCGCGAAGTGCTCGGAGCCGGGAATTGCCATGACCATGACGGTGTCCTTCAGTTTCCGGAATTGCTGGGGGTGATGGTCAGGTTGCCCAGGTGGTCGACCGTGCCGGTCATCCGCGGCGGGACGACGACGGTGGTGGTGGGCACTTCGATGACGGCGGGGCCGGCGATGACGTGGCCGTGCCGGAGCTTGCGGTAGTCGTAGATCGGGGTGTCGACGTAGCCGGCGCGGGCATCGAGGCAGACCTTGCGCACCGTGTGCAGCGCCGTGTCCGGGTCGGCGTGCTCCGCGTCGGCGAGCTTGGGCAGCTGCGGGTTGAACGGCAGGATGCCGGTGGCACGGACCCGGAAGGTGATGGCCTGCACCCCGGCGGCGCTGAAACCGGTTCCCTCGCCGAACAACTCGGCATAGCGGCGCTCGAAGTCGCCGATCAGTGCGGTCATCGCGGCGTCGTCCAGGTCCCCGGCCGGCACCGCGACCGATACCTCGGCCAGCTGTGCGGTGTACCGCAGGTCCACCGACCGGACGAACTCAACCCGGTCATAGGTCAGGCCCTGCCGGTCGAGCGCGACGGCGAGCCGGCCCTCCATGTCGGTGAAGTGCTGCTGGACCCGGGCCGCAGGTAGCGGCATCGGGCCGGGATCGGACACCTCCTGGGCGAGGACGATGTCGGACGACGCCAGGCCGTAGGCGGAAAACGCGGAGGCGACCGGGCCCAGCGGCACCACGACCTCCCGGGCGCCGACCTCGGCCCCGTACGACGCGCAGTACGCCGGGCCGGCGCCGCCGAACGCGTAGAGCACGAAATCCCTTGGATCGTGGCCGGCTTCGACGACGGTCTTGCGCAGCAGGTCGCCGGTCTGCGCGTTCTGGATCGCGTAGATGGCCGCGGCGGCGTCCTCGACGCTCAGACCCAGCGGCTCGGCGATGTGGGTGCGGATGGCCTCGCGAGCCGCCTGCACGTCCAGCGCCTTGCGCCCGCCGAGCAGGCCGGCCTCCGGCAGGATGCCCAGCACCAGGTTGGCGTCGGTGTTGGTGGGCTCGGTGCCGCCCGCACCGTAGCAGGCCGGCCCGGGGACGGACTGCGCGCTGCGCGGCCCGATCTGCAGGTTGCCGCCGCGGTCGAGCCAGGCGATGGCACCGCCGCCGGAGCCGATGGCGTGCACTTCGAGGGTGGGCACGTTGATCGGGTGGTGGTTGATCACGGTGGTGCTGGTCCGCACCGGCTCGCCGTCGACGACCAGGCCGACCAGGAAGGTGGTGCCGCCGACGTCGGTGGAGATGATGTTGCGGTGACCGAGTTGCTGTCCCAGGGACACGGCGCCGACCACACCGCCGGTGAGCACGGAGCCGACGGTGCTGATCGCGGTGGCGGGCGCCTCGGCGGCCGCGATGGCACCGCCGTTACTCTGCATGACCAGCAGCGGGCCGGTCAGACCCGCCTCACGCAAACGGTTTTCCAGGGTGCCCAGGTAGTTGCGCAGGCCCGGGCCGATCTGCCCGCTCATGATGGTGGTCGCGTTGCGGGAGAACTCCCGGATGCGGGGGCTGACCTCGCTGGACAGCGAGACGAACACCTCCGGATCGAGCTGGTGGATGATCTGGCGGATCCGCCGCTCGTGCGCGGGGTTCTTGAACGACCAGAGTAGGGAGACCGCAATGGACCGGATGCCCTGGTCCAGCAACTCGCGGACGGCGACGCGAACGCTGTCCTCGTCCAGCGGCACGATGACGGTGCCGTCCCGGTCCAGCCGTTCGGTGACCTCGACGGCGTGCCGCTTCGGGATGAGGCTGTGACTCTTGTTCTGTCCCATCACGTTCTGCAGCTGGTCAGGCGCCGAACCCAGATAGCGGCCCTCCACGTTCATGATGAAGATCGAGTCGCGGTGTCCCCGGGTGGTGACGAAGCCGACCTGTGGCACGTTGCCCGTCACCAACGCGTTCAGCGACGAGGTGGTGCCGTGGGCGACGTGGTGCGTGCCTGCGAGCATGGTTTCCAATGGCACGCCCAGGTTCTCGGCGAGGACCGCAAGGACGTCCATGACGCCCTGGGAATAGTCGGGCGGGGTGGACGGCGACTTCGCCGCCACCAGGTTTCCTGCGTCGTCGTCCAGGACGGCGTCCGTGAAGGTTCCGCCGACATCGACTCCGATGACGTATGCCATGGGCCTCTTCCTTGTCGCTTGCCGAACCGGTGCCGCAGGCACCGAGAGCTGATCCACCGCGCGCCGGTGACAAGAAAGATAGGGCCTTTCGACACTTGCGTCAATAGTTCAACGCTGTTGTCGCCTTGTGATCGAGGTGTCGCGCGCGGTCAGGTGTCGAGCATCCGCTCGAGGCGGTCGAGATCGCCGCGAAGTTGTCGGATCGCCGCGCGCGGATTGTCCAGCCCGGCCCGCCCCCCGGCTCCCGATGTCAGCCCGGCCACCGCCTGGTCGGCCAGTTCGGCACAGACCCGATCCAGGTCCGTCCGCTTGTCGGGGGAGTACCACCAGGCCACCCAGTTCGACATGCCCAGCACGCCCAGTGCCGCGATTCGCGGCTCGACCGGCCGGAACACCCCCTGGGCCACCCCGCGTTCGATCACACCGGTCAACGTGCGCAGTACCGATCGTCGGCCGGCGGCGTGCACCGTGGCGATCTGCTCGGGCAGGTCGGCCTCCGACAGGATCAGCAGCCGGAACCGGTCGGCGTGCTCGGCCTGCCGACGCACCGCGCCGGCCACGATCTCGCGCAACTGTTCGGCCGGACCCAAATCGTCCCGCGCGGCAACGGCCGCCATGCCGGCCGCCGAGTCCTCGGTGATCTCCGCGACCAGCTTGGCCAGCAGTTCGTCCTTGTTGCTCACGTAGTGATACAGGGCCGGCCTGGTCAGGCCGACCGCATCGGCGATGTCCTGCAGGGTGGTGGCCGCGAACCCGCGCTCGGCGAACAGCCGGTTGGCCTGCTCGTAGATCTGGGCCTCCACCAGGGACCGGCGCACGTTCGCCCGTGGCTCCTGGCCGTCCGCCCCGTTCGCCGGCGGTACCGACCTCCCCTTGCCGGCCGGCCGGCCGTTGGCGGCAGGCTTGCCGGCCGGTCGGCGTCGGCTCTGCGTTTCGCTCATTGCGCCACGGTACGCGCGACGGTGACGTCAATCATTTAACGTTTGCGTTGACTTTCCGTCGTCACCGTTGAACGATGGTGATGTCGAGAGTAGGGCGAAAGGATTGCGATGGCGCACGTTCGGGTGGGGCTGGTCGTCCCCAGCTCCAACACCACCGTCGAGACCGAGTTGCCGGCCCTGTTGGGCCGGCATGGGGACGCGACGTTCTCCTTCCATGCCAGCCGGATGCGGATGGCCAAGGTCTCCCCGGCACAGTTGGCCGCGATGAACGCCCAGCGGGAACGCTGCATCCTCGAACTCGGTGACGCCTCCCCGGACGCGATCCTCTACGCCTGCCTGGTCGCGCTGATGGCCGTCGGGCCGGGCGAGCACCGGCGGGTGGAGGGACTGGTCGCCGAGCAGCTGGCCACCGGCGGGTCGCAGGCCCTGATCCGGTCCAGTGCCGGCGCCCTGGTGGAGGCCCTGCACGCGGTGGCCGCCAGGCGCATCGCCCTGGTCACGCCGTACCTGCGACCGCTGGCCGAGAAGGTCGTCGGCTACCTGGAGGCGGAGGGGTTCGAGGTCGCCGACTGGCGGGCGTTGGAGGTCGAGGACAACCGGGCGGTGGGCCGGATCCCCGGTGAGACGGTGTTGGCCGCGGCCCGGTCGCTGGACCTGGCCGGCGTGGATGCCCTGGTCATCTCGGCCTGCGTGCAGATGCCGTCGTTGCCGCTGGTGGACGTCGCGGAGCGGGAGTTCGGCATCCCGGTGCTGTCCGCCGCGACGGCCGGCGCGTACAGCATCCTGCGGGCCACCGGCCTGCCCGTCCGGATCCCCGGCGCCGGTTCGCTGCTGCGCGCCGACGAGCCGGTCCCGGCCTGCTGACGCCGCACACCGTGTACCCGTCCACATCGAATCGAAAGGACCGCACCATGTCCGAGAACCTGAGCGGCAGACACCTGGTGACCGGCGTCGACCACGCCGCGTTTCCCACCTTCGACCCGGTCGGCACCGTCCGCTTCTATCGGGACACCCTGGGCTTCCCGGTCGTACACTCGATCTGCGCCGCCGGCTGGGGCCCGGACGACCACCCCGACTTCATCCATTTCTTCTTCGACATCGGCGGCGGCGACCGGATCGCGTTCTTCTACTACTTCGGGCTGGAAGGCCCGGACACCACTCGGGGCAAGGGCGACGTCTTCGCCCGGTTCGGCGAGGACACCCCGGACTGGTTCGTCCGGTCCCGACATCTGGCGCTGCACGTGGAGTCCGAGGCGCACATGCTCGAGTACCGGCGCCGGCTGGACGCCAGCGAGTGGCCGGTCGAGATGCAGATCCAGCACGAAACCATCGAGTCCATCTACACCCACGACCCCAACGGCTACATGGTCGAGATCACCCGGGCGTTGCGGCCGGTGACGCCGCAGGAGGACCTGGACGCCAACCTGACCATCGACGCCCTGGTCGACATCATGCAGCAACCGGGCGCCGAGATGGATTCGCTGCTGGTCCGCAAGGCGGAGTTGATCGTGGAGCGGGCGCAGCGATGGGAGCAGGAGCAGCAGCAGGCCCGGGAGCTGGTCGCCTCGCCGGAGGGGCCGGTGCGGGCATGACGAACCGGCTGTTCATGCTGGACGTCCCGGAGAACGTGCCGATCGCCGCGGTCGCTCGCGACCTGCCGGACGTGAAGGTCGGCCGGCTCGGCCCGTACTTCGTGATCGAGTCCAAGGCACCGATCTCGATCGATCGGCGCTCCACCGGCGTGCGGCACGCTGTCTGGTACAGCTGTGTCGCCGGCCTGGCCGGCTGGCGGATCGCCCAATGGGACAAGGACGCCCTGCGGGTGGAGGACCGGTGAGCAACGGCGTCACCACCAGCGCGGCGCTGGGCCTAGGCGCCGGCCGGTACGCCGACGTGATCGACGCCCCGGACGGGGTGGTCACCACCGTGCACGAGCTGGCGACCGCCGACGGCGCCCGGGTCACCGGCGTGCTGCGCGTGGCCGGACGGGCGCGCACGGTGGTCACGCTGATGCACCCGCGTCAGGACGTCACCCACCACGGGCTGGTGCCGTACCTGCTGGCTGCCGGATATGCGGTGTGGACGCAGGGATCCCGGTCGCCGAACAACGACCTGAGTCTGATCCACGAGCAGGCGATCCTCGACTTCGCCGCCGGGCAGGCGTTTCTGCGTGACCGCGACTTCGACCACGTCGTCGGCCTGGGCCACTCGGGCGGCGGCACGCTGACCGCGTTCTACTGCCAGCAGGCCTCCCGGCCGCCGGGCGAGCGGCTGGCGGCCACCCCGTCGGGCCGCCCGGTGCCACTCACGGACGCGTCGATGCCAGTGCCGGACGGGGTGGTGTTCCTCGCGCCGCACCCGGGGCAGGGCGCCCTGCTGCGCCGGGTCATCGACCCGTCCGTCGTCGACGAGGCCGACCCGCTGTCGGTCGACCCCGAGCTGGATCCGTTCAACCCGGACAACGGTTTTCGCCCGGCGCCGGAACCCAGCCGGTACGAGCCGGAGTTCGTGCAGCGGTACCGGGCGGCGCAGGCCGCACGAATCGGCCGGATCGACGCCCGCGCGGCCGCGATGGCCACCGAGAGCCGCAGCGCCCAAGCGGCTTTCAAGCGGGACAAGCAGGCATCGGACCGGCGCCGGGCGCTGGCCCCACGGCTGGTCACCGTGTATCGGACCGACGCGGACCTGCGGAATGTCGATCTGTGGCTGGACCGGAACGAACGGCCCTACGGTTCGCTGTTCGGCCGGCGGCCCGACCTGACCAACTACGGGCTGATCGGCTTCGGTCGGCTGTCCACTGCCGAGGCCTGGATATCGACCTGGAGTGCCACCACCACCAACGCCGACTTCCTGCGCTGCGCGCCGGGCGTCACGATGCCCACCCTGCTGCTGGAATTCACCGGCGACCAGGCGTCGTTCCCGGCCGACATCGCGGCTTTCCGCCACGCGCTTGGCGCCGCGGACCTCACTGTGGACGCGGTCGCCGGCACCCACTTCGGCGGACCGATCCGGCCGGATGCCCCGACCGGCAACGAATTGGCCGCTGCCCGGATCCGGGACTGGATCGACTCCAGGTTCTGATCCGCACAAGGGACCCTCGTGATCCACCACGCCTCGGCTGGTGAGCGCAAGCCGCGCTCACCGGCCGCACCCACACACCACCACAGGCCGACAGCGACTCCCGGAGCAGGAGAAACGAGCTGCAGATGGAGCGAAAGCTCCAGGTCCCGGGCCCTCTTGGCTTGCCGCACTCCGGGCTGTCCGGGCGCACTTCGCGCTGTCCGGGAGCACTCTGCGTGCCGTAGGCGGGTCGCGGGGTGCGCCTTGGTGATACAGAGTGCGCCCGATTGACGCAGAGTGCTGCACGCCCGGGACATCGTCCGTGAGGCCAAGGCGCGCGGGCTGATGCCAGTGCTGCCGCTGACGCAGAGTGCTGCCATTGACGCAGAGTGCTGCCGTTGACCTATGAGGCGCTTCCCGGCTCGACCCCACCTGGATCGCGCAACCCGGACCGTGCCGCGCCCATTTGCCGGTTTCAGCCCTGGTTTTCGCTCAGCAACGGCCGAACTCGGCAAACGGACAGGCGTCCACGCCCTCGGCCACCGGCATCGCCGCGATCGCCAGTCCAATGCAGCAGGAGCCGCCGGTGACCAACCCGCTGCGAGTCCTCACTCGGTCGTCGGCGCCCGCTCGAGGAGGGCGAGGACGTTGGTCTTGAGGCGCTTCTTGTTGATCTTCCCGACCGGCGTCTTGGGGAGCTCGTCGATCCACTCGAGGCGCTCGGGCCATTTGAATTTCGCGACTCCGAGTTCGTCGAGGTGGCGCCGGACCTCCGCGAGGTCCAGCGGTTCGGCGGTCGCAACCACATAGGCGCAGGCTCTCTCGCCGAGCCGCTCGTCGGGCATCGGGACGACGGCTGCGGCGGCGATGCCGGGGTGGCGCAGCAGGAGCAGTTCGACCTCTTCGGCGTTGATCTTCTCGCCGCCGCGGTTGATGACGTCCTTGATCCGGCCTTCAACGGCCAGGTAGCACCGGCCGTCGATGGTGCGCACGGACACGAGGTCTCCGGTGCGGTACATGCCGTCGGAGGTGAACGCCCGCTGGTTGTGTTCCGGTGCGTCGAAGTAGCCGTTGAGGGTGTAGGGCCCGGCGCAGCACAGCTCGCCGGTCTGACCGTCCGGGACCTCGTCCTGGGTGGCCGGGTCGAGCACCCGGACGCGGTCGGCGGGGGAGATCGGGGAACCCACTGTGGTGAGCCGAGCTTCCCGTGGGGAGTCGGTGGGAGTGACGGTGAACAAGCCCTCTCCCATGCCGAAGAGCTGGCCGCTCCACAGGCCAAGCTCCTCGAGCCGCTCGAAGAGTGCGTCGGGCACCTTGGCGCCCGACAGGACGACGGTGCGCAGCGTGCGGGCAAGGTCTGCAAATCCCTCGGTGCCGACTGCGCTGTAGTGCCCGTGTCCCAGCAGCACGTCGGTGACCGATGCGGCGGACAGCAGCGGCAGGGCCTCGCGCAGATCCGCGGTGGTCAGGACCAGGCACCCGCCGACGCTGTGCGGCCCGTGCAGTCCGCACACGATTCCGGCGTTGTGAATCAGCGGGATGAGGTGGCCGTTGCGGGTGGTGTGGTCCCAGCCCCACGCGGCCGCGTAGGCGCGGGCGTTGTACCAGTACTCCGCGTGCAGTCGTGGGATGACCTTGGGAACGCCGGTGGTGCCGCCGGAGAGCTGGAAGACCGCGACCTCGTCGGGATCGATGCCGGACTGGATGTTCTGGACGACCTTTCGAGCGATCGCCGGATCGGCGTCGCGACCCAGATCCTCGATGCGCGCACCGGTCCCGCCGGGCACGGCGCCGATGGTCAGGATCTGCCGAAGGGTCGCATGCCCTTGTTGCTGCTGCGCGAACGCAACCAGGTCGAAGCTGCCCGGGCCGGCGTCCACGAGGTGGGCGACCGCCTCGGTGCGCCGGCCGATCTGGCCGATCTCATGCGCCCGGTGGGCCGCGAGCGTGCACACCGGGATGAGGCCGGCCTTCATGACGCCGTACCACGCGACGACGGTCTCCAGACGGTTCGTCACCTGGAAGAGCACCCGGTCGCCGGGCGCGAGCCCGAGCTCGGCCAGTCCGAACGCGACCCGGTCCGTCCGCTCGTCGAGCTCGCCAAAGGTCATCCTGCCGGCACCGGTGATCACGGCCGGCTCGTCCGGGAAACGCTCTGCGACGGCGCTGAACTCGCCGGCGATGGTGCGATCACCCCACAGTCCGAGTCGGCGGTACTCGGCGACCCTTTCCGGCGCGAACGGGACCACACGCCCCGACCAGTCGATCCTTCTCATGCCGTCAACCCAGATCCGGCGTGCACCGGCCGCCCGTGAAGCCCTCCAGGCCCGACACCGCCATGTTGACGATTCTCTCGGTAAGCCCCGCTCATGTGCGGCCCTCGAATCCTTCGCTGGTGCGGTCACCTCCATGTGACCGCTCCCGGGGAGCTTAGACAATCCTGACTATCTCGTCAATTTATTGACATATAAGTAGATCAGCAGTAGGGTGACCGCAGGCAACAGTCGAAAGGGAATGACGTGAAACTGCGCTCCGTCGCCGTCCTGGGGGGAGGCCCCGGCGGCCTGTACACCGCACGGCTTCTCCAGTCTCAGCACCCCGACTGCCGAGTGGACCTGTACGAGCAGAGCCCGCCGGAGCAGACGTTCGGCTTCGGCGTCGGCCTGGCGACTCGGACCCAGCGCAACCTGGAGGCCGCCGACCCGGCCAGCCTGCACGCCATCGTGGAGGCCTCGTGGACCCACGAGTTGGCGATGGTCGTGGGCGACGACCGAGTCCAGATCCCGGTCGATAACCTGATCGCAATCGGTCGCTCACGCCTGCTGGACGTCCTGCGTGACCACGCCGAGGCCGCCGGCGTCCGATTGCACTACGGCCAACGGGTCGACGTCGCGTCGCTCGATGCCGACCTGATCGTCGCCGCAGACGGGGTCGGCAGCGCCACCCGCGAGGCCAACCGCGACGCGTTCGGGGCCACGATCAACACCCACGAGGCCCTCTACCTCTGGTGCGGCACCGACTTCGCCCTTCCCAGCGCAGTTTTCGCGTCCGTCGCGACCGAGTTCGGCACGTTCGTGGCCCATGCGTACCCCTATGCGGCCAACCGCAGCACGTTCCTGGTGGAGACCGATCCGGAAACCTGGCGTCGGGCGGGCTTCGATCTGAGCACCGAGCGCACCCCCTTGACCGCCAACGACGAGGAATCGCTGGCCTATCTGAGCCGGGTCTTCGCCACGGAACTGCACGGGCACCCGCTGATCGGCAACCGGACCCGGTGGCTGCGATTCCGCACGATCACCTGCGAACGGTGGTATCACGGGAACGTCGTCCTGCTTGGTGACGCCGCCCATACCGCGCACTACTCCATCGGTTCGGGCACGAAACTGGCCATGGAGGACGGCATCGCACTCGCCGCGTCCATCGACGCGGCACCCGATCTGAGCACCGCGCTCGAGCGGTACCAGACGCAGCGCCGTCCCGAGGTGGAACATCTGCAGGACACGGCCCGGCGGAGCATGCGGTGGTGGGACACCTTCCCGGAGCGCCTCGACCAGCCGATCGAGCAACTGCTCATTGCGTACATGACCCGGGCCGGCAAGGTGAGCGTCGACCGGTTCGGGGGGCTGGCGCCGGATGTGGTCGCGCGCGGGCTGTCCCAATACGCCGGATGCCCGGTCGCCGATGTGCCGACGTCCAACCGCGCTGCCTGGATCCTGTCCCGGCCGCTGGTCGTCGGGGACCGCGCCTATCCGAGCCGGGTCGTCGATTCCGCGAGGGCGGGCAGTGTCGCGTTCTCTGTCACCCTCGACGACCCCTGGGGCAGCGACGGTGACGACGCGCTCAAATCGGTGGCCGACGCCGTCCGCGACGGCGTCGAGTCTGGCGTCGTCCTCACCGCCGGCGACGACAAGGGCGCCGTCCTGACCATGTTCGATCTCGGCGAACGGCTGCGGCGGGAACTCGCGGTTCTGGTCACCGTGCGCCTGCAGCGGCACTGGTCCGACCTGGCCGCCGACGCGCTGGCCAGTGGACGCATCGATCTGGTCGAGATCGTCTGATTCAGTCGAGATCGTCTGATTCAGAAGCGTTCTCGTCGCGGCGTCAGGTTGAGTACGCACGACGCGAAGCGAATGGTCCGTGCCGCGGCGAACGACAACAACCTCCAGGTGTCGAGGGAGCAGACCGGTCCGGGTGGTCCCGGACCGTCACCCGTACCTTGCCCGCGCCGGAGGGGGCTGAGAACATCGGATCATGGTCGGGCAGGCGACGACTTCGACCTTCGTGGGCCGCGCAGCCGAGCTGGCGCAACTGTCCGCGGTGCTGGAACGCGCGAAAGACGGCGCGGCCGCGGCGGTTCTGATCAGCGGGGAGGCCGGCGTCGGCAAGAGTCGACTGATCGAGGCGCTGGTCGAGAAAGCCCGGCGCGACGGCACTTTGACACTCGTCGGACGGTGCATCGACTTCGCGGACGGCGAACTCGCCTACGCACCGATCACTGGTGCGCTGCGGTCGCTCCCTGACCTGCTGGACGAGGCCGGGCTCGCACGAGGTGGTGCATATGGCTCAGCCACTGGGTCGTCGCGATCGAGTTGCTCCGGGCGGACCCTGGCAACCAGCCTGGGTCAGGCCGCCGAAATCACTTGCGGGCCGCCGGTGTGAGTTCGCCGATGAGCTGCTCGACCCGGATGCGGATATCGTCGCGGATGGGCCTGACGGCGTCGATGCCTTGGCCGGCTGGGTCGTCGAGTTTCCAGTCTTCGTAACGCTTTCCGGGGAAGATCGGGCAGGCGTCGCCGCAGCCCATGGTGATGACGACTTCGGACGCTTGGACGGCGTCGGTGGTCAGGACCTTGGGTTGCTGGTCGGCGATGTCGATCCCGACCTCGGCCATGGCAGCGACGGCGACGGGGTTGATCTGGTCCGCGGGCATGGATCCGGCGGAGCGCACCTCGACCCGCCCGCCGGACAGGGCGGTGAGGAAGCCGGCGGCCATCTGGGAGCGGCCGGCGTTGTGCACGCAGACGAACAGCACGCTGGGCTTGTCGGACACCGTGGAACCTCCATCGAGTCGAGATCATCGGCTGAACCTGACCGAGCAATTATCTCAATAATAATTGCCTCAATAGTCATGGAAGCAACCGGTGGATGAACGGTTGACGCCGCGGGCCCGGGCGCATGTTGCCCTGGGAGAGCCGGCTCGGCTCGCGATCGTGGACCGGTTCCGGACGGACCGGACTTGGCGTTGCGGCAGGCGTCATCCCGAGTCGGGAATCCATGTGGTCAATCGTCGGCCAGGAGCAGGCGTACCAGCGTCTGAGAGATCCACGCGCGATAGCGCTCGCCGTCCCAACCCAGCACCTGCTGCATGAGCAGGAATACCTCGGAGCTGCCGATCGCCCCACGCGATGTCGGCGCACTCCTCCCGTGAGCGTCGCAGGCGCGCTTCGGGGATCATCGCGATCATCGTTGCGAACGTCTCACGTCGGCGTCTACCGGGGCGCCGGGGTGACGTCGGGCGCCCAGCTCTCAGCGTGACCGTCGTGCCAACCGCAAGGCCGGCGTTGACCGACCACCGTCTCCGCTCTCCACCCGTCAGTGGGGCTGCGGGCCCTGAAGTTCCGAATGGAGCCCACCATGTCCACGCACTCGATCAGCACGAACGGTCAGCGCTTGGGCCCGCGGTCACGAACCGCCGCCGCGATGGGTCGGCGCCGGGCGCCTGCCGCTGTTGCCCTCGTCGCCGTAGGCATGCTCGCCGTGTCGGCGTGTACTGCTCCCGGTGCGGCCGATGCCGGAACGGCCCCCACCGCAGCGGCCACAATCGCCGCCACCGGCAGTCCGGCCGGCGCCTTCGACGCGACCACCCAACCTCGGGCCCGGTCACGACGCCACCGACCCGACGACCACCACCGGCTCCTGAGTTGATCACCGACGTGATCTCCGACCGCATCACCGGCGGCCGACGAGAAGCCGCCATCGTCGCCGCGGCCGGGCTGGTGATCCTCGCGGCCTGCGGCTCGCCGCCGTCGTACACAGCCTCGGACACGCGCGGCACAGCGACCGGGATCGGTCATACCGCGGGGTACGCACCCGAGCTGCAAACGGCGCTGGAGGAGCTGGTCACCTCGATGGTGCTGCCCTCCGCGGTGGTGGTCGTGCGATCGCCGACGTTCGGCGACGCAACGTTCCAGTTCGGGACCCGCGAACTGGGCCGCGACGATCAGCCCACGACCGCCGATCACTACCGCATCGGCAGCATCACCAAGACGATGACCGCGACGGTCATCCTGCAACTGGCCCAGGAAGGCGAGCTGTCGCTCGATGATCCCATTTCCGAGTACGAGCCCGAGGTGCCCAACGGCGATGACATCACCATCGCCAACCTGCTCGACATGCGCAGCGGTCTGGCCGGCTACGACCTGGACCCGGAGTTCCTGCGCGCCATTGACGAGGAGCCCGAGCGGATCTGGAGCCCGGACGACGTCCTCGAGATCGGCTACTCCACGCCCGCATTGTTCGCGCCAGGGGAGGCCTGGGACTATTCGAATACCAACTACATCCTCCGCGGGGTCGTCATGGAGCATGTCACTGGCAAGACCGCCAGCAGGTTGTTCAAGGAGCGCCTGTTCGATCCGCTCGGCCTCGTGGACACGACGCTACCGACCCTCGACGACGCGTCGATGCCCTCGATGTACGCCCACGGCTACATGTTCACAACTGCGGAGAAGGGTGGTAGCCCCGATCCCACACTGGCCCCGGAACAGCAACAGGCGGCGGTGAGCGGCGAACTCTTGCCCACCGACTGGAGCGCGGCCAACCCGTCGTGGGGCTGGACCGCCGGATCAGTGATCTCGACCGCAGACGACCTGGCGGTATGGGCCAAAGCCGTCATCGACGGCCGGCTGCTCAACGCCGACATGCAAGCGCGCCGCATGGCCTCATTTCAACCGATGGATCCGACCCGGCCCGACGGCATCGCCTACGGCTCGGGCATGCTGCGCGCCGGCAGCTATTTCGGGCACGCCGGCCTCATCTTCGGCTACAACAGCCAGTTCCTCCGCGATCCTCAAACCGACACCACGATAGTCGTCCTCGCCGGCCTGACCCTGGCACCCGACGGACGACTGCCCGTCGAGCCGTTGATTGGGGCCGTGATCACCCAACTCGCCCAGACCGCGCCGACGGACCGTCCCACGCCGACGGCCACCAGGTGACCGGCCGCCTGGTGTGCGCGCCCTCGCTGACTACGCCAGCGAACTCTCGACGCGCTGACACCAATTCGCCGGCCGCCCGTCGCAATAGTGGGGCTGCCCGCAATGGCACAGGGACGGATGGACGAGCCGTCGGCCGCAGCACCAGCACACGGCCAAGCCTGCGGTGGTCGGGGCCTGGATGCGGTACGGCAGGTACGTCCCGTTGGACATTTGGGTTCGATCCCGCACGGTCAAGGCCTCCTCTCCGGTCGCTGCGAGTATGGACCCGATCACCGGACGGAATGACCACTGTTTGGGTGATTTGTGAACTCCGGTCACGCGGGCGTGCGCCCAGCCTCAACCTGGTGCACCCCCGGGCAGCTCGAGACGTTCCGGCGACCCGCGGGTCGATGCCCTACCCGCAAGGCTGGTGGGCGGACCGACCGGCAGGACGGGGTCCGTCCTGACGATCAGCACGTCATCCCAGCCTTCGGCGCCCGCGCATCGTCAGGTCCGGCGAGCGTCAGCAGATCCAGCACGTGCCCCGGATCGCGGAGGGAAAGACCTTGTACCCCAACGGATTGCCAACGCCACAGCCTCGGTTGGTCCTGCACCACACCCACCTCGCAACGCACGGAAACGCACGGAACGCCGGGATGTACCCGAAATCGCCGGCCGTCAACCGTTCCCGCCAGGGCTACCGGCCAGTCACACGTGCTTGCCGGGGTCGCTGTGCGCAGCTCACCGTCACGACCACTGCGGTGACCTGCGTGGGCCGTGTTGAGCCCGGCGCGGACTCGCCTCACCGAGGTTCCGCCAGTCGATCCGTTCTGCCCCCGGGTTGACGTTCAGTCGGTCACTGTCTTCACCACTCGTGCGGGCGAGCCCACGACAACGGAGTTCTCGGGCACGTCCTTCGTCACAACGGACGCGGCCGCCACCACGGCGTTATCACCGATCGTCACTCCTGGCAGGACGGTCACGTTGGACCCGATCCACACGTTGCGGCCGATGACGATCGGAGCGGGATGCATGTCAGCGCGGCGGCTCGGCGCCAGGTCGTGGTTCAGTGTGGCGAAGACCGTGTTATGCCCGATCAGACAGTCATCGCCAATCGTGACCCCGCCCTGATCCTGGAATCTGCATCCGGAATTGACGAAGATGCGCCTGCCCAGGGTGATGTTCTTCCCGAAGTCCGAGTAGAAGGGCGGGAACACCACGACCGATGGATGCACCGGTCTGCCGGTCAGCTGAGCCAGGAGCTCCCGAACACGGGCCGGCTCGTGATACCGACCGTTCAGTTCCCCGGTAACGCGCAGCGCATCCTGACTGGTCCGGTGCATCACCTCATGCAACGCTGAGTCGCCAGTGATTGTCTCACCGCCATTGAGCGCCCTGACGAGATCGGCAAGCTCCATTGGTGTCCCCTTCCGCCACAAGTCCAAGTGAAACAGCCATCCTCGCCGAGCCCGGCGGGCCAGCACACAACCTCAAGCCCCAAGAAGCACCATTGTTCAGGAACGCTAGAGCCATCGTGGTGGGTGGGGGACGGCCTCGCCGGAAGCGGTGATGTGGTGGGATCCACGCCCGGCGGCCCATCGAGTGAGGTCGGCAGCGGTCCCGACGAGCTTGAGGGAGGGCTGGTCTCCGACGTTGATGCCGAAGGTCCGGTCGGTAGCGTGAAGCTCGAGATCCAGTCCGTCGCCGCGTCGCCGCCAAGTCGCGGTGATGTCCAGAAGTAGTCGGTCGATCACCGCCGGAGGAAAGTCGTCGAACCGGCCGCCGTTGCTGATGTCGACTGCGTGGATCCACACTTCGCGTGTGCGCATCCACGCGGTCTCCGAGACCGGCACGATTCGGCCTTGGGCGGTCCTGACCTTTGCGGCCCAACGGTCGGCCGGTAGATCCCGCCATTCCACGTTCAGGTGGACGTTCGAATGTTCGACCAGGTGGCGCAGCGCGATGGGCTTGAGACTGCTTCCGCTTGTGATTTCCTGTACCCGCTGCTCGGCGTTGTCATACATAGGGGTTTCGACGCCCGTTGCCGCCCATTCCAACAGCCGGGTCAGCGCCCTGGCGTTGTAGGCGACGTGCGCGATCACGTGGGCACGGGTCCAGCCGGGGAGCAGGGATGGTCCGGCGAAGTCGGCGTCGGGCAGTTCTGCGAGCTTGCGGCTGAAGTAGGCGGTGCCCCGCCTGGCCACCAACAGTGTGGCGGCCAGGGCGGGGTCGTCGACCTGGTCATGTCGCGCGGGCACGCCGGCCTCGCTCGTCCACCGCGACGCACCTGTTCTCCAGCGCCCCGATTCCGTCGATCTCGATTCGCACCTGGGACCCGGGGGTCAGGTAGCGCGGAGGATTGCGGGCGTGTCCGACACCGCCGGGGGTGCCGGTGGCAATGATGTCGCCGGGTCGCAGGGTGATCATCTGGGAGATATAGGACACCAGGTGGGGCGGGTCGAACACGAGGTCGCCGGTCGATGCCTCCTGGACGACCTCGCCGTCGACGACGGTGCGGATGGTGGGTCCGGGCTGCCATTCGTCGGTGGTCACCAGGACCGGACCAACCGGGGTGGTGTTGCCGAAATTCTTTCCTTGCAGCCACTCTCGGGTTCGAAACTGCCAGTCCCGCATGGATACGTCGTTCATGATGGTGTATCCGGCGATCGCTGCTGCGGCTTCGGTCTCGACGGCGCCGCGGAGGGTGTCGCCGAGGACTATCACCAGTTCGCATTCCCAGTCGACGGCGTCGGCGGCGTTCGCGGGGATCTCGATGTCGTCATTCGGACCGATCAGGGTGTCGGTGAACTTCGCGAACAAGGTGGGGAACTCGGGTAAGGGGCGACCCATCTCGAGGATGTGGGCCCGGTAGTTGAGGCCGACGCACACGACCTTGCCGGGCCGGGGGATGACGGTCGCCAAGTCGGTGAGCGGTAGTGGAGGCCCGTCGGCCTGTTCGGCCCGAGCCTGCCAGTCCGGATGGGTGAGCAGGACACCGACATCTGGAATGCCGGCGATGGTGGTGCCCCTGTCGCCGTCGAGCCGGACCGCTGCGGTGCCGTCGGAGGTGCGGACAGTGGCCAGTTTCATCGGGGGTCCCCTTCGGTGTGCACCCTGTCGAAGTGCAGTCGTTCGACGATCGGAGCGTCGGAAAAGCGGAACAGGTCGAAGGTTCCGTCCGTGGCCGGTTCCGCGTGCAGCGACCAGGGGATCCAGGACGGCACCACGATCAGGTCGCCCTTGGCGAGTTGGTGAACTTCGCCGGCCATGGTGACGGTGCCGGTGCCCTCGAAGACCTGCCACACCGAGGAGCCGACCTCACGTCGGGTACGGGTCGTCGCGCCGCCGCGGAGCCGGTGGAACTCGGCGCGGATGGTAGGCAACACGTCACCACCGGTGGTGGGATTGGTGTAGCGGATCGCGGCGTGGCCTTGTTCGGTCGTGGCCGGCTGGCCTTCGTCCTCGAGTGCCAGTTGTTCCCGCAGGGCGGCGTCCGTGTGTTCCCATCGGTAGGCGCCGATCGGGGAGCTGGTGGTGTTCTGTAACCCGGACAGGGGCCGCAGACCGGGGTGTGCCCAGAGCCGCTCGGAGCGTGAGATATCCGGGGTGGCCTCGTCGGTGACTCGTTCGGAACCGAACTCGAAGAAGCCGGTGTCGGTGTAGTAGACGAACGGGATGTCCAGGCCGTCGATCCAGGCCATCGGCTCTTCGGTTTCATTGTGGTGGCCGTGGAAGTTCCAGCCCGGGGTGAGCAGGAAGTCGCCGCGACTCATCGCGACCGGGTCGCCGTTGACGACTGTCCACACACCCTCGCCCTCGCATACGAACCGGAACGCGTTCTGGCTGTGTCGGTGTTCGGGGGCGACTTCATGTGGGCCGAGGTACTGGATGGCGGCCCAGAGGGTCGGCGTGGCGTAGGCGGTGCCGGGCAGTCCGGGGTTGGCCAGGGCGATCGCGCGGCGCTCACCACCACGTCCGACGGGGACAAGCTCGCCGGACCGTTCGGCCAACGGGTACAGGGTGTCCCAGTGCCACACGTGCGGTAGCGCCCTGGGAGTGGGATGCATCGGCATCAAGTCGTCGATCTGCGTCCATAGCGGTGTCAGATGCTCGCGCTTGAAATCGTCATACAACAATGACAGTTCGGGGCTGTCGGGCTCTTCAGGGAAATCGTCGTGAATGCTGGTGCTCATTACTCCGCCTCCTTGTGGTCATGGCTCTACTACTAGGTGGATCCAGCTCCGGGTTGAGGAACCTTCCTTCAGGGAAAGTCATTGACCCAGGTAACCGCCGTCAATGACCAGTTCTGAGCCGGTCACAAAGCTCGCCTCGTCGGAGGCGAGGAACAGACATCCGTACGCGACCTCCAACACCGTTCCGGCCCGCCCCAGCGGGGTAGCCCCGATGATGCGGCTGTTGACGGCTCCGCCTTGCGCTCGCGTGGCCGGAGTATCAATGAACCCGGGATGCACCGAATTGACCCTTATCCCGTCCTTTGCGTAGGTGATCGCGGCGTTCTTGCTGAGGTTCCGCACGGCTCCTTTCGCTGCGTGATAGGCGGCCGCGAACGGCACGGCGGCACTGCCCCAGATCGACGAGAAGTTGACGATCGAACCTCCCCCGACGGCCCGCATGATTGGAATAACCGCGCGCATGCCAAGCATCGTGCCGGTTGCGCTGACATCCATGACGCGGTTCCAGGCGCTGACCGAAACATCCTCGACAGTCTCGTGAGTCGCGATGCCGGCGTTGTTGATCAGCACGTCGATGCGGCCGTGGTCTTCCGTGACGATCCGTACTGCATTGTTCCACGCCTTTTCGGAGGTGACGTCCAGCGGGAGGTATGCTGCCACGTGCTGGTCGGGTTCGACGGATGCGTGGACATCTGTGGCTATCACGACGCCGCCATTCCGGGCGAACAGGTCGGCGATGGCGCGACCGATACCTTGCCCGGCGCCCGTGACGAGGGCGACCTTTCCGTCAAGTCGAGTCATCGTGACCTTTCCTGCTGCATCGGGACAGGTTGAGCGGCCAGGGTGTGGCTATTGCGCCGTCAGGTGGGCATGATCAGGACCGGTTTGATCGCGGCACCGGATTTCATGGCTGCCGCAGCGTCGTTGATCTGCTCGAACGGGAATTTCGTGATCAGTTTGTCAAAGGGAAGTCGATGCTCTTGGTGCAACTGCACGAGTCGGGGTATGAAGTGGGCGGGGTTGCTGTCTCCCTGGTTGGTGCCCAGGAGATGCAGGCCCCGTCCGAGCAGGTTGGTGACGTCGATCGACAGCGTCGAGCCGAGCGGTGGTGCGCCGATGACGACGCAGGTTCCGGCCGAAGCCAGACAGGCGATGGCCTGCTCCAACACCGGCAGGCGGCCGCTGGTTTCGATGGTGTAGTTCGCTCCGATGCCTCTGGTGAGGTCGCGGATCGCATCGACGGGGTCGTCGGCGGCGGAGTTGATGGTGTGAGTTGCGCCGAGTTCCTCGGCCATTTCCAGTCGGGACCGGTTGATGTCGACGACGACGATTTGAGCGGCTGCGGCGAGCGTCGCTCCCAGCACCCCGGCGAGACCGACCCCACCGGCCCCGAAGATGACGACAGCACTGCCCGGTGCGGGTCGGGCGACGTTGAGCACCGCCCCGACGCCGGTTTGGACGCTGCAACTGAGCGGGGCCAGCAACTCAAGATCGGCGTCGCCGGGGGCGGGGATCGCACAACGGCTGTGGACCAGGGCGTGCGACGCGAAGGACGATTGGCCGAAGAAGTGGCCGTGCAGCTCACCCGAGGAGCGAGTGATGGTGGCGGAGCCGTCCAGCCGAGACCCGCCCAGCAGGTTCAGGGGTAGCCAGTGTTGGCAGTAGACCGGTCGACCCGCCCGACACGCACCGCACAGGCCGCACGAGTCGAAACTGAGAATGACGCGGTCACCGGGTTCGAACCCCTGGACGCGCGAGCCGATGGCGTCCACGACACCCACGCCTTCGTGCCCGACCACGCCGGGCAACGGGAACGGGGTGGCAGCGCTTTGCACGCTGAGGTCGGTGTGGCACATGCCGGCAGCGACGATGCGAACCGTCATTTCATCGGCGCGGGGGGAATCAAGTTCCGCGTCGACGAATTCGAACGGCGCGCCCGGGCTTTCGACAACAGCGGCGGTGACGTTCACAGGGTTTCCTTCGTGGTGGGGTCGCCGAAAACGATGAAGAACCGGCGATGTGGTTGTCAGAAGGCAAGCCAAGGTATGACGATGCAGCGGCTAAAGGCCGCAGACGCCACCCAGAAGCTGAGCTGTTTGCGTAAGATCGTCGACAAGAACTTTCACCCGTGCTGGCTCGAGTGCTGAACTGGGAGCTGAGACCGCCAACGCCAGGCTGACTTCATCATCCGATGCGTCGACGATGGCAACTGCCACACCACTGATGCCGTACTCGCTTTCGCCGAAGTTGGTGCCGTAGCCCGCTGCGCGGACACGGCGAATCTCGGCGTGCAATGCCTCCCGCGTTCCAATACTCTTCTCGGTCATCTGCGGGAGCGTCTCATGGGGGTACAGCTCAAAGAGTTCGGCGTCCGTCAACCGCGCCAGCAGTACCTTCCCGCCGGACACACAATGGGCGGGCATGATCGCACCTTGTCGAGAGGTGACCCGGAGTGGCGTCATTGCCTCGACGGACTCTACGAAGGCGACATTGCTGCCATTGAGGGTCACCAGGTTCACCGTGCACATTACACGGTCGCTGAGTTCGCCCATGTAGGGGCGTGCGAGGTCCCACCGGGAATGCTGCTGCGGGTTCAATGCCCGGGCCAGGGTCAGGAGGTCCTCGCCGGCCTCGTACAGCAGCGAGGCGGGGTTCTGCCGCAGCAGACCGGATGCCTCCAATGTCGTGAGCAACCGGTGCGCGGTTGACGGCGACACTTCGAGAACGTCTGCGATATCGGAAAGTTTCACCTGGGGTGATCCAGCCAACATGGTCAGGATGCGAGATGCGTTCGCCACCGACTCGATGGGGTACCGGGCGGTGCCGGCGGATGCGCGGGTACCGGACTTGGGTCGAGACGTTCCCGCCACCGTCCACCACCCCATCCCGTCGACAACCACATCTCCCCCTGGCGTGCCAAAGACCGCCACGGAAATCTTTTCCGATACATGGAGAACCATACATCAGGCGACCACCTGAGCGTAGGTCTTGTACTCCTGGAACTCCTCCAGTCCGCGCAGGCCATTGAGCCGCCCGATTCCGCTCTGTTTGAATCCACCTTCCTCGAACTGATCAACGACGATCGCCCAACCATTGGCCCAGACCGTGCCGGCTCGGAGCTTGGACGCGACCCGACGAGGCCTGTCGATGTCCCGCGACCAGACCGACGCGGCCAGCCCGTATTCGGTGATGTTCGCGAGCCGGACTGCATCCGCCTCCGTATCGAAGACCTCGAAGGTGGCAACCGGCCCGAACACTTCCTCCTGCACGATCGGGGTCGTGGGGTCGGCGACCTCCACCAGAGAGGGGTGGTAGTACGCCGAGGTGCTGTCGACCAGACCGCCGCGCACGACGATGGTGGCGTAGTTGCCGGCAGCCTGCACGATGGCGTCGACGCGGTTGGCGTTTGCCGCGTCGATCATCGGGCCCATCTCGCTCGAGGGATCGTCGCCGGGACCCACCTTGACCGCTTCCAGCGACTTGGACAACCGCTGGCGCAGGTCGTCGGCGATGGATCGCTGCACGAGGATCCGGCTTCCGGTCATGCAGAACTGGCCGCTGAAGGTGGTGATGGCCGCCGTGAGCGTGGGTGTGACGATGTCGAGATCGGCGTCCTCGAAGACCACCATTGGGCTTTTTCCGCCCAGTTCCAGCGAGATCCGCTTCAGCCGCTCGGCGCCTTCGGTCATGATCATTCGGCCGACCCGGGTGCTGCCGGTGTAGCTGATGGCGTCCACGTCGGCAGAAGTGACGAGCAGTCGAGAAACCTCGTCAGCTGATTCGGTGAGGGAGTTGAGCACGCCCGCGGGCAGGCTCTTCGCATCAGCCAGGATCTCGTGCAGGATGCCGTTCACCAGACCGGTCTGCCCTGGCAGCTTCACGACGGCGGTGCAACCGGCCGCCAGCGCCGGTGCGAATGATCGGACGGAGAGCACCACCGGGGAGTTCCACGGCACGATGATTCCGGCGACACCGATCGGCTCGGCCACGGAACTCATGTGCAGGCCCGGCCTGACTTCCGCCGCCCTGCCGCTGTCGGTCAGCGACAGGGCCGCGTAGTAGCGGAGTTTCGATGGGGTGAGGCTCAGTTCGAACCCGGCCTCGTTGAGAATCTTGCCGTTCTCTCGTGCGAGCATGGTGATCAGCTCACCGCTACGGGCCTCGATGCCATCGGCGATCTCATTGAGTACGCGGTGACGAAGGTGCCGGTCCCGTGACCAGTCCGTCCCGTCGAACGCCGCCCGGGCGGCGGCGATGGCGGCCTGACCCTGCTCGGCGCCGGCATCGGCGTACTCCCCGAGCTTCCTGCCATCGGCTGGACTGTGTGACTGGCCGACCTTCGGTGACGGGACAAGGGCACCGTTGATGAATTGTTGAGCGGCGGTCATGGCGTTCTCCCTGTGCGAAGTGGGTGTTCAACCCTCAGGCGTCGACGAGTTATTGTGCTGAAGCGATCGCCCGACCGGTGGCCGCGTGCGCCCCGGTGAGCCATCCGAAGGTCAGGATCGGTCCGAGGGTGCCGCCGCCGGCCCAATAGGCGCGGGCTGACGGCGAGGCGACGCAGTTACCCACGCCATACAGGCCGGCGATAGGGGCGCCGGTGTGGTCGAGGACCTGACCGCTGCTGTTGACCTTGGGCCCTCCCTTGGTGTCCAGGGTGCCCGGTACGAGGATCGTCGCGTAGTAGGGGCCCTGTTCTGACAGGGGCACCATCGTCGCGTTGCGGTCGGCGCCGGGCCGGGCAGGACCGTGGAAGTACAGCTCGATCGGCGTCTCCCCGCGGTGGAAGTCCAAGTCCTTGCCGCCCTTGGCGAACTCGTTGAATCGGGCGATGGACTTCTCGAGTTGGTGGACGAAGTCGCCGGTCAGTGCGAGGCGGCCGGTGCGGGGGGCCAGCTCCGCCAGCCGTTCGGAGAGCTTGCCGGCCAGCTCGTGCAGGGTTTCTCCCCGCACGACGCGGGACCAGTCGCCATCGGTCGGGGGGATGAAGTTGCCGTAGGCGGTCCCGGCGAACAACTCGGCCGAGCGGGAGTCCCAGACCGGGAACATGTACTGGTTCGGGTATTCCGCAGCCTGTCCGTCCCAGGCCGACATGGTTTGGGACAGCTCGTTGTAGGGCTGCTTCTCGTTCAGGGTCCGCTGACCCTTGCGGTTGACGAACAGCAGGCTGTCCCCTGGCATCTGGAACACTCCGCTGACGTTGGGGTCTTTCTCCAGCACCGGCTCCAACGGGATGGGTGCGTACCAGGCATAGTTCATGTTGGCCAGCTCCGCACCGACCGCCTGGGCGATCGTCACGAAGTCGCCTTCGTTGGTGATCGCCGCGCACCCACCGAAGACCGGCTGCGACAGGTGATTCCGCCGCATCTCCTCGTTGTGGGTGAATCCACCGGAGGCGAAGATCACCGCCGAGCTGTGCAGGGCGACTGTCTCGCCGGCGTCGTTGGTGTACCGGACCCCATTGACGCGGCCGTCGGTGTCACGGAGCAGACCCGTCACCCGACACCTGCAGCGGATGTCCACGTCGCGGGCGACGGCAGCGGCGAGCAGCTGACGGATCATCTCGATTCCGTTGCCCGCAGCGCCGTCCGGCAGTCGCGGGACCAGAACCCTTCCGTAGGGCGCTTTGTCGACGTCCAATTGAGCGAAATAGTCGGGAACATCGCCCGAGTGGAAGGGGATGAGTGCGCCGAGTTCCTCCAGTGCCTCCACCGCGGGAGCGGCGTGGTCGTAGAACGTCGCGATGAGGTTGTATTCCCAGTCCGGCAGCCCGAACTGGGGGAGTCCGCTGTTGAACAGCTCGGGTCGCGAGGTCCGGGCCATGTAGGCGATGGCGTCCTCGCGGGCATCTTCGATGCCTTCGGCCCGCATGAACCGGTTGTTCGGCACCCAGTACCAGGCTGCCGCCTTCAACGCCGTCCCGCCGCAGCGGGCGGCCTTCTCCAGCAGGATCACCGAGGCGCCGCGCTCCCGGGCGCTGATTGCCGCCGTCAATCCACCGGCCCCGCCACCGACGATCACCACGTCGGACTGGACGCTGGAAGTCATCTACCTGCCTCCGTTGGTGAGCCACGGGTAGCGGGCGGTGTCGGCGCCGGCGTAGTCCGGGTCCAGGTAGATGAAGCACCGCTCGATCTTGAAGTTGCGGACCTCGAAGATGTTGCAGAAGCGCCCGGCGTGGGTCTGGCCGCCGCGCCACGGGACCCCGCCGACCGCCACGCCGGAGGTGATGCCCTCGGCGGCGACGGTGTCCCCGTCCACCACGATGTTCAGGTACTCGGGGTGGTGGGAGATGGAGGTGAACTGGGTTCCCAGGTTCTTGAACAGCTGCTCGATGGCGGGTACCCCTCGAACTGCCCCCAGTTTGGCGCAGTAGACCTCGGCGTTGTCCTCGAACATGCTGAAGATGTCATCGCCCCGGTCGATGCGCCTGAAGTAGTCCAGCACGACGGCCCTGCGGTCGTCATCGGTCATCGGGGCGTCGGTGTTGCGGCTCATGTCGGTTCTCCTTGAGCAGACTTAGGACAGCCACGGGTAGCGGGCGGTGTCGGCGCCGGCGTAGTCCGGGTCGAGGTAGATGAACAGTCGTTCGATCTTGCCGTCTCTGATCTCCATCGCGTCGCACCAACGACCGGCGTGCGTGACCGTTCCCGTCCAGGGTGTTCCGTCGCCGGCGACGCCGTCACTGATGCCCTCGACGTACAGTTGGCTCTCGCCGAAGATGAAGTTGAGGTACTCGGTGTAGTGGTGGATTTCGGTGTACAGCACGCCAACTTCGGACCACATTCGTTGGATCTCGGCGTGGCCGCGCGCGACTCCCCATTTCGGAAAGTAGATCTCGGCGTTCTCGGCGAACAGGTCGATCATGTCCTGGCCTGCGTCAAGGCGGCGGAAGTACTCGATGGCCACGGACCGGCGCTGGTCGCGGGTCATTGTCTGTGTGCTGATTCCCATTGTTTGACATGTCCTTTCGGTGCGAGTCGACGGTCGATGCCGCGGGTTGCGCATGCGCTAGTGCAGCGTGTACCCGCCGTCCATGATCAGGTCGGTGCCGGTCACTTGACTGGATTCGTCGCTGGCGAGGAACACTGCGCCCCAGCCGATCTCCCTTGGCTCGGCGAGCCCGAGCGGTGTCTGCGCGACCACGCTGGCGGTGACCTCTGGTTGCTTGTCCGTGAGTGGTGTGCGGACAATGCCGGGGATGATGGTGTTGCTGCGGATTCGCTCGGGCGCGTAGGTCATCGCTGCGTTGCGGCTCATCATTCGGATCGCGCCTTTGGTGCTGTGGTAGCTGGCGATCCCGGGGACGGCCACGAGTGCCCAACTCGACGCGACGTTGATGATGGAGCCCTTGCCGCGGGCCCGCATCGACGGGATGACCGTCCGGATACCGAGCATGGCCCCGGTGACGTTGATCCGGAAGGTTCGGTCCCAGTCGTCGAGGATGACTTCGTCCAGGGCCTGGTAGTCGATGACGGCGGCGTTGTTGACCAGGACGTCGACCCCGCCATGATCGGCAACGGTGGTTTGGACGACGTGATGCCAGTTGGCCGGTGAGGCGACGTCGAGCTGCTGGAACGTCTGGTTCGGGTTGAGGTCATTGGTAGGTGGGCGGATGTCTGCCAACTGGACAACTGCCCCCTCTTGGGCGAGCAGGTCGGCGATGCCGCGGCCGATACCGTCGGCGGCTCCGGTGACGATGGCAACCTTGCCGGATAGCCTCATGTCGATGCGCTTTCTGGTGTCCGGGAACTGGCGGCGGGCGGGACGCCCGTGGTGGAACGTCGCGCGCGCCGATTGGCGATTGCTTTGGTGATGAGCTGGCCCGAGACGGCGATGATCAGCACGGCGGCTTGGATCAGCAGTTGGACCGCGGTAGGGGCGCCCATGCTCAGCACCAGCTGGTCGAGCTGGGTGAGGAACAGCGCGGCGCATGCGATGGCTGCGACCTTGAGTTGGCCACCGGTCAGGGCGTTTCCGGCCAGGACAACCGCGGCGATGGTGGGAAGCAGGTAGTCGTCGCCGAGAAAGATGCCAGGCGTCTGGATGTACGCCGCGAGCATGATTCCCGCGATGCCGTAGAAACCGGCCGCCAGCACGTACGACCCGACGGTCAGGACCTCGACGCGACCGCCGATCAACCGCATGGCCAGCGGGTTCGTGCCTACCTGGCTGAGGCGTCGACCGAACAGGGTTTGCCGGTTGACGATGCCCAGCAGGATCAGAATGACGGCGGCGCCAAGGACGGTGTTGGGGATACCCAGTGTCTTGGCCAGGGCCAGGTCGGTGAGTGCAGGTGCCGCGCCGGTCGGGAAGCCGCCCGAGTAGTACTCCACGGCCCCGAGGAGCAACGCGTTGACACCGAGCGTGGCCACGATCGGGGTGATGTGCAGGCGGGTGACGACCAGGCCGTTGACCAGCCCGGCGACGAACACGGCGAGCAGCGCGAGGACGACCGCGACGAGAACTTTACCGTTGTCCTGATTGGCCACCTTCGTGACGACCAGCGCTGCCAACGACATGGTCCCGGGGATGGAAAGGTCCAGGCCCCGCTGCTGGACGACGAACGCCTGCCCGGTCGCGGCGAGCGCGAGGACCGCGGCGAACGGCAGCATCGACAGGATCGGCGCCGCCGCAAGACTGCCCGGGGCCAGCAACGGACTGACGAGAAACAGGAGGACCGTGGCGGGCCAGATCGCGCCGAGTCCGCGCAGTTGACCCCAGAGGTTTGCCGTGCGGGACACCGGCGGCCCCGCATGGCCGGCGGTTGCGTTCACGAGCTGGTCCGTCCGATTCGGGAGTAGATTGCCGCGGCACCGATCGTCAAGATGGCCAGGAGCCAGTACTGCCATGCGGAGCTCAGTCGCAGGAACGTGGTGACGTTGTCGATCTGCGCGACCAGGGCGGCGCCCAGGAGAGCACCGACGAACGATCCTCGGCCGCCGTAGATGCTGGCTCCACCCAGAATGACGGCGGTGACGCTCGCAAAGGTGAAACTGGTCCCGGAGGACGGGTCGCCGATCCCGGTCTGAGCTGCCAGCAGGACCCCGGCGAGAGCGGCGAACAGCGCCGCGAACCCGTAACCGAACAACCGGACACGGGTGATGTTGATCCCCATCGACCCCGCTGCGTTCGGGTCCGAACCGGCTGCTCGCAGCCGCATTCCCCAACCGGTCCGCCGCAACGCGACTTCCAGCATGATCGCGAGCCCGATCACGAGGATGGCTGCGACGGGAACGGGGCCGAGCCCGCCCTGGATGACCTCGATGAAGTCGTTGGGGATGATCCCGCCGGGTGACGGCCGGGCGATGAGACCGATACCCAGGGCCGCCATATACGTCGCGAGTGTCGCGACCACCGGGGAGATCCCCACCTTGGCGATCAACAGCCCATTGACCAGGCCCGCGCCTATGCCCACCGCGATCGCTGTGATCAGGCCGATCAGGAGGCCGGCCATACCCCCTGAACCAGGGACGGTGAAGGACAAGGCAACCACGGTCAGTCCCATGACGGGGCCGACCGATAGGTCGATCCCACCGAGGATCAGGACGAACAGCTGGCCCATGGCGACGAGTGCGAGCGGCGCGAAGAGGGTCAGGATGTTGGACAGGTTGAGCGTGGTGGCGTACCGGCTGTTCACGGAGGCCGCGATGATGCCAAGGATGACCAAGGCGACCCCGATGACCACCGATGGGAGCCACCCTCGGGCACCGGCGAGGAAGTCACGGCGCTGTTTGGTGGCCGTTGAACCGCGGAGAACGGTCGAGGTCAACGACGACTCGGTGATGGCGTGGGCGGTGAGCTGATCGCCTTGTAGTTCGCGCACGACATGCCCGCGCGAGAAGACGACGACGCGGTCACACAGACCCGCCATCTCAACCGCATCAGAGGACAGCACGACCACGGCGGACCCGTTGTCGCACTGGTCGCGCAACGCCTGATAGATCTGCACTCGGGCGCCGGCGTCGACACCTTGCGTAGGCTCATCGGCAACGAGCACGCGCGGTTCTTCCAGGTTTGCTCTGGCAATCATGACCTTTTGTTGATTGCCGCCGGACAAGTTCCGAATTGGTGTCGCCAATGACGGTGTCTTGACACCGTAGTTCTGGGTGACCTCACGGGCCCGGGAGTTCAACTTTCGCCAATTGAAGAACCCGAATTGTGTATAGCGAGGCGCGACGCCTGCCATGACGTTGTTGCCGACGCTGTCGCTCATGAACAGGCCCGCATGATGTCGATCGTCGGGCACGTAGCTGACACCGCGACCGCGGGCATGGCGAATGGAATTGAGCCGAACGGCGGTGCCGTCGACCTGTACTGAACCGCGGGCCGGTTCGGTCCCGGCGATCGCCGACAGTACGCCACGTTGTCCGCTGCCATCGATGCCCGCCAGACCCAGCATCTCTCCTTCGCTCACATGCAGATCGACATTGGTGAAGTCCCGACCGGACAGGGCTTTGACCTCCAGCAGTGTCCTTCCGGTGGTTGTGCTCTTGGGGGGAAAGGTTGCCGCCAATGACCGGCCAAGCGCGAGCGTGACAATCTCCGTCTCCGAGATGTCACCGGTAGCAAACGTGCCACGGATCTGGCCGTCGCGCAGAACCGTCAGCCGACTGGTGAATCTCTGGACTTCCGGAATTCGGTGCGAGATGTACACGATCCCGGCGCCCTTGGCCCGCAAATCCTGCACCACGTCGAATAGCAGGTCCACGTCTGCGGCAGCGAGATGTTCCGTCGGCTCATCCAGAATAAGAACCTTCGGATTTCCCAGCGTTGCCTTGGTGATCTCGAGGACGAACTGTTGGGGAAGTGGGGTCTCACCCACCGGCTGGCGCGGATCAATCTTCATCCCCCAACCGGACATCGCCGCCTGCGCCCAGTCGTTCACATCGTTCCGAAGGACTCGCTGTGACGGGTCGACACCGAGAGCCAGGTTCTCGCCGACAGTGAGATCCGGCACCACCGCCGGGTGCTGTCGCACGATCCGCAGTCCGAGGCCGCGGGCTGACTTGGGAGCTCCGAGCTCGAGTTCCTCGCCACCGATCCACACCGATCCCGAATCTGGCGGCAGGGAACCGGCAGCGACTGCCATCAGGGTCGACTTGCCGGCACCGTTCTCGCCCACTAGTGCGTGAACCTCACCGGACAGCACCGTGAAGTCGACGTTCTGCAGCGCCTTGACGCCAGGGAAGGATCTGGAGATGCCCTGCATTCGAAGGGCCTCATCATGGCGAACACTGTCGTTGGTCAGCAGGTGGTGTTGCGTGCTCTGATCCGTCATTGGTCCTCTTACTGGAAGAGAGCGGAAAGCGCGGCCGGTTCCAGCTGCGAACTCAAAATCGCGTCGGGCGGCAGGTCCGGATCACATTTCGGCGCCAGATCGCCGCCGGCAATGGAGTCCTCCACCAAGGGCAGCTGGATGATAGTGGGCTCCGGATCGGTAATGCCCTCTGCGGCCGCAACACCATGGCGCAGAGCGACACGGGACATCCAGTTGCGCGAGGAGACCGTGGCGATCTGGAAGGTCGGCTGTGTCGGGTGATACTGCTCCCACAGGCACGCGAATTCGTTGGAGTCGTTGGCTGTCCAGACCGGGAGCGGCCTGTTGGCCGCGAGGAATGCGCGAATTCCGCCGACCGATCCACCACCGTAGTCTGAGATGATGCCGTCGATCTGAGGGTAGGTGGTCAACAGCCCGGCCACCACCTTCTGGGTCTCACCCGGATCCCAGTTCGTCACGATGTACCCATCGGTGTTCAGCAGCGTCATCCCACTGTCTGCGAGGGCCTCTTTTGCCGCGTCGTAGACGGCTTGGCTGTAGCTGTTCCCGGCCAGGCCACCCAGAACCACCACATTGCCCTTACCGCCGAGCGCCTTGACCTCCCAGTTCGCGAGCGCAGCACCGTAGGCCTTGACATCTTCGGCCACATAGTTGGTGTAGTCGACACCGATCTCGCCGCCCGGCGTGGCGATGAACGGAATGACCTTGACGCCTGCCTCTGTCGCCTTCCTCAACGTCGGCAAGGTTGCCGGGCCCAGATCATTTGCGATGAGAACGTCGACGCCTTGTGCGACGAGGCCGTTGATATCCGAGATCTGCTTCTGGGGATTGTTCTGCGCATCGGTGTACAAGGTCTCGGTAATGTTCGGGCACTTCTTCGCCTCGTCCTCGAATTCGGCGCGAGTGATCTTGCGCCAAGAATTGCCGCCGAAGAGATCCGACATTCCCACCACCAGCGGCTTATCTCCGCAGAGCGTGGTGATATCAACGAGCTGGTCGACGGTTCCCGTGACCGCAGTGGCAGGTGCCGCGGCCGATGAAGCCGACCCGGCGGATGTGGTCGAGCCGGAACTACACGCGGCGAGCGAAAGGGCGAGCGTCAGACCCGCCGCAATCAGTGTTGGTCGTGTACGCATTCGCATTTGATCTCCAATGATCGCAAATACACGGACAGGCAGGGGCCTGCCGCCCTAGGGCACGGCATGGTTAATGGCTTATCCGGCGGGCAACAGATAGATGACCCATCCGCGGGACATGAAGCAGACACTGGGCCGTCTGCTAAGAACCTAAGTGATCCGTTGATCCCTGTCAACGTCTCAGCAGAAAAGTTTTCTGCACATGATCAGAAGGTCTGGACCACCGAGGTGCACCTTAGCCTCGATCTTTCGTGCGGCGGCCGGTGACCTCGTAGTCGCAGCTCATGATCATTTTCGGCCTCCTTCGTTGATCTTGGGTTGGCTGCTGGACCCCTTGGTCGCCGGGGTTGGCGCGCCGGGTTCCACTGTCCGGTCGGGGTCCTTGGTCGCGGACGGGTGGGTGCTGCGGGGTCAAGTCGGTTGCGGAAGGCTCCGCAGCTGGCCCAGGCCGTGTAGGAGCAGGTGGCTGTGGGGTGCGTGCGCGGACAGGCGTAGCCAGGTTCGGCGGGCCTTGCGAGCGATCCGGGCGGCGATGCTGAACATTCGGTGCCGCAGCTTCTTGGGCTCCCAGGTCCGCGCCGCCGTCTCGGCAAAGGCGAGTATCTGCATCCATGCGGTCAGTTCGGTGGCTATTTGCACGACCGCGATCCACATCTGGTTCTGGGCGAAGTCCTTCAGCGGCAGGTTGTTCAGGCCAGTGTCTTTCGAGTTGCGGATCCGGTCCTCGCAGCGGGCGCGGCGCCGGTGCCGCAGTTCCAGGTCGGCCAGTTGCCCACCGGTGGTGTTGGTGGCGAACGCGGTGAGTCGGTTGCCGTTCGAGTCGGTGAACGTGAGCTGGGCGCCCGGGTGGGGTCGTTCGGCGCGGACGATGATTCGCATCCCGGTGGGCCAGCCGGTCAGCTTGAGCACGCCGGTCAGCTCGGCCACCCACGCCCCGTCCCGCGGCTTGCCGTCGCCGTCGTACGCCGGTGTCCACGCCGCGTCCGGCAGGGCGTCGACCTTGGCCGTGATGTCGGTGCTCAGGGTGAACCCGACCGAGTACTGCACCCGTTGCCGGGTCAACCAGTCCACGAACTCGTGGGTGCCGCCGGCCCCGTCGGTCCGGACCAGCACACGGCGGCCGGGCCGTCGGTCCGCCGTCGTCGCGGGCAGCTGCGCGAGCGCGGCCTTGACCACGCTGATGTGGTCGGCCGCAGTGTTGGATCCCGCGTTGCCTGGCCGCAGCAGCATCGCCAGGGGTTCACCGGTGCCGTCCTAGCCGTGGTCGGCCCACACGCCGATCGGGTGGAAACCGTAGCCCCGCTTGAAATTCGGTGCTGCTAGCTGTTTCTCGGAGTGTGCGGTGACCAGGGTCGCGTCCACGTCGATGACCAGCGGCGCCTTCGCCGACCGTTCGCGGTTCGGCGCCGCCGGGCCGGCCAGCTTCCACGCCCGTGCCCGGGCCGCGGCCCGCGCGGTGTCGATCGCCTTGAGCGCCGTCGCCGCGTCGGTGGCCAGGGCATCGATCAGCCGGGACACCGTCGGGTCTGAGGCCACGTGACCGAACACGGCGGGCTCGGCCCGCAACTGGGCGATGTCGGCCAGGCAGTCACCACCGATCGCCAGCGAGATCGCCAGGTCCAGCAGGACCTTGCCCGGATCGTGCACCGCCATCGGTTTGCGCCATGGCGCCAACGCCGCCGACAGGCCCCGGCTCAGGCCGGCCTTGTCCGCGGTCAACGCGAGCAGGACCGACCCGGCGTGTAGCACCACCCGCTTGCCGGCAACATCGCCCGCACCAGTGTGAGCATGGACCGGTCGCTGACGCGTTCCTGAACCGCGCGCATCAACCCGTCATGTGGAATCGCCTCGAAACAGTTGGCGATGTCCGTCTCTACCACCCACCGTCTACCCCGCCAGGACTCATCGATCAAGACCTGCAGGGCGTCGTGCTGAGCGCGCTTCGGGCGGAACCCAAACGAGCACGCCAACATGTCGGCCTCGAAGATCGGCTCGAGCACGATCTTCACCGCGGCCTGCACGACCGGTCCGCGACCGAAGGAATCGACAGCGGCCTGTGTTCCGTCGAGCCGGGCTTAGGAATGAACACCCGACGCGCCGGAAGCGGACGCCACCGACCCTCCCTCAATGTCGCGGCCACCTCGTCCAGGAGCCGAGAAACCCCGTACTCCTGCACGTCGGCGATGGTGATCCGGTCGATACCCGCTGCGCCACGATTGCGACGCACGTCCTCCCACGCCCGCTCCAGGACGTCCCTGGGATGGACCTTGTCCCCAAGCGCGTGGAACCGTCGCCCGGGAT
>CAYZBB010000065.1:25778-32693 GCA_964476495.1 uncultured Actinomycetes bacterium | reverse complement strand
CCATCGTTGAAGTACTTGATCGTGGAGTCGATGGCGGCGAGGAAGTCCTCAGCCGTCCCGATGTCGTTGATGGCGACTTGCGGGCTGGTCGAGGTAGGGACGGTAGGGGCTGACATGTGTTGGGGTGCTCCGGACGGGAATTGATCGGGATCCGCGCGCGGTGCTTGGTCGCGTCGGATCTGGCTGGCGGCGCGCGGCGGGTCCGAATTCGTCCGGGCGACCTGGAACCACGCCCCTGGGGACTTGCCCACTCATGCAAGGCGATGCTTTCGGTGATGACCTGACGAGTGCGGTCTGCTCCATTCCGAGACAGCACAGACCCACAACGCAGCGACCAGCGTACGCCATGACCATCCGTTCGGGTAAATCCCCTTCGGGGATCTGACGGTGGTGGGCCGCCGGTGCGCACGGTCGCTGCTGGCACCATAGCGCGGTGCCCGACGACCCACCCTCCTCGATCCCACTGGCCGGATCGGGTCCGCTCGGCCCGACCCGACCACGGATGCGCGCGGCCGACCAGCCGACCAGCAGGGCCGCGAATCGCCGTTGGTGGGACGCGGACGCCGACAACTACCACCGTGAGCACGGCGATTTCCTGGGTGACGCCGACTTCGTATGGTGCCCCGAGAACCTGCGCGAGTCGGACGCGCGGCTGCTCGGGGACGTCGCCGGGCGGCGGGTGCTCGAGGTGGGCTGCGGTTCCGCGCCCTGTGCACGCTACCTGCGCGCGCGGGGGGCGCAGGTCGTGGCGTTCGACCTGTCGGCCGGGATGCTGGTGCACGCCCGCGCGGCCGCGGTTCGGACCGGCATCGGGGTGCCCCTGGTCCAGTGCGACGTGTGCGAGCTGCCGTTCGCATCGGGGGCGTTCGACATTGCGTTCTCGGCCTTCGGCGCGATCCCGTTCGTCGCCGACTCGGCGGGGGCGATGCGCGAGGTGGCCCGGGTGCTGCGGCCCGGCGGGTGGTGGGTGTTCGCGGTGAACCACCCGATGCGCTGGGCCTTTCCGGACAATCCGGGACCGGCCGGGCTTACCGTGATCCAGTCCTACTTCGACCGCTCCCCTTATGTGGAGGTGGACGCGGCCGACGTGCCGGCCTACGTCGAGCATCACCGGACCATGGGCGACCGGATCCGCGAACTGGTGGCCGCCGGCTTCGAGGTGCTCGACGTCGTCGAACCGGAGTGGCCGGAGGGTTTCGACCGGGAGTGGGGTCAATGGTCGCCGCTGCGGGGCGAGCTCTTTCCGGGAACCGCGATCTTCGTCTCCCGACTGCGCTGATCGCGAGCAACCGCAGGCGGAGCGCGCGCCGCAGGGGCCACGCCTGCCGAGGCTCCGCAGCCGCCGGGACGCAGAATCTACTGCCGATGGGGCGGTTGCTGGCCGTATCCCGGTTGGCCACCACCGAACTGCTGCGGCCCCGGCCCCCGCTGGATCTGGTTCGCCCAGGCCCGCAGTTCCTTCAGCTCGCGCTGCATCGGCCACTCCCTGAACGCAAAGACCAGCAGCATGATCACGTTCAGGATCGGCACGAACATGATCAACACCCACCAGCCGGAGTAACCGGCCTTGCTGATGATCTTGATGTAGGCGATCAGGAAGACGATCCAGACGACCAGACCGAGCAGGCTCACGCCGACGATCGCTCCGATGCCCCAGGTGGACAGGTCATAGGCGTTGGTGTTCATGGACCGACCTTCGTTGCCTGGGCGGTGTCGTCTGGGTAGCCGCCGGTTGTCGACCAGGAGCGTAGGGCAGCGTGCCGCCGACGTCGTCACGACGCACGGGACCACGCGGTCAGTGCGCGGCGGCGTCCCAGTTGGCTCCGGACCCGACGGAGACCTCCAACGGCACCGCCAACGGGTAGGCGCCGCCCATCTCCTGCTTCAGCAGGGTGGTCATCACGTCCAGTTCGGCCGCGACCACCTCACAGACCAACTCGTCATGCACCTGCAACAGCATCTTCGAGCGAAGCCCCTCCCGTTGGATGCGGCGCTGCACGTTGACCATCGCGACCTTGATGACGTCGGCGGCGCTGCCCTGGATCGGGGCGTTGAGCGCGATCCGTTCGGCCATCTCCCGCTTCTGGCGGTTGTCGCTATTCAGGTCGGGCACGTACCGGCGGCGCCCGAAGACCGTCTCGGTGTACCCGTCCTTGCGGGCCTGCGCGACGGTGTTGCGCAGATAGTCGCGGACCCCGCCGAACCGGGCGAAATAGGCCTCCATCTGCTCCTTGGCGTCGTCGACCGAGATCCTCAGCTGGCCGGACAGACCGTAGGCCGACAACCCGTAGGCCAGGCCGTAGGACATCGCCTTGATCCGCCGACGCAGCTCCGGCGTGACCTGATCGGCAGGCAGCCCGAACGCCCGCATCGCGACGAAGGTGTGCAGGTCCTCCCCCGACCGGAATGCCTCGATCAGCCCCTCGTCCTCGGAGAGGGTTGCCATGATCCGCATCTCGATCTGCGAGTAGTCGGCGGTGAGCAGCAGGTCGGCGTGCGGGCCGGGGACGAACGCGCGGCGTATCAGCCGCCCTTCGTCGGTGCGGATCGGGATGTTCTGCAGGTTCGGTTCGGTGCTGGACAGCCGTCCGGTAGCGGCGATGGTCTGCTGGAAGGTGGTGTGGATGCGGCCGTCGTCGCCGACCGACTTGCGCAGCCCCTCGACAGTGATTTTGAGCCGGGTGACGTCGCGGTGCCGCAGCAGGTGGGTGAGGAACGGGTGGCCGGTCTGCTCGTGCAGACTCGCCAGGGCGTCCGCGTCGGTGGTGTAGCCCGTCTTGGTGCGCTTGGTCTTGGGCATCCCCAGTTCCTCGAACAGCACCACCTGCAGCTGCTTGGGGGAACCGAGGTTGACCTCCCGCCCGATCTGCGCATAGCAAGCCCTTGCCGCGCTGTCCACCTCAGCTGCGAAGGTGGACTGCAGATCGTCGAGATAGTCGACGTCGACGGCGATTCCGTCGCGTTCCATGAACCCCAGAACCCGCATCACCGGCAGCTCGATATCGGCAAGCAGCGACTTCTGGCCCAGCGAGTCCAGGTGCTGCTCGAGCGCATCGGCCAGGTCGATGATCGCCCGGGCCCTGACCATGTCCCGGGAGTCCTGCTCGGCCTGGGCGTTCTCCCCCAGCTCGCCCTCGGGGATCAGCGAGAGCTGCTGCCCGGCGTTGGTGCTGTGCTCAGGATCGAGCGTGCGGTGCAGGTACCGCTGCACCAGGTCGCCCAGGTCGAACGTGCGCTGACCGGGCAACGCAAGGTAGGCGGCGAGCGCCGTGTCGCAGGCGACGCCGTCCACCGGCCACCCGCGGTCTGTGAGCGCATTGATGGCCGGCTTCAGGTCGTGACCGACCTTGGTCGGGGTCGGATCGGCGAACCAGTCGGCGAGGGCGGCCTCATCGTCCGGGTCGGCACCGACCACGTCGACCACCGCGGCCGCTCCGTCCGCCGCGGCGAAGGCCAGCGTGTGCACATCACCGCCCCCCGGCACCCAGGTGCCGCGGATCACCAGCCCGACCCGCCCGGCTCCGTGACCGGCGAGCCATTGCCGCACCGTTCCCGGCGCCAGCCGGGCGCCGGCGACCTCGAATCCCTCGGTGCTGGTCTCGTCGGCCTGCTCGAAGTACTCGAGCAGGCGTTCCCGCAGCACCCGGAACTGCAGGTCGTCGAAGATGCGGTGGACGGCCTCCCGGTCGTAGGGAAGACGAACCAGGTCGGTGGCGGGGTCGGCGTCGACCGGAACCTCGCGGATCAACTCGGTGAGTCGCCGGTTGGTCAGCACGTGCGGCAGTGCTTCGCGCAGCGCGTCACCGGCCTTTCCCCGCACCTCGTCCACCCGGTCGACCAGCGCGGTGAGACTGCCGAACTCGCGGATCCACTTCGTCGCGGTCTTCTCCCCCACCCCCGGGATGCCGGGCAGGTTGTCCGAGGGGTCACCGCGCAGGGCCGCGAAGTCGGGGTACTGCAGCGGCGTCAACCCGTACTTCGCCTCGACCGCATCCGGCGTGAACCGGGCCATCTCGGACACTCCCCGCTGCAGATACAGCAGCGTGACCTGCTCCGAAACCAGTTGCAGCGCATCACGATCGCCGGTGCAGATGCGCACGTTGATGCCCTCGGCGACCGCACGCGACGTCAGCGTCGCGATGATGTCGTCCGCCTCGAAGTTCTCGGCGGTGAGGTACGGGATCCGCATCGCGGTCAGCACCTCCTTGATCAGGTCGACCTGACCGGTGAACTCGGACGGGGAGGTGCTGCGGTTGGCCTTGTACTCGACGTACTCCTCGCTGCGCCAGGTCTTCCGGGACAGGTCGAAGGCCACCGCCACGTGCGTCGGCTGCTCGTCGCGGAGCAGGTTGATCAGCATCGAGGTGAAGCCGTAGACGGCGTTGGTCGTCTGCCCGGTGGTGGTGGTGAAGTTCTCCGGCGGCAGTGCGAAGAATGCGCGGTAGGCCAGCGAGTGCCCGTCCATCAGCAGCAGCACGCGGTCGTCGGTGACAGCGCTGCCATCGTCGGTGACAGCACTGTCCGAGGCCCGCGTGCCGGTCGCACCTGTCGTCGTCACGGGGCGAGTCTAGATTCAGGGTCCGACAGTGCCCCGATCCACCGAGGCCCGATGTCCCACCCAGCCCGATCGCCGTGGAGGACCGATGACCGCTGCCCCAGGACCCGCAGGCATGCGAGCGCTCGCCGCGCTCCCGGACCCCGGCGATCCGGCTGCGGTGCTGGCGATCCTGCGGGAGATGAGGGGCGAACTGGCGGAAAAACTGGGCATCGAGATCACCGAGTTCACCCGGGAGCGGGTGGTGGCCACGATGCCGGTGGCCGGCAACCGGCAACCGTTCGGCCTGCTGCACGGCGGTGCCAGCGCCGCCCTCGCCGAGACCATGGGTTCGTTCCACGGGTCGTTGATCGGCGGCGGCAAGGCACCACTGGGCATCGACCTCAATTGCACGCACCACCGTTCCGCGACCGACGGCCTGGTGACCGCCGTCTCCACGGCGATCCACGTCGGCCGGACGATCTGCACGTTCGACATCGTTGTCAGCGACGAGCAGGGTCGACGGGTCTGTTCGGCCCGGCTGACCGTGATGCTGCGGGACCTGGCCCACTGAGAGCGGTTCCCACACTGTCGGAGGCTCGTTCGACTACACAAGGTGATTAGCCTCCGCGACACGCCTGACCAACGGGTGAATCAGGTCGGATCGGCTGGCCGGACTGTGATCACCACGCCAAGCTGATGCGACAGAGAATCGATCCCGCTGTCCGCGCGCGGGTTGGGGGAAGGCCGGAACATGATCGACAACGATGGCGCTCCCGGTGTGCGGCGGTCTCTGCGTGGCCGGCTGGGTCGAGTCGTTCTGACCGCGGCGCTCGTGATCGCCGGGACGGTAACGGGGGTCGTCACGGCGCCCGTTGTGGCGGCGGACGGGCCGGACACGTTCAGCAATACCGCCGCTATCACCATCCCCGGTCAGAACGCGGATCAGAACTTCCAGCCGGCCGCGCCCTATCCATCTGCCATCACCGTGTCGGGCATGACTGGCTTGGTCAGTAAAGTGACCGTGAGCCTGACCGGACTCACCCACGGCGCGCTCGGAGATGTCGACGCACTGCTGGTCGCGCCGACCGGCGCCAACCTGGTGCTCCTGTCGGACCTGGGTGCGACTCAGAACCAATTGACGACGGCGAGCAATGTCAATCTGACCTTCGATGACGACGCGGCAGGTCCGGTCCCGCCTGCCGTCGTGGTCAGCGCCGGAACCTACCAGCCGACCAATGACGGATCCGGCGACACGTTCCCCGCACCGGCACCCACGGCCTCGACGCTGACCACCCTGGCGGGTGCGTTCTCCGGGATCGACCCCAACGGCACGTGGCGGCTGTTCATCGTCGACGACACCAACGGAGACACCGGATCCGTCGCCGGCGGCTGGTCGGTGACGATCACGACTGCGGAGCAAGCAGTCTCGACATCCACCACTGTCGCGACCTCCGGATCTCCATCGACCACCGGTTCCTCGGTCACGTTCACAGCGACCGTCACCGCGGGCGGCAGCCCAGTCACCGACGGGTCAGTGAGCTTCACCGCCGACGGGACATCGTTGGGTGCGCCGGTCCCGGTCGGCGCCTCTGGTCAGGCCGCGTTGACCACCGGCGCCCTTTCCGAGGGCACCCACGAGATCCGGGCGAACTACGGGGGTGCCTCAGGCTTCCTGCCGAGCAACGGTTCCGTGACGCAGGTCGTGGACAACCCGACCGCGGTCAACGGCGACACCTACTGCAACACCGCGCCCATCACCGTGGGCGCGGTGGGCGCCGCTCAGCCGTATCCCTCGCACATCACGGTGTCGGGCAGGACGTCGAACGTCACGAAGGTCACCGCCCAACTCAAGGGCATCACACACGCCGAATCCCAGGACCTGGATGTGCTGCTCGCCGGCCCGAACCCGGCGACCAACATCGTGCTGCTCAGCGACGTCGGTGGCCCGAGCGCGACCCCGATCTCAGGTGTCGACCTCGGCTTCGACGATGACGCCGCGAGTCCGGTTGCGAACCCGCCGGTGACCGGTACATACCGGCCGACCGACGTCGACGACCCAACCGTGAACCCCAATGACCCGTTCACGGGCGCGCCGACGCCCAGCGGGGCGACCGAATTGGCCACGTTCAACGGTGCATCGGCGAACGGCACGTGGAGCCTGTATGTGTTCGACGATGCCTCGGGCGACGCGGGCTCGATCGCCGGAGGATGGTGTCTGACGATCTCGACCGTCTCGGCCACCGAGACGGAAGTCTCTTCGAGCGCGAATCCATCGACCTACGGGCAATCCGTGACGTTCACTTCCACGGTCACCAGCGGCGGAACAGCCGTCACCACCGGCACCGTCGACATCACCATCGACGGAACCCTCGTCGCCG
>CAYZBB010000065.1:0-25678 GCA_964476495.1 uncultured Actinomycetes bacterium | reverse complement strand
GTCCACCTACGGGCAATCCGTCACGTTCACCGCCACCGTCAGTGCCGGCGCCACACCGGTCACCACCGGAACCGTCGACATCACCATCGACGGGACCCTGGTTGCCGACGACGCCCCCCTCAACGCCTCCGGCCAGGCCACCTTCGCCACCACCACCCTGACTGTGGGCCTGCACCAGGTCGTCGCCGAATACTCCGGCACCGACACCCTGGCATCCAGCAACAACACCCTGACCCAGCAAGTCGACGCCGTCACCACCCAGACCAGGCTGACCTCCAACGCCAACCCGTCCACCTACGGGCAATCCGTCACGTTCACCGCCACCGTCAGTGCCGGCGCCACACCGGTCACCACCGGAACCGTCGACATCACCATCGACGGGACCCTGGTTGCCGACGACGCCCCCCTCAACGCCTCCGGCCAGGCCACCTTCGCCACCACCACCCTGACTGTGGGCCTGCACCAGGTCGTCGCCGAATACTCCGGCACCGACACCCTGGCATCCAGCAACAACACCCTGACCCAGCAAGTCGACGCCGTCACCACCCAGACCAGGCTGACCTCCAACGCCAACCCGTCCTTCTTCGCGCAGCCGGTGACGTTCACCGCAACAGTCAGCACCGGTGGAACACCGGTCACCACCGGCACCGTCGACTTCACCGTCGACGGGACCCTCGTCGCCGACGACGTGCCGATCACCGCATCCGGCAATGCCGGATTCACCACGGCGACCCTCGCTGTGGGCTCGCACCAGGTCGTGGCGCGGTACTCCGGAACCCAAGTGCTGACACCAAGCTCCGGCGCCGTGACACAGGTAGTGGTATACCCGATCCCGGTCAACTGCGGGCCGAGGTCCGGCCCGTTCCAGTTCCCGTGGTTTGGCTGGTCCGGCGGATCGATTCCGAATCCGCTCTGCCTGTACTCTCTCGCACCCTCGTACGGGCGGTGATCCCGGCGGGTCGGCTCGGGCTGTCTCAGCGGCCCGAGTCGACGCGCAATGCCCTTGTGCTGCAACAGGTTTCAACACTCATTGCACCCACCAACGGGTCGCAGATTGTCGGTGATCAACCGTAGGTTAGCCTTACCTTTATGAAGACTTCATCGGCTCTGCGCCGCGCCGTTTCGGCGGTCCTGGCGCTCATTGCTCTTCTTGTGATGACGGCGTGTGCCGGCAGCGCGTCGCCGGCGGCATCGTCGTCGGCGTCGCCCGCATCGTCGGCCCCCGAATCATCCGGGACAGCTGAGGGCACAACGGTAACCGTGACCGACATCGTCGGCCGCCAGGTGGAGGTGAAGGCGCCGGTCGATCGCATGTTCCTGGGTGAGAGTCGGCTGCTCTACCTGACCGCGATCCTCGATCGCGATGACCCGGTCGGGCACATCGTCGGCTGGCCGAACGACCTGATGCAGACCGATCCCGATACGTACAACGCCTACAAGGCGAAGTTCCCGCAGATCGCCGACATCCCGGAGATCGGGGCGCTGTCGAAGGGTGCGTTCTCGGCCGAGAAGGTCATCGATCTGCAGCCGGACGTCATCGTGCTCTCCAAGTCGGCCTACCAAAGCGCCCAGGAGATCGGCGCCGTCGAGACCCTGGAGAAGGTCGGCATTCCCACCGTGGTGATCGACTTCCGCGACCAGCCGCTGGAGACCACCGTGCCCAGCGTCGAGCTGCTCGGCCAGATCCTGGGCCAAGAGGATCGGGCGGCCGAGTTCGCAAAGTACTACGAGGAGCAGATCGACCTGGTTCGCACGCGGGTCGCCGGGCTGGAACCCAAGCCGGTCACGTTCCTCTACCGCGCCGCCGGCATCGGCGACTGCTGCGCGACGTTCGGCGCATCGAACCTGGGCACGATGATCGAGCTCGCGGGCGGGCAGAACCTCGGTACTCAGCTGCTTCCGGGCGCGAGCGGTTCACTGGCCGAGGAGCAGGTGCTGTCCAGCGATCCCGATCAGATCGTGGTCACCGGTTCGAACTGGGTCAACCAGGCGAACGCGGTCGGCTACGTCAACATGGGCTACGAGGCCGACGAGCAGACCGCGAGAGACCAGCTGAAGGCGCTGATGGAGCAGCCCGGTTGGAATGGTCTCAAGGCGGTGGAGAACGGGCAGGTGCACGGCCTGTGGCACCAGTTCTACGGCGCGCCGTACAACTTCATCGCCGCGGTCCAGTTGGCCAAGTGGTTCCACCCCGATGCCTTCGCCGACGTCGACCCGACGGCCATCTACCAGGAGTTCCACGAGCGTTTCCTGCCGATCGAGTACTCCGGGACGTTCTGGGTGACGCTGTGACCTCCGGCGCGGCCGCGATGACCGTGGCCGCACCGGCCGCCGACGTGGCCGCGTACCGGCGATTGTCGCGGCGCCGGGCGCTGATCGTCGCCGTGCTCGTCGCGGCACTGGTTGTCTCGGTGGTCACCGACGTCATGGTCGGCCCGTCCGGCCTGACGTTGGGCGACGCGCTGCGGACGATCTTCGCCCCGGGCACCAGCACGCCGACCGAGCACGCGATCATCTGGGACATCCGGCTGCCGATGGCCATGATGGCGGTGGTGGTCGGTGCCGCGCTGGCGGTGGCCGGGGTGCAGATGCAGACGATCCTGAACAACCCGCTGGCCGAGCCGTTCACCCTGGGCATCGCCGCCGCGGCCAGCTTCGGCGCGGCAACGTCAATCGTGGTCGGGGTGAGCGTGCTGTCGGCCGGTGGGCTGTTCGTCACGGCGGCCAACGCGTGGATCTGCGCGGTGGGAGCCTGCCTGGTGATCCAGGGCCTGAGCATGCTGCGCGACGCGGGCGCGGAGACCATGATCCTGCTCGGCATCGCGCTGGTGTTCCTGTTCAGCGCGCTGCTGTCGCTGATGGAGTTCATGGCCTCCGAGCAGGCGCTGCAGCAGGTCGTGTTCTGGACGATGGGCAGCCTGACCAAGGCCGACTGGATGCGGGTGGGGCTCATCACCGTGATGCTCGTGCTGGTGGTGCCGCTGTGCGCCCGGGCGTCGTGGCGGCTGACGGCGCTGCGGATGGGTGACGAGCGCGCGGCGAGCCTCGGCGTCGCCGTGCGCAAGCTGAGACTCACCGTGCTGCTCGGGGTGTCGATCCTCGCCGCAACCGCGGTGGCATTCGTCGGCACGATCGGCTTCGTCGGTCTGGTCGGACCGCACGTGGCCCGGATGCTCGTCGGCGAGGACCAGCGGTACCTGTTGCCGGCCTCGGCGCTCGGCGGGGCACTGCTGCTGTCGGTGACGTCGATCGTCAGCAAGATCGTGATGCCGGGCGTGGTGATCCCGGTCGGCATCATCACCGCACTCATCGGTGTGCCGTTCTTCATCGTGATCGTGTTCAGCCGGCGTCGACGGATCTGGTCATGAGAATCCGCACCGAAGGCCTGAGCTTCGCCTACGGAACGCAACCCGTCCTCGACGGGGTGGACATCGACGAGGACTCCTCGGGCCGGATCACCGCCCTGATCGGTCCCAACGCCGCCGGCAAGTCCACACTCCTGCGATGCCTGGCCGGACTCCTGCGTGGTCGGGGCACGGTGCACATCGGCGACCAGGCCGTGGCGTCGCTGCATGGACCGGAGCGCACCCGGCTCGTCGGCTACCTTCCGCAGGACCTGCCGAACACAGCGGCGCTGACCGTGTTCGAGGCCGTCCTCGTGGCGTACCGCCAGGCACGGCCGGGCTGGCGCGTCGGACACCGCGATGTCGCAGCGGTGTCGGCGGTGCTGCAACGCCTGGACCTGGGCCATTTGGCCGTGCGCAACCTCACTCAGCTCTCGGGTGGGCAACGCCAGCTCGTCGCGGTCGGCCAGGCGCTGGCGACCGAGCCCCGCGTGCTGCTGCTCGACGAGCCGACCAGCAGCCTGGACCTGCACCATCAGCTCGAATTGCTCAGGCTCGTCAGCGGTCTCGCGACGGAGCGAGGCATGTCCGTCGTCGTGGCCATCCACGACCTGAACCTGGCCGCCCGCTTCGCGGACCGGATGCTCGTGCTACACAAGGGGCGGATCGCCGCGCGGGGGACGCCCGCCGACGTGCTCACCCCCGACCTGCTGCAGACGGTGTATCGCGTTCAGGCCCGCGTCATGCGCGACGACGACGGCGTCCCGTTGGTCGTGCCACTCGAACCCATACCAAGAACAAAGGAGTCAATCCGATGACCGAATCCCTCAACGACACCGACGCCGTCAAGGACGTCGTGCGCCGCCACTGGGACGAACGCGCCGCGACCTTCGACCAGGGCAACTCACACGGTCTGCTCAACGACGCCCAGCGGGCTGCCTGGACCGACCGGGTTCGCGAATGGGCCGGTTCCGGCGTGATCGACGCGCTCGACGTGGGTTGCGGTACCGGGTTCTTCGCCCTGCAGCTCGCCGGCCTCGGACACCGGGCGACCGGCGTGGACGTCGCAGAGGAGATGCTGAGCCGCGCCAAGGAAAAGGCCGCGGCCGCCGGCCTGGACATCGACTTCTCGGCGGCTGACGCCGAGGACCTGCCGTTCCCGGCTGACTCGTTCGACCTGGTCATCGAACGGCACGTGATCTGGACACTGCCCGAACCGGCCCGCGCGCTCGCCGAATGGGCCCGCGTGCTGCGCCCGGGCGGTCACCTGGTGTTGGTCGAGGGCGACTGGCGCGCGGGCAACGGTGGTGGCGGGAACCCGGCCTACGCGAGCATCCGGGACGCGCTGCCCCTGTACGGCGGACGCCCAGCAGACCAGTTGGCCGAGTTGGTGCTCGCGAACGGATTCGCCCGAACCGCGGTCGAACCGCTCATGACCGCGGAACTGTGGGTGGAAAAGCCGGAACGCGACCGGTTTGCCTTGCACGCCTGGACCTGACCGCGGACGGCTTGTCGAGGTGGGGTGCCGGCGTTGCTCCCCGCGCGCTCTTGGTGGAGTTGATCATGAGGCTCAGGTCGCGTATTTCGGCGTGTCGTCGGCGTGTCGCAGCATGAGCCTCATGATCAACTTCGCTGGGGGCCCGCGAGCCGACACGCTGCCGTCGTCAACTGCCGATCCCCACGGCGCCAATCAGGTTCGCCGCTACTGCCTATGCGGACCTCACGTGAACTGCGCCACCACCCAGACGATACGAAACCGCACGGTCCGCAGAGTCCTGATCGTCACTCGACTTCATAGGCGGTCAGTTTCCGCGTGCTCGAGTTCTCCGGCGGCATCCCAGCCGTACCGTCGGATCGGACCGTCGCCCACTGGTCATCGAGGAACGCCCGCATCGTTGCTCGGTCAGTGACCCCACCGGAGCCAATGCCGATTGTCATGATCGTCGTCACTTGATACGCCTCCGTGGCAACCACGCTGACCCGTCGACCGAGGGCACTGCGGTCCTGCAGCGGCTTGTCGTGGGCAGGAATGACCCGATCACCAGCGTTGCTCGTCCGCTGTCGGCTGCGACCCACGCGAATTCGTCCCCATCGAGGACGCCCTCGCAGCCCATCCGTACGACATCGGGTTCCTCGCGCAGGTCCGGGCGAAGACCCGCAATATGGAACGTGGCCGGCGAAGTACACGATGTCTGCCGCTGCCTCGACGCCCCGGTCGACCTCGGACGGGTTGGGATCGGCACGGCCGTCAGCGGTTCGGATCAGGTAGCGGGGCAGACGCGGAGAGGGCGGCCACTGGTAGGTCGAGGGCGGCGTACACGTCCTCGGCGCCGGGGATTACCCCGATCTGGCCGTTCTGGAGGACACAGCCGGCAACGGAGTCGGCCTGTTTGATCTTCCCCATGCGGACCAGCGAATCGTGACAGGCAGAGACAAGATTCTGCGCCTCAACGAGGTTGTCCTCGCCGTCCTTGAAACCAAACGCCACGCCGCTCGAGTTGTCCGGCTTGTTCAAGTCGGCAGAGAAATAGCACACCGCCACGCCAAGATCGGTGGGTGATGCGGTCGCGGCCACGCCGACCGACGCGCCCGGCGGCGACGACGACGAAGTGGGCGTTGGCGTTCGGGAGAACTGCGACGACGACGTCGCCGGCTGAGCAGCTGCCGAGGTCACGGCAGAACCGCCCGGAGCGGCGCAGCCAGCAACGAGCAGGACTGTCGCAACCAAGCCGCTGACCAACAAGCCGGAACTGCGCCGCTGCATCGTCGCTACCCCCCCCCAAAGTGCCCAACCGAGCCGGCGGCGGGTGAGCCACCGACGACACGGTAACCAGCGATCACGCTGTTGATGCAGCCGACGTCAGGAACCAGAACTTCGGGCAGCCTGGCGACTGGAGCGAGTCTGGACCGTCTCGATTCAGCCCTGCGTCGGGCTGGTGGCGGTCGGCCAGGCCCCGGAGGAAAGCACGGTCGCCAGGCCAACGAAAGCCGCCACGGGCACGCTCATCACTGTCGGATTGATTCGGTAGCGAACCGCGTCGACGTTCGTGCCGTCGGCGAACCGACAGACGAACCGAAGAAGGAACATCTCGGACTCGACGGCGACCAAGTTGCCATGATCCGGCCCTGCGTCGAACGACACGACTTGGGGGACGCGAGCACGCCACTGTCGACCAGGGCGAACTCGCAACGGGCACTGACGGACGCAAGTAGCAGCCCAGCGAAGTACGGCCGCCTCCGCGCCCGTCGCCGAGGCCAAGCCGACTGCGGTCCACTGTCGCGACGATCAAGAAGCCAACAGATGCCGGGCGACCAACGTCACGACGATAAAGGAACTCAAACATTCGGCAAGGCCGATCAAGCCGTGACCGTTCGAGGCAGCCGGGCATGCCAACTGGTGAATGGCCGCCTCCTCTACCCGCGTACCCGTGTCCTGGGCTCTCCCAACCTAGCGTTGGCCGCGACCCAGCTACTCGACAATCACCTTCGCGCACTTGGCCCGCCAAGTCGCGATCCGAGAATGACTCATCTACGTGGGGCACTCGCCGGCCCAATCTGTCTCACCTACTTGAGTCGAGACAACGCTGACCTGCACCTTCGGGTTTCATGGCGACTGAACCTCGACTGGACCGGCCACCCGTACGAGGTGCGCCGCCCGTACCGCGCCGTCAGGCCTCAATGAAGGGTCCCGATCTTACTCGGCGCCATCAGAGGACCTGCGCCGCGCGGAGTTCCGCGCGCACACCTCAATGAAGGGCTCCGATTTTACTCGGCGCCATCGGCCATTCACCGTCCAAGACCTGCACCGGGGCATACGGACCTCAATGAAGGGCTCCGATTTTACTCGGCGCCATGTGGGACAAGCCGCGCCTGATCCAGGAGTGCCGCGACCGACCTCAATGAAGGGCTCCGATTTTACTCGGCGCCATCCCGACCCCCCTGTGGTGACGTCAGCGATCTCGATACCTCAATGAAGGGCTCCGATTTTACTCGGCGCCATGCGCGGCCGATATCCAGACCGGTATCGCCGACACCTCAATGAAGGGCTCCGATTTTACTCGGCGCCATGAGGTCGACGAGATCATCATCGACGGCTGGGCTCATACCTCAATGAAGGGCTCCGATTTTACTCGGCGCCATGGCCTTGTGCCGGGCCACCGCACCACGGTCCACGCCACCTCAATGAAGGGCTCCGATTTTACTCGGCGCCATCCGGGGGCCCTGGCACCACTGTCGGCGGATCGGGCGGGACCTCAATGAAGGGCTCCGATTTTACTCGGCGCCATGTGTCGCCGCAAGTGGCGCACACCCGCACGACAGTCATAGACCTCAATGAAGGGCTCCGATTTTACTCGGCGCCATGTCGCTCGCGGGTAATTCATTGCCGCGCCTTTTTAAACCTCAATGAAGGGCTCCGATTTTACTCGGCGCCATCGGTGCCGCCGAACGCGCCGCGGGCGAACTGCTCCTGACCTCAATGAAGGGCTCCGATTTTACTCGGCGCCATTCGCTGATCATCGTCAGCCACGGACCGAGAGTGTCCTGACCTCAATGAAGGGCTCCGATTTTACTCGGCGCCATGATCGGCCATCTCACGAGCGTGGAGCACGTTGGTTGCACCTCAATGAAGGGCTCCGATTTTACTCGGCGCCATTACGCCTCGCCAGGCGTCAGATCGCGGATCGACCAACCTCAATGAAGGGCTCCGATTTTACTCGGCGCCATTATCTGGACGCGACGTCTTCCAGGCTCTCGCCTCGCCCACCTCAATGAAGGGCTCCGATTTTACTCGGCGCCATTGCGCCGCGTGTCTGGCCGTACGACGAACAGCCACGCACCTCAATGAAGGGCTCCGATTTTACTCGGCGCCATTGGATGTCCCGCCGGGCACGCATCTGACCACCGTGCGACCTCAATGAAGGGCTCCGATTTTACTCGGCGCCATCCGATCAAGAACGACGTCGTCACGACGGTCGATCAGTACCTCAATGAAGGGCTCCGATTTTACTCGGCGCCATATGTTCGGCCACCACTGCCGCACCCTCACGTCGAGGCACCTCAATGAAGGGCTCCGATTTTACTCGGCGCCATGACGTATTCCGACAGATCGAACGTGTGCGTGTCCTCCACCTCAATGAAGGGCTCCGATTTTACTCGGCGCCATGCGACCCGCGATTCGCGGACGACGGTACTCGGGTCGAACCTCAATGAAGGGCTCCGATTTTACTCGGCGCCATGCGCAGGACGGGACGGCGGAGGCCGTCTCAGGGTGAGACACCTCAATGAAGGGCTCCGATTTTACTCGGCGCCATTGTGACTGTTCACGATGACACGCTGCGTGTTATGCTTACCTCAATGAAGGGCTCCGATTTTACTCGGCGCCATCACCCACTCGATCGCCTCGTAGGACAGGTTGATACCTCAATGAAGGGCTCCGATTTTACTCGGCGCCATAGACCGACAAGACGGTCATGCCCAATTTCGTGGATACACTTCAATGAAGGGCTCCGATTTTACTCGGCGCCATACCTGCACCGACCGCGGCCAGACCAGCTCCGGCGTCTGACCTCAATGAAGGGCTCCGATTTTACTCGGCGCCATCGGGATGCCTCCGGCGAGGCATCTCCCAGTCTAGTACCTCAATGAAGGGCTCCGATTTTACTCGGCGCCATCATGAGATCCTATTGGCCGCAGGCCGAGCAGCGCGCCGGACCTCAATGAAGGGCTCCGATTTTACTCGGCGCCATGTGATCACGGTCGGCGTGTCGCCGCCGTCGAGCTGGTCCGCACCTCAATGAAGGGCTCCGATTTTACTCGGCGCCATGGGCCCTAACAGGGATTTGGTGGCCGCCCGCGGATTGACCTCAATGAAGGGCTCCGATTTTACTCGGCGCCATCGCTGACGGGCAGCCGTGGTTGCGCAATCCTGGCAGACCTCAATGAAGGGCTCCGATTTTACTCGGCGCCATGCGGGCATGTCGTCCGGCATGCCGAGGAAATCGATCAACCTCAATGAAGGGCTCCGATTTTACTCGGCGCCATGAGCGCCGCGATTCCCGATCCGGAGCATCCGGATATACCTCAATGAAGGGCTCCGATTTTACTCGGCGCCATTCGATCACGATCGAGTGTCGCTCGACCTCGCCGATACCTCAATGAAGGGCTCCGATTTTACTCGGCGCCATTGCACACCGATGGCGCGGGACCGGCGCGGGTGCAGGAACCTCAATGAAGGGCTCCGATTTTACTCGGCGCCATGTCGTGAATTTGTCGTCGTTCCAGTTCAGCGTCCCGACCTCAATGAAGGGCTCCGATTTTACTCGGCGCCATCAGGTCACCGCACACCAGGGATCGCAGGCCGGCGCACCTCAATGAAGGGCTCCGATTTTACTCGGCGCCATATTGGGCGGCCGAATGAGCGTCGAGTGGATTCATGTCGACCTCAATGAAGGGCTCCGATTTTACTCGGCGCCATCGGGACGAATGCCCATGGCCCGCTCTAGCGCGTCCATACCTCAATGAAGGGCTCCGATTTTACTCGGCGCCATGAGCACCCCTCGTCGTGTGGAGTCCACGGGCCGAACCTCAATGAAGGGCTCCGATTTTACTCGGCGCCATACAAGCCGTATGAGGCGTGGTGCGACGAGGTGTCCGACCTCAATGAAGGGCTCCGATTTTACTCGGCGCCATTGGCAGCGCGACATCCTTGGCGGCCTCGGACACGCCACCTCAATGAAGGGCTCCGATTTTACTCGGCGCCATCCCATCCGTGTGGCGACTGACCACGTGGAGCGCGCACCTCAATGAAGGGCTCCGATTTTACTCGGCGCCATCGCAGGATCGTCCACCGTCGTCACCTGTTTGAGGGACCTCAATGAAGGGCTCCGATTTTACTCGGCGCCATGAGCGGCGCGCCCCAGCTGTCGATGACGACGCCGAAACCTCAATGAAGGGCTCCGATTTTACTCGGCGCCATTTGCGACCCGAGTCTTGCCGGCGCCTGGCGTCGCTTCGAACCTCAATGAAGGGCTCCGATTTTACTCGGCGCCATTGGTCGAGGCGATCCTTCGCGCGGCATGCTTCCAAGACCTCAATGAAGGGCTCCGATTTTACTCGGCGCCATCCGGTGCCGCTATTCGGAAGAGGAGGGTTTGTGTTCGCACCTCAATGAAGGGCTCCGATTTTACTCGGCGCCATCAGAATCAACGTGCCCGAGAACCCCTTCGGTTCCTGACCTCAATGAAGGGCTCCGATTTTACTCGGCGCCATGTGAACGCGGCCAAGACCCACTGCCCGCAAGGCCACCCACCTCAATGAAGGGCTCCGATTTTACTCGGCGCCATCCGGACCGTTCGGATACAACGCGCACGTCTTCTGGACACCTCAATGAAGGGCTCCGATTTTACTCGGCGCCATGTGGTCGATGTCTCCGAAATGCTCGCATTGGTCGCCGACCTCAATGAAGGGCTCCGATTTTACTCGGCGCCATTCAGCGCCCAACCGGAGCCGTAGCCCAGGTCGTTGCCACCTCAATGAAGGGCTCCGATTTTACTCGGCGCCATTCACGGCCGGCTCCGACCTGCATCCCGGCCGGGAGGGACCTCAATGAAGGGCTCCGATTTTACTCGGCGCCATTCGGATAAGCCGCATCGCTGCGTGCGGTGCTGGTGCTCACCTCAATGAAGGGCTCCGATTTTACTCGGCGCCATCTCGCCGGGTTCCTCCGCGACAACCCGGAGCAGGTACCTCAATGAAGGGCTCCGATTTTACTCGGCGCCATAACCGCTGACCTGAGAGGGGTTGCCCGGTGGGAATTGTACCTCAATGAAGGGCTCCGATTTTACTCGGCGCCATATCCACGCGCAGCTCCCGGCGCCCTGATTGGCGTTGGTACCTCAATGAAGGGCTCCGATTTTACTCGGCGCCATCGTAGCACCGGAGGATGGTAACGCAAGCGGTCAAGGCAACCTCAATGAAGGGCTCCGATTTTACTCGGCGCCATGCACCCATTCGCAGCCTGGCCCAGGCTGCCTCCTTCATACCTCAATGAAGGGCTCCGATTTTACTCGGCGCCATCCGGGCACCCGGAACTCGTCCGCGACGTCGGTCTCGAAACCTCAATGAAGGGCTCCGATTTTACTCGGCGCCATCTCCTCACCGGTCGTCGCGCTGATCGCCAACGCCTGACGCGCACCTCAATGAAGGGCTCCGATTTTACTCGGCGCCATGTCATCGTGTCTCACCCCTCTCTCGGGAGGAATCGGCGACCTCAATGAAGGGCTCCGATTTTACTCGGCGCCATGTCGGTTTCTGTTTCGGGGTCGGCGTCGACGGTGTTGCGACCTCAATGAAGGGCTCCGATTTTACTCGGCGCCATGCGGAGGCGCATGAAACCCCCCGGCCGATGGTCCGCGGACCTCAATGAAGGGCTCCGATTTTACTCGGCGCCATTTTCGATCTCCGACCACGGAATAGAGCCTGTAGTCACCTCAATGAAGGGCTCCGATTTTACTCGGCGCCATCCGTGGTCACCGCCGCCGTCATCACCGGCATCGCGATACCTCAATGAAGGGCTCCGATTTTACTCGGCGCCATAGCCAGCACGATTGGGTACCGACGACCTGCAGAAGCACATGCTACCTGCGAGCGCTCCGCCCTCGACCCTGGACATGGGCTGCGTGTCTGGGTTGCGCGTCGCCGCAGTGAACGCTTGACCAGGACCTTCGATCCGGCGAGATGTCTACGCTGCGCAGGTGCCCGGCGACAGCGCTCGCAGGGTCCTAGATGATGATCACGTCATTCGGTGTGAGCGGCCGTTGTCGGCCGATGAAGGTCATGCGTGCGTCGGGCCTTCGCTCGGCCAGACCCAGGTCGCACACGAGCACGGAGTCCGCCTTCTGATGAATGACGTCGTAGATTTCCTGGAGTAGGCGAACCATCTTGGCAGGGCGAATCTGAACGACGAAGACGCTGTATTGTATGCGGTCGCCATAACGTTCGAGCACTTTAGCCAGGCGGTTGCGCCTCCCGTCGTCGGAGATGTCGTAGGCCAGTAGGAAGCGACGCGGCGCATCACCAGTGCTCATCGCGTGGTGATACCGAGGTACCGATCCTGGGTGCCATCTAGCACACCCAGGATCATCCGTGCCTGAATCTCCATCGATCGACGCCAGGTCACTTCGTAGCCGAAGACAGGATGCCGAAAGGTTGATTGCACCCGCTGTTCGTAGGCCGCAATGACCGCCCTGCGAGCGTCAGGACGCATCGTGCACGCACCGAGAACGGTGATGAAGCCCGACGACGTGATCTCGCCGTTGTTGATCGCTCGTATCACGACGGAGTCGGCAACAACCGGCCGGAATTCCTCACATAGGTCAAGCGCCAGCGCCGGCTTGTTCCGGCTGCTGCTATGCAGAAAGCCAGCGTGCGCGTCCAGCCCACAGGCCACGACGGCGCGAACCACGTCACCGAGGAGGAGTGCATAGGCGAGGTTCAGGGCTGCGTTCACTGGGTCCGCGGCTGGCCGACGAGTCCGAACCGTCATACTCAGGTCCGACTTCTTGAGCATCGTCGTAAACGCACCGAAATACAGCGCCGCTGCGTCCCCTTCGATACCGAAAAGCTCTGGATTGCTGTTCGCACGGCGGGCACGCGCCGCCATCGTTCTGAGCACGGCGACGACCTCGGGTGCGTTGCCGTTCCGACGGAGCATGGTCGCCTGGTTGCTGATCTTGGCGGTGATGAACTGGCGGCTGAGGTCAAGGCGACCGCTCGCGGAGGCTACGTGCTGCCGGACGCGAGCAGCTCCGTTCGGTCCATCGCCCGGGTTGGCCCATCCGATGACGCGTCCGGAACTCGAGCACCAGACAACCGTGACCGACCGCCACAGCATTTCTCTGATCAGCGCGCTCGACAGGTCGACATTGCCGTGAACCACCAGGCCCTGAATGCGTTCGATCGGAATGCTGGCCAGTTCGTCGTCCCCTTTGACGACCTCCAGTCGGCCGCGCCGGATGTACCCGCGTGATCCTGGAACGGTCAGATGGACCACCTGGGTGTCGGGATCCGCGACCTGGATTCGCCGGGTGATCGCGCGCATCGGTCGCTCGTCAGGCAGGCAAACGTCGGCGTGCGAGCAACGAGTGCACCGACGATCGTCTTCCAGGACGGGCGGCGCATCCGGCGAGTCGAGCACCTCACGGGTGCGGTCGACGTACTGGTGCGCCCGGACGAAGTCGTCATCGGCAAGCGGCACAGCGACCCTTTGCTGATGCTCGGTAAAGTAGATTGACTGTCCGCCGACCGTGTGACCCATTGACTGCAACGCGGCGGCCTGCAACGCCAATTGGATCCGCATGGCCTCGGTGACCTCGGCGCGGCGACGCACCGGTGTCGACTTGTATTCGACAACGTCGAGGATGTCGTCGTCGGACCTGATCACGGTGTCGCACCGTCCGCGATAACCCCAGGCTTCGTTGACCACGTCGACCGCTCGAGTTCGCGGTCCCCTGCTGCGTGCAGGGTCGTCCGTGCGTCGATGAGCGGAAAGACCGACCGCGACCTGCTCGGTATCGGTCTGTTCACCGTTCGCTTCGAGCCAAGCCCGACGCGGGCAGAACACGTAGTGAGCCACCATTCCGATCGTGATCGGGTCCGGTGGCACCGCCGTCGAGGATGCCGCGTCCTCCGTCACCATGCGCCTCCCGCCAGACGAATCCTCGGCCATCTACGTCAGGTGAGACGACGCCGTGGACGAATCGTCACGCCAAAGGAGCGACGAGGGCCGAAATCAGTACGGTGCGGGTCCTGGATCTCCCAACCGGATGGACGTACCGGAAAGCAGTCGGAACTCAGGAGCATTCCCGCTCGATGACCACCAGGGGAAGCGCATGATCATGCCCACTCCCCGTTCGCGAAGATAGTCCACCGCCACCTCCGACTCGAGCACATCGGGCCCGGCGGATCCTGAATCGTCTCGTTGGGCCGCAGTCATTGCGTGTGTGCCCAACATGAGTGACCTCATTCGCGCGGGCGTCACCGGCCACATCACCATTGGGACGGCCAGGGCGGAGCGAATCCGGTTGCCGGAAACAAAGCCGCAGGTCGATGAACGGCTGACAACCCGCGGGATGACGGGGAACTGGGAAATACCCCAGAGCGCACACCAGGCCACGGCATTGTCAACCGGACCCGGCCCGACGAAGCCGGTCCCCGAACGGGAGTCTGCCTTGTTCTTGCCCACCTCGTCACGCACGGCGGCACCGGTAAGCCCGGCGACGACCTGTGCGCTGGAGCGGGCGCTGACGGCCGCGGCGAGCAGCCGCAGCCGATTCTGCACGAACTCCTCACCGCGGTTGCGGGTCTTCATCTCCAGGCGGGACGCACCGTCGTCGGCCTTGGGCCCGGTCGGGCTTGATCGCCAATAGCCGGGTTCGCCCAGTGCCTGGATGAGTCGCCGGTCGAGGCCACCCTCGGAGTCACCGGACAACGCATCGATGCCGCGCCAGCGACGTCGTTGGAGAGCGGCCCACGAGTCGGGGCTGGTAGCCACCTTGATGCGCGGGCTGAACACCGCGGTCGGGCGGCCCTCGTGGTCGAGATCGGCGCTCACCCAGCTGTCGGGTTTGCTGCGCTGGGCGGCGTGCTCGGCGACTACCGCGCCGATGGTCGCTTCGGTGACGTCATCCACGTCGAGAACCGCGCGCCAGCCGTCGCTCTCGTTCCGCCAGTGCAGGGTGACATCCGCCGTTGGGAGCCCGCTTTGGACGATCGCCGCCGTGCCCAGGAGCGCCATGTGGGTCAGCGCGACTTCGGCCTCGCCAGCCAGAACGATGGTCGCCATTTGTCAGCCCCCTTCCGCCGAGACCTGGCAGTCGGCTGCCCGGAGTAGCGCCTCCAGGTACGCGCAGCCCCAGACTCCCCAACGCGCATGCGTGGCGTCGATGAGGTCGTCCCATCCGCCCCGGTCGAACAGTCGGCACGCGGTCGGCAGGATCCCGGCGTCATCCTTGAGAAGAAGTTGGCGCGCCGAATGCGGAAAGAACGGGCGGCCATGACCATGACTCGTGCCGACCAAGCGCAACGCGAGATCCCGGTGCGCGGAGGATGCATCGTCCGCATCCGATGCGACCACCACCGACAGCTGCTCGTGGCGCCACCCCGCCGGTTCCATCCGGGCCTGGTGTTGCTGTGCCTGCCGGATTCGACCCCGTGCGCTCTTTGCCCAAGCCTCGGTCTCTGCCGGATTCCCCAACATGGTCTGGAAACGCCGATCTATCTTGCCATCATCGTGGTGCCGGCCGGCCCACTCGAGATCGTCAACCAACTCCGAGGCGATTCCGACCGCATCGCCCAGTCGGGCGGCCCGCTGCCCGACGGCGTCCGAATGGTCCATCAACAGCACGGCCTGTTCGCTGGGACTGACGACCTGGCGGAGATTCGACCTGAGTCGTCGGGTCAACGATCTCACCACGACCCAGGCGACATTGCCGTTCTCGTCGCGTCCGACGGTAACTTCGGTGAGGTACTTGGCTCGCCTGAGCGCGCGCGTCGCGCTGCGGAGTGCCTGCGTCAGCGCCTCTTCCTCCGCGGTATCCAACACCGCGGTCACACCATCGATGTCCTGTTCCAGGGCATCCGCCATCTCGCGACGGCGTCCCAGAGTGTCTCGGGAGTTCTCGACGAGGATAGGGGCCAGACGTTCCAGCAACGGGAGATAGGGATCCGGTTTGTCCCGCTTCGAAGCCGTGAAAGGCATGATCCGCACGGCTGCGGCCTCGTCCGACCTCTCAGATCCTCGCTCATAGACATCGACGGCAGGCCGCTGCGGTTCGGGATGCACGACGTTCTCGCGAATGACGACCGCAGAAGAGTCGACGATGACGATGTCACCCGGCCGCAACGCGGTGGGCGACAGGAACTCCACCACTTCCCCGGATCGAACCCGAAACATTCGTTCCGGTTTTCGTTCAGAGCTCAGTAGCGTCCGGAGCACACCGAGCGCCACCGGAAAGCACTCGTGCTCACAGGGAGGCGTCGCCTTCAGCACCGCTAGGGCCTGGCTTGCGTCCAACGGGAGCCGCTCGCGAACCACAAGGAACGATTGATCTCTGTCCGGATCGAGATCGTCATGCAGCCACAAATCGAGATCGAACTCGTCGAACAGCGGCTGACTGGTGGCCGCCAGAAGGTCCGCGTCGGCGGCTTCCAGTCGCTGGTAGAGCAACCGTCGAGGCGTGACGGGTGGCCGCTCGTCCCGGCTGACGGCCCACGCAGCCAGCCCTTCCACGCGGTCGCATCGCTCCCGCAGCCACTCGAGACCGGTTTCGAGGTCCTCGCGCGAGTACGGGCCGGCGGCCTCGAGCCGGGTCGATTCGAATCCCGCAGGAACAATGACCTCCACCTTCGGATTCGCATGGAGCCCGAGGCGGTTGACGCGGCCGACGCGTTGCACGATCGATTGGGCGGGGGCGAGTTCGGTGACGGCTGCCGGCAGGTCGAGGTCGGCACCGACCTCCAGCGTCTGGGTGGCCACCAGGTAGTCGACCTCGGCGTTCCCCTCAACGGTGAGCAGCTTGGGCCACTGCCGGTCCAGATTGTCGCGATCGTGGGGTCGCATCGGTCCAACCACCACGACGACGGTGGGCGGAACGACGGACCGGTCGGCCGGTATCCGGAGGAGTTCAGCCACCTCCAGGGCACGTTTGACGGTGTTCACGAACACCCCGACCGTGCCCGACCGTTCGGACTTGAGCGCCCGCGCACGGTCAACCAGAACGTTGGCGACGACCTTGGCGCCCGCGGCATTGCCGCCGGGCCACTCCGGAACCGGAACCAGCTGAACCGGTTTAGGAGTCAGCATCCGCGTCGCTAGATCCACGTCTGCCCCAATCGGCTCAGTGAGATCGTTCTCCCGAACACCCACCTCGGTCGCGGCAGGGCTGCCAGCTGTCGTTGGAGCGGGAGTCGCCGACGTCTCCACGACCTGCAGTCCCGGCACACCGAGACTCGCGCCGGCGGCCTGCAACTGACCTATCCGCCGTGCGGTTAGCAGCAATTGCCGATTCAGGTGTGCCTCGTCGATCACCAGAGCCGTGTCCACCGTGAGCAGTCCGGTGTCGCGGGGCCTTGCTCGGAGGGACGTGCCGTAGCCGCGGAACAAGGCCCGGCTCCCCCACATGTCCGGAGTCGCACAGATGATCCCGCATGCCGACGGGTCGTCGCGCCACACAGGCGAGTTCTGCTGCCCGCCCCGCAGGCTGACAACCTGCAGCCAGGGTGTGTCGATGTCCACACCGGTGTTCGTCGACAACGACTTCAATGCCGCAGCCATCCGCTGCAAGATGTCGTGCTCCGGGTCGGTCAGCAGTCGACGAATCGACAGCGCACGCTGGTATTGATTGTCGACCAATGCGCGTCGGTCGACGGCGGCCACGAGCCGGCGGGGAACCCGTATCCCCTCGGACGTCGCTGACACGGCGTTGGCGAAGATGTGCGCCTCGATGACGCTGGACTTCCCGGATCCGGTCGGCGCGTTGATCCGGTCCGGCCACCGGCGTTCGGTCAGAATGTGGTCCACCAGCCGCTGCTGCCACGAGAATGGCTGCCGGCCACCGTTCACCGCCGCGAAGAACGCCTGAAAGTCCTCGGCAGTCACCATCGCAGGGCCTCCCCGTCCGCCCCGACGACCGCCTCGGGAATGTCGACGGGAAGCAACAATCCACCACCGAGGTGACGGCTCTGGCCGAGCGCGACGACGCCCTGGGGCGCCAAGAGGTCGCCCATGTCCAGCAGCGCCCGATAGGGCTGAACGACCAGATTCTCCGGCGTCGCATGAACGTAGTCGCTGGCCGGTCGTGCGGTTACCTGAGTCAGATCCGCCACCCGGAAACCCTGACTGCGCACGGCGCCGTGGAGATGGGCGAACAGGTCCGGACCGCGGCGCGAGTCGTGATCGAGAACGTCTCGCCAGAGCAATCCCGCCGACACAGCCGCGGCGTCGGCCAGGGTCCACCGCCGTCCATCGACCGGTTGCTGGGGGCGGGTTTCCGGCACGGCCGGGGTCGCGGTGATCCAGCGGCGCACGGTTCCCGGCACCGGCGGTCGCCAGAACTTGTCGGCGGGGACCCCGACCGTCTCGTCCACCTGCAGGTCGTAGTCGTGACCGCGATGGCGCACATAGGTCCAGCCGCGAAGGGCGCCGGCGATCTGCCGCTCCGCGACGGCATCGCAGCCCTCCGGAACGAGCAGCGCCACCATGGGGCCGCGCCGATCACCTGTGCCATTGATCAGCGCTGCCATCGAACTGGTCAAGTACTGGATGGCGAGGCGGTTCGGTGGCCGTCGCACACCGGGCTCGTACGCTCCGGTGATCGCGGGAACGGCACCCGTACCGATCCGCGCGATGAGCGCACGGTGCACCGATACCGCAAATCCAACTCTGCGATGCTCGGGCAACTCCTGACCCGACGGATCCACGACCGGAATCAGAATCGCGCGAGTCCATGGCAATTCCGGGACCGGCGGCCGCTCGGGAACGTAAGTCGCATAGCGCAGGCCACTCGATGCGACCGGCGACGGAGTCGGGTAAGCCGTCCAGGCGTGACCGTCCTGGCTCGGCCGGGGTGTGCCTTTACGGCTTGCCACATGTGCCGCGATCAAGGCGCTGGTGCGCCCGACGTGCGGCACGCGGACATCAATCCCAGTTGGATCCAAGGACGTGTGTCGATCGAGAACCCATGTCGTCGAGCCATTCTCATCGTCCGAGGTCGAGTCTCCATGGGTCGGTTTCTCGGTAGCGGTGACGGTCAGCCGAACGGGGCTGGTCGCCTCGCCGAGGCAGGGCACCTCCGGGCCGAGGTCGCTCAGGATCTCCAGCACGGTCGATGGCATCGTCGACCACTCCCATATGACGGATCCGGCCAGCGCGGTCGCGTCAGAATGACGGCGCCCGGCAACCTTGTCCTTGATGACTCCGACTTCCTTGACGACCACGCCCTCCTTGCGATAGGCGATCCGGTAGCCGGAAGCCACCTTCCGGTGCAGCGGCCATTGGATCCGCTCCGGCGGATTGTTCTCAAGCCAACGCAGGGCTGACTCGTCATCGGCGTTCAATGTCAGTTCGCTCGATGCGAGAATCGCTCGAGGTCCAAGGCCCGCAGCGGAGACCAGCGCAGCGTGAAGCCGAGCCGGGTCGGGCAGGACATCGGCGCTTCCATCGCTGCGGTGACCCTGATAAGTACCGAGGATGAACTGCGCCTCGATGCGGACGGGCATGGTCAACCTTACTCGTTGGAGTCATCGGTTGCGGCTCGGATGATGCTCGGGTCACCGGTCACGACGAAACGCTGTCCGGTCCAGTCGACGCCGGCCAGGTCAGTCGCGCGCCCGAGCGCGTCTTCCAGCAAGGCGTCTGCCTGATCAACGCTCAGCGCCTCTAGGGTTTGCTTGTCAGAACTGTTGCGTCGGTCGAGAGTGACGACTGGAGAATCCTTCTCAACCAGATCACAATTGGCGCGCAGCAGAAGCTCACTGTGCAGTCACATGCTCAGGGCCCAGACAAGATTCGGCGAACCGCTCGTCGCCTGCTACTCGACCGCCGCCGAACTACACGGATTCGGCGTGGTCAGGGACGACCGCCTTCATGTCGCCACCATCGACGGCCGGTCCCTCCCCGCTGGGCCGGACGAATCCGTACTGGCCGGGATCGCCGCACATCACGGCGATTTCAATGCGTTCGCGGACGAGCTGGCCAGGCAGGACACCGCGCAGGTATCCGACGCCGACCTGCTCGCCTGCCTGCGGAGCAACATCGAGCACCCCTGGCAGCCGCCGATCGGCGGGCAGGCCGGGGCGCTGAGCCACGATGTCATCCACGGCCTGGACATCACCGAACCACTGGGCCTTCCCCGCCCGCCGGCGGACCGTATCCGGCTCGTGCTGGGATCGGCGAGCAAGCTGCAGCAGGCCTTCTTCGGCGTCGACCTGACGGGCCGCCGGCTCGAGGCGACCGACACCGATCTGGCGCTGGGCGAAGGCCCCGAGGTGATTCGGCTGCCGGCCGCGGACGTCCTGCTGGCCGTCACCGGCCGCAGTCGGGCATTCGGTGAGGCGGGATCACCGGCCCGGGTACAGCGCTGACCAGGCAATGGCCGCCATCTTCGCGTTGCCTGCGACCGAGAAATGGTTCAAGTCGGGCGCCAGGTCGCCCGGATCGAGGACCATCCGTTGCATCGCGCCGTCGTCGGTCCGGCACCTCGGGAAGGTGGCACAGACCTGCACGATCGCATCGAAGTACTCGTCGACCAGTGCCTGCAGATCGTCCACCTTGCTCTGCACGAGCTGCAGAGTCGTCGGATCGACGACGTCGCACAACCCGGTGCCGGCGAGGTGGGTCGGATCGATGGCCATGATCGTGTCCGAATAGTGCTGCACATCGACCGGTTGGGAGACGAACATGATGTCCGCGTCCGGCGCGATCGACCTCAGCGTATCCAGGACCCGCGCGAGCTTGTCGCGGAAGACGGGAAGGTTGGCGTCATCGGTGCCGTCGCACTGCATGTCGTTGTCGATCGACTGGATCAGGATCAGCTCGGGCTTCGGATCCATGTCCTTGATCAGGTTCACTTGGAACGGCAGGCTGTCGACGTTCGAACCACTGACCGCGAAATTCCGCCCGTTCCCCTCGGCCGCCGGATTCGCGGCGACCAGGCGCAGGTAGACGCTGTCGACGGCCGGATTGGTGCCGGTCGCCCAGGAATTGGCGGGTTCGTCGCGCGCTCCGGAACCGCTGTCGAAGCCGGTCAGCCCCGAATGCCCCATCGCGGCCATCGCGACGGGCCATTCCTGGGTTGTCCGGGACGGCGATGGCGAGACCGGCGCGTCGGTGGGTGTCGCGGTCGGCGACGAGCAGCCCGTCTCGACGGCGAGGATCGTGGCGACGGCGATCATCACCAATGAGCTTCCGCGGCGGCTGCCGCGGTCGGTCAGTGCCATGACGATCCGATCCCGGCGTCCCTGGCCTTGGCGATCGCCTGCGCCCGGTCGGCGACCAGGAGCTTGGCCAGGATGGCCGACACGTTGTTGCGCACGGACTTCTCGCTCAGGCCGAGGTGGCCGGCGATGAGCGCGTTGGCCTCCCCGGCGGCGATCCGCTCGAGCACGTCCCGCTCGCGGGTGGTCAGCTCGGGGAACGGGTGCGGCTCACCGCTGCGGCCGGCGGTGAAGAAGTGGCTCATCCGGGTCGCCAGCGCGGCCCCGAAAATCGCCTCGCCCGCGGCGACCGCCTCGATCGCCCGCACGATCTCGTCCGGGGCGGAACCCTTGAGGATGTAGCCGCGCGCTCCGGCCCGCATCGCGGCGAAGACCGTGGTGTCGTCCTCCAGCATCGTCAGCATCAGCACTCCGATTCCCGGCACGCTGCCGGTGAGTTCGCGGGTGACCTCCACCCCGCTGGCGCCGGGCATCCGGACGTCCATCAACACCACATCGGGCTTCTCACGACGGCACACGGCCAGCGCGTCCGCGCCGTCGCCGGCCTCCCCCACCAGTTCCAGCCGGTCCGATTCCTCGACGAGGGTGCGGAGCCCGGCCCGGAACATCGGGTGGTCGTCGACGATCACCACCCGCACCGGCACGTCGGCGGCGCTCACGGAGAGCCCAGCGGAACCACGGCCCGGACCAACGTGCCCTTCGGCGCCCGCCGCTCGACGGTGCACTGCCCGCCGAGCTCGGCGGCGCGCTCCCGCATCGACGCGATGCCGACCCCGGCCCGGTACTCGTCCGGCAAACCGATGCCGTCGTCGGCGATCTCGAGCCGCAGGCAGTCGTCCCCCACCCGGTCGATCGACACGTCGACGGTCACCTCGCGGGAGTGCGCGTGCCTGGCGGCATTCGTCATCGCCTCCATCGCGATCCGGTAGGCGGCCACCTCGACCGCCGCGCCCAGGGCGACCGGCTCGCGCGGGCCACTCACCCGGATCGGGCCGAGTGCCCTGGCCTGTTCGCCGAGCGCGCCGACCAGACCCAGCTCGTCGAGGGCAGGCGGCCGCAGACCGTAGACGAGGCGCCGAACATCGGCGACCGCCTGCTGGAGCTGGGCGATGAGCTGCTCGAGCTGGTCGGTGGCGAGGTCGGGATCGCGGCCGAGCAGCGCCCGGGCCCGGCCGGCCGCGAGGACGGCGCTGCTCAGGGTCGGTCCGAGACCGTCGTGCAGATCGCGTCGCAGCCGTCGCCTCTCCTCCTCGGTCGCGGCGATCAGCCGTTCGCGGGATGCGACCAGGTCGCGACCGAGCGCCGTCGCGCGGGCGGCCGCCGCGACCGGGCGGGCGATCCCGGCGAGCAGTTCCCGGGCGGCGGGGCCGAGCGGTCCGTCGTCGTCCGACGGCTGGGCGATCATCGTGCCGACCCGTTCGCCCGTGTAGACCAGCGGCACCTCCTCCACAGGACCACCGCCGGGCGTGCCGGCCGCCGCGATCAGCTCGCCGTCGGCCGACCGGATCTCGACGTGGCGGAGCCTGAGCGTCTGGCGCACCGAACTCGCTGCGGCGGGCAGCACCTCGTCGGCGGCCGCCGCGTTCTCCAGGTCGTCGCCGAGCCTGATGAACGTGGCGAACGGATCGTCCCGCAGCCCGAAGACCAGTCGGTTGGCCGCTCGCTGCAACCGATCTCGCAGCGGTAGGGCGGCCACGACCGCGGCCGCGACGGCGATGGGGGCAGCGAACAGGTCGGCACCGAGGCCCGTGAGCAGCCCCGCGACCAGGACGTACATCACGGCGACCAGGACGCTGAGCGTGCCGTAGACCAGACCACGGCGCACGGCGAGCCTGGCGTCGAACAGTCCGTGCCGACGGATCGCCACCCAACACCCGACGCCCAGCGCGAGGATGCCGAGGCACTCGGCCGGGAGCGCGCTGATCGTGGCGCCGCCCAGGGTACCCACGACGATGCAGCCCCACCACGACGCGACGATCAGCCACGCGGCCGGCAGCACGCCGCGCAGCCGATCACGAGTCACCGCGTCGGTGGTCGAGCGGTAGCGCCGGGTGAGCGCCACCGTCGAGAGGGTGGACATCGGCGCGACGAGCGCGATCGCCAGTAGCAGGGCGGCAGCGATCTCTCCGGCGTCCCCGGGCAAACCCGTCGGGTTGGCGATCGTCGGCCAGTCCATCAGTCCGCCACCGAACACGAGCGCGATGAGCAGCAGGACGGCGACGAGCAGTTCGACCGCCAGCAGCGGTCGCCACTTCGGAGAGGGCAGGCGCCCGTCCGGGAAGAGCAGGATGCCGACGGTGGCGACCAGCATGGTCGCCGGCACCCACGGCCACCCGTCGAGCCACCCGGCAAGCCGGGCGAGCGGGAGATCGTGGCCGTCGTCGTAGACCTCACGGCCGTAGGAGTACGCCGCGAGGGCCACCGGTAGTGCCGCTCCGGCCGTCAGCAGGATCCAGCTCACCGGATTGCGCGGCGCGGACCGCACCGCCGCCGCGCCGACCACCGGGACAGAGAGCACAGCGACGGCCAGCGTGGCGAGGAGGATCACGAACGGGTCGTCGCGCAGGGTGGCGGCGGTCAGCACCGCCGCCGTCGCGCCGACCACCGCGATGACGATGCCCGACCGACCGCAGGCCACCGCCCACTCCATGACGTCCGATTCTCCCGCGCAGGTCACGACGCCGCGAGAGCGTCCGCAGCCGGATCTGCCAGGTTCCTGCCCTGGCGCTGCTCGCGGACAAGCGCAACCGCACACGCTGCGTAGGCGGCAACCAGCAGGGCGTAACCCACCGCGGCGACCGCCTTGCCGCCCAAGGCATACCCGCCCATTTCGACGACAGGCCAGGCCGCGAGAGCGACGCAGGCCCACAGCGACACCGCACGGACCCGCCACAACGCGATCGCCATCAGAATGAAGCCGACGACGTGACTGACCAGGTAGACGGTCGTCAGGCCGCCGACGAAGGCGTTGTGGACGAAGGCATCGACCAGCGCCGCGGCCCCGGCGGGATCGGGCTGCGCCGCCGCCTCGAACACCAGCGCGTCGACGCCGAGCAGCAGCACACCGCCGAGCATCGGGAGGAAGCAGATCGCCGTCGCGATGCCCGCGAACAGCGACGTGCTCGCCCGGGCCAGGTGGGCGACGTACAGGATCGCCGGGAAAACCAGCAGGATCGGCACGTCCAGTGCCAGCGCCCAGGCCATCGCCGTGGAGTGGTCCGCGACCTGGGCGACCAGTTCCGGCGTCGACAGCGTCGCGTCGACAGGGGTGATCAGCCACTGGACGAAGACGGCCAGTGACCCGACAACGAGACAGGCGACGCCGGACCAGGTGTAGTGCCGACCGACGGGTGGGGCGCTCACGGCTGTGGTCATGCTTCTGAGCGTGCGGCCGGACCGGTCCCGGCGGCAGAGACCGGTGTCCCGGGCGGCCGGGATATGGCCCGGGTTTCCTCAGAGCCGGCCCGGCATGACATGGCCGAGCCGACGCAGCACGCGGCCGTAGGTGGGATCCATTTGCCACTCATGGCCCCGATTTGTGCCACGGGAAGGGCCGAAACCGGCAAATGGACCGGCTCGTGGGCTCCGACTGGACCGATCCCGTCGGGCTCACGCCACGCCGAGATACGCCTCCTTGATGGCCGGGTCGGCCAACAGTTCCTTGCCGGGCCCCGACTTCACGACCTCGCCGGTCTCCAGGATGTAACCCCGGTGCGACCGTGAGAGGGCTTGCTGGGCGTTCTGCTCGACCAGCAGAATCGTCACCCCGGTGGCGTTGATCTCCGAGATGATCTTGAAGATCTGCTGGATCACCATGGGTGCCAGACCCATCGACGGCTCGTCCAGCAGCAGCACTCGAGGCCGCGCCATCAGCGCACGGCCGATCGCGACCATCTGCTGCTCCCCGCCGGACATGGTGCCGCCGACCTGCGAACGCCGCTCGGCAAGCCGCGGGAACAGCTCGAACACCCGGTCCAGGGTCTGCTGGTACTCGACCTTGGACTCGAACTTGCGCCCGTAGTGACCCATGTCCAGGTTCTCCTGGACGGTCATCCCCGGGAATACTCCCCGTCCCTCGGGCGCTTGCACGATGCCCTCGATCACCCGCCGGTAGGCCTTCATCCGCGTGATGTCCTGGCCGTCGAACGTAATCGTCCCCCGGGACAGCGGCCGGATCCCGGAGATCGCCCGCATGGTGGTGGTCTTCCCGGCGCCGTTGGCGCCGATCAGGGTGACCAGCTCACCCTCCTCCACCGCCAACGAGATGCCGTGCAATGCCTCGATCCGGCCGTAGGCGACCGCCATCTCCTTGAAAACAAGCAGAGTCATCGTCGGGCACCCAC
>CAYZBB010000064.1:0-32697 GCA_964476495.1 uncultured Actinomycetes bacterium | reverse complement strand
CGACCGGCCGGATCGAAGGCACACGACAGCGACCCAGCAGGACCGGGCCGGTCGACCAGGCTACCCGTCGGTCTCGGGAGGCTGCAAATCGGCTGGCGGTTCGGTCGGGGCTGAACGCCCGGACGGCCCGGATGGGCCGATCGGGCGCCGGTCCGACTCCCGACCCGGCAGCGGCGACGGACGCCGCGCCGGGGGCAAGTCGAACCTCAGCGCTGGGTGCTTCGCCGGTCGATGTTACCCCTGGGCGACCCTCGACCGGCCCTTCCGACCGCGGGCCCGGGACCCGGTGTTCGGTATTCGGTGTTCGGTCAGCCGATCCGGAGCTCCCGCCGCGCGTTGCGCTGGACCCTGCCCTGCGCGAGCACCCGGGAGACGGACGAGGCGATGGCGTTCTGGATGTCCGGCCCGGATCGGAGCCAGCCGAACAGCCTGGCGACGGCCACCACCAGCTGGTCCTCCTCGATGACGATCGCGTCCCGCACGGTGCCGGTCACCGCCAGGTCGATCTCCTCGGGCGGGATGGACAGCACGTTGCGCGCGGCTTCGGCACTGGTCGGCACCCGGACCCGGGTCAGCTCGGCACCGTCGATCCGGAAGAAGCCGGACTGGTCCCGCAGCACGTCGCTGCCGTCGACCCGGATCCTGGACAGCACGTGCTCGGCGTTCGCCCGAATCTGCGCGCCGACCCGCCCGATCCCCCACGCCTCCCGGAACCTGGTCAGCAGCACCGTCTCGTGCACGGGCGCCTCCACCCGCAGGATCGCCTCGAACAGCCGGCGCAGCGCGGGGCGTGCCTCGGGGGACCGGGGGTCGGCCGAAGCGTGCACCTGGGTCCGCGACGACACGGGGGACGTCAGGGGGTAGGCCACCGCCCACGCGGGCACCGCCGCGGTATCCAGCCGGCCGAACCGGATCTCCACCCGGGCGTCGGCCCCGTCCCGTGCGGTCGGCGGGCTGTCGGCCTCGTGGCCGGTGTCCAGGCCGGCCTCGATGGCCGCGCGCAACCGGGCCTCCTGGGCCGGCCGGTCGCGCCACCAGCCGATGCCCCAGATCCGGTGGATGCGCCACCCGAGACCGGCAAGCACCTGTTCCCGCAGCCGGTCCCGGTCCCGCGCGGTCGGCGCGGAATGGTAGGCGGCACCGTCGCATTCGACGCCGAGCAGGTACTCGCCCGGTCGGTCGGGGTGCAGCACCGCCAGGTCGATCCGGTACCCGGCGGCACCGACCCTGGTGTGCACCGGATACCCCCAGGAACGGATGACCCGCGCCACTTGCTCCTCGAGCGCTCCTTGGCCGTCGTCCCGGTTCGCCGGAGCGTCGTGCACCAACGCGGCCGGGCCGCGTTCGGCGAAGTCGAGGTATCCGCGCAGGTGCAGCGGGCCGGCTGAAGTGACCCCGGTGATCTGCGCGGGCCGGAACGAGCTGATGATCTCGACCCGGCGGCGCGCCCGGGTGATCGCGACATTGAGCCGGCGCCAGCCACCCTCGCGGTTGAGCGGTCCGAAGTTCATCGGGAACGCGCCGTTCTCGTCGGGGCCGTAGCCGACGCTGAAGACGATGACGTCGCGCTCGTCGCCCTGCACGTTCTCCAGGCTCTTGACGAAGAATCCGCCGAGCCGGTCCCGTTCCTCCAGCAACGCGGTGACCTCGGGCATTCCGGACGCCTCCAGGGCGGCCCGCACCGCGTCCTCCTGTGCGGTCGAGAAGGTGACAACGCCGAGCGACTGGCCCGGCCGGGTGTGCACGTGGTGGGCGACACGTTCGACGACCTTGCCGGCCTCGACCGGGTTGTCCCGCGCCCCGGCCCGCCGGTACCGCCCGTCCACCAGGAAGTGCTCGACGCCAAGGTCGGCGCTGTCGTAGGCGGCGCCGGGGAACGTACGCAGGGTGCCGTCGTAGAACCGGTAGTTCGAGTAGGTGATCAGGTCCTCGTGCCGGCTGCGGTAGTGCCAGGTCAGCGGCAGCGACCCCAGCCCCCCGGCGGCCTTGCACAAATCGAGCACCGAGCCGAAGGTGTCCAGATCTTCGTCCTCGATCTCCGCGTCCTCGGCGCGGGCGAAGAAGTCGGTGGGCGGCAGCTGCTTCTGATCGCCGGCGACGATCAGCTGGCGACCCCGGTAGATGCAGTTGACCGCGTCCGCCGGCAGCACCTGCGACGCCTCGTCGAAGATGACGGCGTCGAACCGGATCTCGGGGCTCAGGAACATCGACACGGTCAGCGGGCTCATCATGAAGCAGGGCTTGAGCTCAACGGCCAGCGTGCCGACTTCGTCCAGCAGCTGCCGGATCGGCTTGTGCCGGGACTTCTTGTTCGCCTCCCGGGTGATCACCTGCGCCGGCCGGCCGGTCAGCGACCGAGGGCGTCGTTCGCCGCAGCGGGCGGCGACCAGGGTGTGCGCCTCGTTGACGATCCGGCGGTCGAGCTCGCGGTAGCGCTCGACCAGTGCATCCCGCTCCGTCGGCTGGTGGTGCCGCAGACGCTCATCCCGTTCGACGGTCGAGTCGAGCCAGGCGCCCAGGACCAGCGCTTCGATGCCGCCGGCAACCTGCTCGGCCGGAAGGCCGGCGGCCACGACCGTGTCCACCGCCGCGGCCAGGTCCAGCTCAGCCAGCGCCCGCCGTCGCTGTGCGAACAGGCACCATTCGGTGATGTCGGTGCGCGCCGTCGCCGCCATCTCGCGCAGCGCCGCCGCCGACTCGCGCAGGTCCACGTCCAGGTCGGCGCCCAGCGTCCGCCGCCGGGCCGGATTGAATGCGGCCAGGACCCGGTCGCGGGCCCGCTGCCAATCGTCGATCGCCGCGCGCAGTAGGTCGGATTCCAGGGTGATCGACGAAAACCGTTCCGCGGTCGCCGGACTCACTGGTCCGCCGGTGGCTTCCCTGACCTGGTGCGCCCATTCGAGTGCTCGGTCGAACGCTGCCCAGTCCGTGTCCGCGCCCGCGTAGAGCCCGCCCAGCGCCCGCTCGTCGTCGGTTCGGGTGGCCACAATGTCGCGTTCGGCGGCGAGCCGGCGACCGGACGCCTCCAGCGCGGCCCTGGCCTGGCCGATGCTGGTCGGCCGACCGGCCAGCGCGGCCACGGCGGTGACCGCGGTGAGCGGGTCACCGAGCTCGGATCGCCGGGTGCGGCACCACTGCGCCGTATCCTGCAGCGACAGGTGCTCGACCTGCCGGATCGCGGACGCGTCCAGCGTCGTGGTGGTGTCCCTGATCCATCCGGCCACCTCGTCGATCAGCCGGCGAGCGAGCGCACTCAGGCCGGGATCGGGTGATCCGCCGTCGGCCAGTTGGCGCCCCAGCGTCGCCGGGTGGACCGCCGCGCCGGCGAGATGGGATGCCCGGCGGGCAGTCTCGAGCGCGTCACCCAACCGACGGAAGTCTGTGCCGGTGCCCCGGTAGGTAAGGCCGAGGGGTGGCGCGTACTGCCGCTCCCGCTCCTGGAGTTCGCGATGCGCCTGCTGCCAGGCAATGGCGTCCGGCAGCCGTTCCAGCAGCTGCCGGTCCACCTTGCCGCGAACCGTGACCGCCTTGAGAGCGCGGCGGTCGGCGCGCGCGGCGCCGGTGAAACGGCCGAACCCGCGGTGCGAGTCGCGGAACCGGATCTGCAGGCCGGCCAGATCAAGGCCGAGCGCGTCGTCGGTGAACAGCTCTCGCATGCGCCGGTCGTGCTCACGGACATGCTCGACCAGCGGCCCGAGGACGGCGACGGACTCGGCGACTGCGGACTGTGTTGCCGGATTCAGCCAGGCGGCCGGCGGCTTCGCCGGTCGCTCCACGAGCAACGCGAGTTCGGCGTACGCCCGGGCCCGGGCGAGCGTCTGGCCGCTGTTGGGCAGGCCGAGCAGCCGGCCGAGGTCGGCGGTGTCCCGATCGATGGCAGCCAACCGGTCCGGCGCCGCATCGAGGAAGGCCAGCAACCCGGGTACGGTGTTCGATCCGGTGCCGTCCGCCGGCGCCCAGGTCAGATCCGCAAGGCCGGCCAGCACCGGCAAGGATCGGTCGTCGAGTTCCGGCCACCGCGGTCCGACGGCTCGCATCAGCTCGGTGCGGGCCGCGATCAGCCTGCCGCTCAGCGACTTTCGGGCGGCTACCAGGTCACCGACCGACGTGACGTCGGGTGCCGTGAGCCAGTCGATCGCGATGGTGGGTCGATGCTCGGCGAGCTGCAGCAGCCGGGCGCGCCGCTGCAGGGCGGCCAGACTCATCGGCTGCACGAGCCCGGTGTCATCGTCGACGGCGGCCGCCAGCAGCACCGCGCCGTCCGCGGACGCGGCCGCGTCGGTGACTGCGTCGATGAGCTGGGCGATCGTGTGCTCGGAGTGGTCGGCGTCGGCCAGTTCCCGCCAGAGGAAGTCGTCCCCCTCCTGCACCGGCCGCCAGTGCCGGGCCAGAGCCGCTGCATGATCGGCGATCTCGCCTCGTGCCCGCTCGTCGAGGTCGGCCCGGGCGTCCGAGGTGGACAACGTCCGACCTACCCTGGGCAGCTCGCCCAGCTCGCCGAGCACGTCGAAGACCGAGCGCCCCAAGGGTTGTCGCACGTCGTTCATCGCCGCCGCGAACTCGCTGAGCCCGCGGCGCGTCCGGATGAGCAGCTCGCGGTCCGCCTCGGAGAACGACTCGCGGGTCTGCACCTGCTGCAGCAGGGTGGCATGCAAGTCGTCGACGACGTTCTTGCGGGTCGCGGCGTGGCTGTGCAATTCGAACAGGAACGATCCAAGTCCGGCTTGCGCCAACCTGTCCCGCACCACGTCCAGCGCGGCCGCCTTCTCGCTGACGAACAGTACCGTCCTGCCCGCGGTCATCAGCTCCACGATGATGTTCGCGATCGTCTGGGACTTCCCGGTGCCCGGCGGCCCATCCATCACGAAGCTGCGGCCGTCTCGCGCGGCGACAATGCAGGCCCGCTGGCTGCTGTCGGCGTCCAGGATGCTGGCCAGCTCTTCGGCCGGGTAGCGGTCGTCGAGCGTGAGCGGGTCCGGCGGATCGAACGCAATCTGCTGCGACACCGGGGCGTCCGGGCCGAGGCCGAGCAGCTGCACGTGCGGATCGGCCATGATCAGCTCGGCATTGTCGGTGAGATCCCGGTACATCGCCTCCTTCTGGAAGCTGAAGGTGGACAGCACCGCTCGCTCCAGGACCGCCCACCCGGGCCGCGTCGCGATCAGGGGCACGATGGCGTCCCGCAGGCCGGCGATGTCGAGTTCGTCGGCGTCGATATCGGGCAGATCGACGCCCAGTTCGCTCATCTTCAGCCGCAGGGTCGGGTTGAGGACCGGGTCCTCCTCGTTGCACCGGACCAGATACGGCTGGTCCCGCGCCGACCGGGTCAGGTCCACGGGCACCAGCACGACCGGGCTGACCACCGTCGCGCCGTCGTCGGGGTCCACCCACTGCAGCATCAGCAGGCCGATGTACAGCGTCCACAGGCCCCGGTCGGCGTAGAGCTGGCGGGCGACGACATCCAGCCGGCGCAGCGAGGTCTCCAGTTCGGCGGCACGCTTGTCGGCGACCTCGATCCCGCCGTCCACCGGCCGGCCGTACCGCGCGGTGGCGTCGGAGGCGGGGGTCGGCGGGCCGTCGACGGCCAGGTTGCCGGTGGGTTCCGGAACCAGGCTGAACAGCCTGGTCGGCCGGGCGACCAGGGCCGCGAGGTGCTGCGGCGCCGGCGCGCGCAGTTCGAGGGACGCGGTGCGGGTATGCCGGAAGTACAGCTGGCGTTGCCTGCGGTCCAAGGCCACCAGCTGGCGGCGCCAGGCGTCGAGCTGGCGACGCAGCTTGTCCGCCTGCGCGGCGTCCATGGTCGGCGTCGGTCCGTCCGGCATGCGTCTCCCTCAGGGCGATGGCTGGCCACCCATGGTGTCACCCTCGCCGGGCGGGTCGGCCGCCCCTCGGACGCCATATCGGACGATCGGCGCGGAGCAGGATCAAGGGCCCATCCGGAACGAAGGGGATAGCATCCTGCGCATGCTGGCCCTGCGCTGCGCCCGGGTATTCGATGGTGACCGGTTCAGCGTCGGCCCGGCCACCGTGATGGTCGACGGCGGCACGATTGCCGGGATCCAGGACGGCCAGCCGGACGTCGCCGTGGACTGCGAGGTCGTCGATGTCGGTGATCGCACCGTGGTTCCGGGTCTGATCGACACGCACGTGCACCTGGTCTGCGACAGCCGGCCGGGTGCGCTCGAGCGCGCGGTCACCGAGCCGGACCCGGACCGGGTGATCGGCGAATCCCTGGCCCGCCAACTGGCCGCGGGTGTCACCACCGTCCGCGACCTCGGCGATCGGGACTACGCGGTGGTGGACCGGTCCGCTGAGTCGGCTGCGGGGTCGGGGCCCGCGGGGTCGGGGCCCGCGCCGACGGTGATCGCCGCCGGGCCGCCGTTGACGGTGCCGGGAGGGCATTGTCACTTCCTGGGCGGGGTCGTCGACGGCCCGGACGCCATCGTCGCGACCGTCCGCGAACACGCCCGCCGCGGCGTCGACGTGATCAAGGTGATGGCCAGCGGCGGGATGTCCACGCCCGGCACCGCCGCCGTCGCCACCCAGTTCACCGACGACGAGCTGCGGCTCATCGTGCACGAGGCGCACGAGGCCGGGCTCGCGGTGACTGCGCATGCCCATTGGCTGGCGGCCATCGAGCAGGCGGTCCGGGCGGGCGTGGACGGCATCGAGCACTGCAGCTGCCTGACACCGGCAGGCGCCGAACTGCCCGACACGCTGATCACCGCCCTCGCCGACCGGCAGGTCGCGGTCGGTGGGGTGATCCCGCCCGCACCTGCGGAGTTCCTGCAGTACGCGCCACCCGCGGTCCGGCAGTTGTTGGAGGCCTCCGGCCAGACCCCCGAGGCCGTCAGGGAATGGCGGGCCGGCATGATCCGCCGACTCGTGGACGCGGGAGTGCCCGTGGTCACCGGCCTCGACGCGGGCCTGAATCCTTGGCTCGCCCACGGCGGCCTGCCCCGATCCGTCGACCTGTTCGCAGATGCCGGCCTGTCCGCCGCCCAGGTGCTGACCGCCGCGACCTCGGCGGCGGCGCGGGTGTGCGGGGTCGGCGGGCGGAAGGGTCGTCTGCGGGCGGGCTACGACGCCGACCTGCTGCTGATCGGGGCGGACCCGTTGCGCGACATCGGTTCTGCCGTCCGACAGGTGTCCGCGGTGTACGTCGGCGGTGTCCGCGCGGCCTGATCGGCCCGCCGCGGCAGCGGCCCGGTCTGCTCGCCGCCTCTTTCCATGCCCGCTCAGCCCTAGCCGTGTTGCTCAAGCTCTGTACCCCGCGCTCGCGCTGCGGCCTGAGCGCGGCGCACAGCGCAAGAGCATGATGCCGTGCCGAACGACCTCTCGAACGGGAAGAGGTCGAACGGGAAGAGGGGGTCCGGGACCAGGCCGCACCAGCCGATGTGGCCGGCCCACGTCACCCGGCGTCGCGGCAGGTTCCGCCAGTATGCGGATGTCTCACCTGCCCTGGCCCGGCAAGATATCAGTCATACCGGCTCCCACCAGGGAAAACACCGGAGCAGGGCGGCCCGTAAAGGCCCCCGGACACCACCCATGAGACCGTCCGCGCTCCCGCGCGCCCATGTTGAGTTGAAAGGAAACACCATGAAGCCGACCACGATGATCCTCGGATTCCTCCCCTGGGTCGCCTTCGGCATCATCGTCCCGATCATCGGCCCCGAGCACATCGCTTGGTCCGCGCTCATCGGCATCGGGCTGGTCCTTGCCGGCGCCGCTCTCACCCGCGAGCTCCACCGCCCCAACCAGATGAGCGTGGGATCACTCATCCCGCTGGCCGCGATTGCCCTGATCGCCTCCGTCACCGGCGAGCAGGCCCACGAGTGGCTGCTCACCTGGGCAATTCCCGGCCTCGCCGCCGTCCTGGGCGCGTTCCTGCTGATCATGCTCCCGTTCGCGCCCTTCACCCAGCGGTACGCCCGCACCATGACTCCGCCCGCCTACTGGAGCTCGCCGCTGTTCGTGCGCACCAACCTGATCATTAGTGCCGCCTGGGGCATCGCCATGGTCGGCATCGGCGCCTGCAACGTCCTGGGCTCGGCCATGGACATTTACGCCGACGAGATCGGGGACCTGGCCACCGTCCAGCCCTACCTGGGCCTGGTGTCCCTCGGCATCATCGCCGGCATCATCACCTTCACCACCGTCTACCCGCGCCGCGTCCGCAAGGCGCAGCACGCCCTGGCCGGGTGACCGTTACCGCGCGACCAGGCTCGACCCACCTTGCGCCCTAACCAGTTTGCGACCGGCCCCGCCCGAACACCACCGGCGGGGTGCCGGTCGCGCTGGTCGTGATGCGCCAGCTCAGCTCTCCGAAACGGCGCAGGTCTGATCAGAGGGGGCCGTCGGCAGAGTCCCACGCGTCGACGTCGCCGGCACGCCACCGGGCGAGGGCGACAACAAGGTTCCGGCGGTCCCGCCGCCGCATTGCACGAGCGTCGATGGTCCGGCAGACACCTCCGTGACACAGGTCGCACGAACACGTGTTGAATCCCGTATAGACGAACTCCCACCGGCACACCGGGAGCCGGGCCCCCACAGCCCCGAAACTCTGCCGGTCGATGCGCTCACGGGGAGGCAGATCGCATTCACCGCTCCGGTGATCGTGCTGAGGCCGGGCGGCAAGGTCGCCCCGGACGAGGGAAACCCACAGCGGCTGGTGTGCGTCAGTTCTGGACACGAGTCCTCCGGGAGGTCGGGCGCGCTGGCCCGCGTCCCCGGAAGTGGGCGCGGACTATCCCGCCCGATGAGCCGCGGTCTCGGGTGGGTGAGATCCCGCCCGGTCCGATTGTTGTCACCCGCGGTCGGCCAACGCGGGCATACCGCCGTCCAGCTGCTGTCCCAGCTGGGACGGGACGCGACCAACCTGGACGGCGGGTACCGCACCTGGGTCGATGGGACGAGCTGATCAGGTCCCTTTGTTGCTCAACGTCTGTACCTCGCGCTCGCGCTGCAGCCTGAGCGCGGCGCACAGTCGATGAGCGCGACTCTCCGGCCCGTCGAACGGGATTGGATGGGCGAATACCTGTCCGCGCGTCTCCCCTGTACCCTCGCTGGGAGCACCGCATTTTCCGAGTACCGCGGCACCATCGGCTCCTTCTGTTCCAGGGCCAGCTTGATCGCCTCCGGCTGCTTGTCCGGCGGATACCCGTGGATCACCGGCAACCGGCGAATCGAGGACCGCCGACGCGCACGGACGTCCCTCGCGGACTGTCCAGTCGGTGCGGAGGTCCCGCTGAGTGACCTTGACCAGGTCGCGCGATGGCGGCCAGCTTGCCCTCACCGAGAACACCCATCGTGGACTGGTTCTGGGCGACGGTGTCGTGGAAGGCCAGCTGGTCCTCGTCCGGCGGGGCGAGAAACGTTGCCCGCGCTGCGCTTGACACCGATCTCCTGGGCGGTCGCGACCAGCTCGGCGATCATCCCGGTGGCCGTGAGTGGGCGGCAATGTCCCAGCGATGCGAGATCTGAAGGCAGTGACCACGACATACTTCACGGGTATCGCGACGGTCAAGGGCGACTCGTGTTCAGTCACCATTGCTCTCACGGCTACAGCGTCATCCGTGGCGGTCCGGCGCTGGCGAGATGGGTCAACTCGGATTCAGCTTGTCCACCGGATGAACAACACCCGTGTGCTCGACGGCACGCTCGAGGCCCTGGGCCACAACTGCAATGTCACCTGGACCTATCACCCGACGACGGCTTGCAGATGGTGTTCGAGGCCGTTCATCCGAGCTGAACCCGCCCATCGGCACTCGGTGCCGGCAGCCGTAGGCGGCGACGGCCAGATGCGGCGACACTGTCGTACCCGTGTGCGACAGTCTGGGCATGACCGGATTGACGACGGCGCGGCGTCGGCTGCAGATGGTCGCCGGCCGCGTCTTTGCAGGTCAGATCGCACTGTCGTACCCATGTGCAAGGCTGCAGTCATGACCGGCAGCATCACCACTCGCGCCGACGCCGAGGGCGTCGCCGAGCAGGTGGGCGCCGGCCTGACACTCCTGTTGGACGCCGAATGGTGGAAGTTCCCCGGTGACGATCTGCTCGAAACCGCCCGCACCGTGGAACGCCTCGCCCGATTGACCTACGCGGTGCAGGTCGCGGTTGCCGGCGAGATCGACCTGGCCCGGTTGGCCCAAACCCACGGACAGTCATCGACCGCGGTCCTGCTGCGCAACGCCGTGGGCATCAGCCCGGGCGACGCCCGGGGCCGGGTCCGCGCGGCGCGGGCGATCCTGCCCCAGGACGCGATCAGCGGCGGCGAGGTCCCACCCGTACTACCCGTCCTCGGCGACGCCCTGCGCGACGGGACCCTCGGCGCCGAGCAGACCGCCATCGTGGTCAAGACCATGTCCCGGATCCCCACCGACATCCCGGCCCAGACCCGCGAGCAGGCCGAGACCACACTGGTCGACCACGCCCGCAGCATGGACCCGATCCACCTGGCTCTGGTCGCCGACAAGCTCCTGTCCACCCTGGACCCCGACGGCGACTTCGAACCCCCCAACCCGGCCGACCGGGCCGAACTGTCCCTCGGCACCCGCGACACCCGTACCGGCCTCACGCCGATCAAGGGCCGCCTGGACGACCACACAGTCGCCGCGTTCATCGCCGCCACCGACGCCCACGCCAAACCCCGCCCGGGCACCGACGGCATCACCGATTACCGCTGCGCGGCCACCCGCCTGGCCCAGGCACTCGGCACCGTCCTGCAGGACTACCTGACCACCGGCGCCGGCCCCACCCAGGCCGGGGAACGCCCCCACGTCACCATGACCGTGCACTACGACGCCCTCACCGACCGACTGGGCCAGGCCACCCTCGACGCCACCGGCGTCACCATCGGCCCCGCACTCGCCCGCCGACTGCTGTGCGACTGTGACGTCATCCCAGCGGTTCTCGGCTCGACCAGTGAACCCCTGGACATCGGCCGCGCCACCCGCGTCTGGCCCACTGCCATCCGCCGCGCCATCACCCTGCGCGACCGCGGATGCGTCTTCCCCGGCTGCGACCGACCGGCCCGCTGGTCCGAACTGCACCACATCCAGTTCTGGGTCGACGGCGGATCCACCAGCCATACCAACGGAGCCGTTCTCTGCGGCTGCCACCACACCCTGATCCACGAAGGCGACTGGACCCTCCGCATGGCCGAAGACGGCCACCCCGAGATCATCGCACCCGCCTGGGTGGACGCCGACCGACGACCCCGCCGCAACACCCTGCACCGATCGCGGCTGTGAGCCGGCCGGTCGGCCCCGAGACACCACCGGATGACACACCGCCGGGTAGTTTGCGCGATGCAGCAGTCCAAGCACCGCCACCTCGACGGGCACCTCCAGGCTGTCCCGGACTCGCGCCGCCGACCCCCGCGCGACGACACGGCGACCTACCGGATCCGGGTCGAACTGACCGAGGTCGAGCCGGCCGTGTGGCGGCGGATCGAGGTCGCCAGCGACCTGACGCTCGACCTCGCGCATGACGTGCGGCAGGTCGTGATGGGGTGGCAGGACTATCACCTGCACCAGTTCACGTCGGGGGAATCCCTCTACCATCCCAAGTCCGAGAGCTAGGTGATGCCTTCCTCTCTCGACGAGGACGTCATCGGGATCGATGAACGGCGCGTCCGATTGGACGAGGTTCGGGTGGATCCGGGCGACCGCCTGCTGTGCCAGTACGATTTCGGCGACAACTGGCTCCACACCCTGGAACTCGAAGAGGTCATCGACCGGGCGCCGGACGAGCCGGCGGCATGCCTCGAAAATGATGCTCCACAGGGTCGCCTCGACGGGGCCCGAGCCTGTCCACCGGAGGATTGCGGTGGATCAGGAGGTTACGACGAGCTGCTGCAGGTGCTGGCCGGACCACCCAGCCCCGAGCGCGATCACCTGAGGACCTGGGCCGGCAAGGACTTCGACCCCGAACGCTTCCACGTGGACGAGGTGATGGGCGCGCTGACTGCACGCGGCGGCCCGCGCTCCACTGATCGACCCGGATTCCCCGCTCGGTGACCTCCTCGCGCGGATCCACATTCCGCTGTCCATCGGCGCCGCACTGGACGAATTGGCGAAGCCTGCGGCCCCATCTCCGCGGACGAGCGCCGCGAGGCGGTGCGGCCCTATTCGTGGTTCCTCGATCAGATCGGCGACGACGGCGTCAAGCTCACGTCGGCCGGCCATCTCCCGGCCGCGTTGGTACGCGACACCGCCGTGGCGCTCGGTCTGGACAGCCGTTGGATCGGCTCGGCCAAACGGGGAGCACCAGACGGTCGAGGTGCTGCGCTTCCGCGAGTCCGCACAACACCTGGGCCTGCTGCGGAAGGCGAACGGCCGGATGATGCTGACCAAGGCCGGCGCCCGAGCCCGCACGGACCCGGAACTCCCGTGGCAGCACATCGCCACCGTCCTACCGATCGCCAACAGGGCCCGCGGGCCGCAGGCGGAGGGCGGGCGACAGGCCGGTGCCCTGTTCCTTCTCGCGGCCGCGGCCGGGCTGCCCAGGAAGGAGCGGGGAGAGCTCGTTCGTGATGGCCTGTCCGCGGCCGGGTGGCGGGACGGCGTCGGTGAATCGCTGACCGCCCCGAGGCGCACACCACATGATGTGGGCCACCTCGATCGCTCTCGAGTGCCTGCAACGCGAACCCGTAGGTGCGCTTCTCGGTGAGCGGCGCGCACATCGGGCACCGCTCGGTCTTCTCCCCCACCCCGACCAGCGACCGACCGGTCTGAGCCTGGAACATCTCCGACGACACCAGTTCACCGGAACCGACAGCCTCGGCAGTGCGGGCGAGATCGGCGATGTCGGTGGTCATCAGCGCACCGGTCGAACCACCCGAGCCACACCCGGCGACCAGCAGGATCCCGGCGAGCAGTGCCCCACCCGCGGCTCGAGTGACGACGCGCACCCAACCAGTCTTCTTCGGTCTCGCCCGCCCGGCACTGCGAAACCGTGTCGCGGCCGAGACCCCGGAACCCCTGCGCGGTCGGTAATCTGGGGCCGTGGCCGACGCGGAGGACGTGCGCAGCATCTCGCTCGGTCTGCCCGGCGTCATGGAGATCCCCAGCGACGGCTTCGACTTCCGGGTGAACAACCGGGGTTTCGTCTGGTCCTATCCGGAAGGGTCCGGCCGCAATCGCCGGATCCGCACCGACATCGCCGTCCTGTTCGTCGGGGATGAATCCGAGAAACAGGCGCTGCTGCGCGGCGAGCCGGAGCTGTTCTTCACCACGCCTTCCTACGAGCAATTCCCGCTGGTCCTGCTGCGACTCGACGCCGTCGACGCGGACCGGCTGCGCGAACTGATCAGCGACGCCTGGGACATGCGTCGCACCGACGGGTAGCACGGCACACCCCGAATCCGTCCGTCACGTCCGAGCAGTGCGCACGGACACAGTTGCCGTTCCGCTTCCCCGGTCAACTCCGTTGGCCACGAGCGGTTCTCAATTGTCCGCGGGCCCGTTTCGGAGGTCGACCATGCCCAAGCACAGATCATCGCGTTCACGCCGCCGATGCGCCCGGGTGATCCTGGCGGGTGCCGCGCTGACTCTGGCCACCACGGGATTCACCGCCGCCGCGGCCACCGCGGCGGCGCCCACCACTTCCGCGGTGATCGACCGGAATGGCCCGTCACCGGGACCGGAGGACCCGCGGCCGGCGCCGCCCGCGGTGGCGGATTACTTCCCGATCGTCTACGCGCAGCAGCAGATCCTGCCCGCCGCGCGGATCGACACCACCGCCGGCACCGTCACCCTGCCGCTGTATCAGGGACGGATGCGGGACGGCCGAACCGTCTGGTACGTCGTGACCGATGCCTCCGACCGGCAGTTGGCGCGCAAGTACCAAGCCAACTACTCGGCCAAGCTCGGCAACGCGCCGGCCGAGGCGGTCCGCACCGCGTCGATGGTCGGCGGGACCCTGGTGTTCGACGGCGGCACGGTCGATTTCAAGCCCGAGCGTCGGGTGGTGCCCGGGCAGGGGTCACATGCGTTCCCGCCCGCTGACGCCGCTCCGGGGTCCATCGGCGACGCCGCCTACTCACCCCTGGTCCGGGTGCGCGGAACCGGCACCGTGCTCAATGCCACCGTCGTCGCGTTCGATGTGAAAGCGTCCGATATCGAGTTTCCCGACGGGAATGTCGACCACACCAAGGCCATCGACCGGGCGCTGGCGATCTCCCCGGCCCGGCGCACGGTGACCTTCGCCATGAGTCCGGGCACCGCCGCCGGCCGGGCCGTGCTCTTCATCAGCCTGGACTCGAATTCGCCGCTGGTCTCCGCGCTGGAGGCGACCACCTACGCCCCGCGGCTCGCCGGCCTGCCGGTCGGCACCGGCAACCGTCCCGGCAGCGCCGTCTCGGCCAACTATGTGGTCACGAACGGTCCGACCGGCGCGACCAACCCGCTACGGCAGGGCCTGGACAGCGCCCTTTCCGACGCCGGCGCCCAGGTGCTCGACGTGTTCGCCACCGTGCCCGGAGTCGTCGCCGGCGAGAGTTACAGCCCGATGTGGGATCTCCAGGTCGGCAGCTGGTCCGACGCGGCCGTTGCCGACGGCCACCGCACCGTGCTGCACGGCGAGCTGGAGGCCCTCGGCGCCGCCGGTCGCGGAGATCTGACCAATCCCGATGGGACACCGCTGTCCTCCAGTGGACTGATCTCCAACTGCCCGGTGCTCGCCCGCTTCTGAGCACCGCGAACCACCCACCACACCCTCAATTGGAGGAAGCATGAGGATCCGCACTGCCCTCGGTCCGGCCGTCGCCGCCGCGATCGGCCTGGCAACTGTCCTGCTCGCCGGTCCGGCGTTGGCCGGAGGCTCACACGACAGACCGCCGGCGCCGGCTGGTGTGGTCATTGTCGGCACCAACCACAACAACAGCACCGATCCGTCGCAGCCGGCCAACCAGGTGGTCATGTACCGCCGGACTGCCGACGGCACCCTGTCCAAAGCAGGCGTTTTCGACACCGGTGGGCAGGGATCCGGCCCCTCCCAACGGTTCGCGGGTGATGGCTTGGGCGCCGGCGAATCGGTCCGGCTGTCCGACGACCGGCGCTGGCTGTTCGTGGCCAACGCCGGTAGCAATTCGCTGTCGGTGTTCCAGGTTCGCCCCGACCGGCTGGAGCTGACCGACGTCGAGTCCACCGGCGACGGATCGGCCGGCCGCCGGTTCCCGAACAGTGTCGCCCAGCACGACGACCTGGTGTACGTGCTGAACAGCGCGGATCAGGGCAGCATCACCGGGTTCCGGCTCACGCCACACGGGAAGCTGGCCCGGATCGCCGGTTCCACCCGTGAACTGCAGGCCAACCAGCAACGGTTCACCCCGGACCCGTTGTACAACCCGACCCAGGTGTCGTTCACGCCGGACGGCAGCAAGCTCGTCGTGTCGATCAAGGACGGACCCGATCCGGCGCTCGCCCCCGGCACCGAGGCGACCGGCCCCGGCCGCATCCTGACCTTCGACGTCGATCGCTCGGGACGTCCGTCGAACACGTTCGTGCGCACCGATTTCGGCCACCGCGGGCCGTTCGGTTTCTCGTTCGACCGTCGCGGCAACCTGCTGGTCGGCGAGTTCGTCGGCGGCCCGGTCGAGGACGTGGGCGGGGCGAAAGCGATCACCGGCGCTGCCGGCTCCTATCGGATCAACCGCAACGGCACCCTCACCGCGATCACCCCGGCGGTGCCCAACCATCAGCTGGACACGTGCTGGCTGGTGAACAATGGCCGCTACGCCTTCGGCGCGAACTACAGCTCCGGCACCGTCTCCAGCTACCGCATCGGTCCCAACGGTGCTCTCACCCTGCTGAACCCGGTGGCCGGCACCACCGATCACCCGGGCAACGCGCAGGGCAGCACACCGCTGGATTCGCGGGTCAGCCCGGACGGCCGGTACCTGTACGTGGTGCTGCCCGGCTCGGGCAAGGTTGCCGGCTGGCAGATCCGCGACGACGGGTCGCTGCGCAAGGTCGGCGAGTTCGGCGGTCTCCCGCAGACCGTCGACGGTGACCAGGCGCCCGTCGACTTCGGCGCCGGCGGCAGCCCGGCCGGCATCGCCGTCATCTGATCTCACCCGAGTCCGCCCCCGGTGAACCACCGGGGGCGGACCCGTGTCGACGAGAGTCGGGTGTGCCGCGGGACCCTCGGGTGAATGCTGTGCGGCGTTCAGAGGCACTGAGTGCCGCACGGCATTCAGTCGACCGGGGCGGCGACTGCACGCGGAGCCGGAGCGGATGGCGCGGCCGACATCAGCGCTCGACGAGCGGCGTCGAGGGCACCGGGTCGGTGACGGTCGCGCGGCGCAGCACCACCAGCGCGACGGCCGGGAAGACGGCGACCGACAGCAGTCCGGCACAGACCAGGGCGGCCGCGGTGACCGGTGACATCAGGCCGGCCGCGGTGCCGATCTGCGTTGCGGTAACGATGAACGGCAGCGAGGTGGCTTGCAGGAGCGCCGATGCGGCCGTTTCCGGTCCGCGCAGCGATCGTACCCACAGCAGCGCCGGGATCCCCCGCACCAGCAGCAATGCCACGAGGAACAGCGGCACGAGCGCCAGTGCGGAGGGGTTCTCGAGCAGACCGCGCAGGTCGAGCCGAACGCCGCCGGCGACGAAGAAGATCGGGATCAGGAAGCCGTAGCCGATGGCGTCCAGCTTGGCCCGGAACCGTGGGTGGGACGAGGCGTCACGGTCGATCAGGCCGACCAGCGCTCCGGCCAGGAACGCGCCGAGGATCGTCTCGAGTCCGAACCGTGAGGCCAGCGCAACCAGCGCGATCATCAACAGCACGGAGATGCGGACCCGGATCTCGGCGGTCGTGTCCTGCAGGCGTTCCAGGAGCCCACCGACCCGCCGGGATCGACGCACCCGCAACAGGAGCAGTCCCGCGATGCCGACCAGGGCAGCGAACAGGGCGAGCAGCACAGCGTGCTGCCCGACCGACCCACCGGCGGTCGAGAAGAACAGGGTGAGCAGCACGATCGCGGCGAAGTCGGCGACCGAGGCCGCGGCGATGGTCAGTTGCCCGACGGCGCCGTCCGACCGGCCGGCGTCCTTGAGCACCGCGACGACCAGGCCGAGCGAGGTCGCGGACAGCGTGATGGCCAGCAGCACCGGTGACCGAACCCAGCCCGCGGCGACGGCCGCCGCGCCAACGGCGAGGCCGAGGACCACCGTGATCAGATACCCGACCAACGCCAGTCGCAGGACCCGGCCGCGAAGCCGCCCGAGGTCGATCTCCAGACCGGCCAGGAACAGCAGGAAGGCCAGCCCGAAGACCGACAGGATCTGCACCGGCAGGTCGATCTCTACCCAACCGAGGACGCTGGGCCCCACCAGCACGCCGACGAGGATCTCCAGCACGACCGATGGCACCCGCAGCCTGGGCGCGGTCCCCAGCAGCAACGGGACCGCCACCGCCACGCCGAACACGATCAACAGACTCTCGAACGACACGTCCGGCATGGCGTGCTCCTACCCTCGGCCTCGCGCCGCGCGGTCCGGCGGCAAGGCGTAGGTCTCCGGAACACCCGCCCCCGTCACGCCGGCGCACGGTCGAACGACTCACCTGAGTTCTGTCGTGCTCCCGCCGGGAGCCTGTCGAGAGGTCACCGATGGCCGAGTCTCAAACCCCCGCCCGCTACGACGATCTGCGCGCCCTGTTCGTCAACTGCACCCTGAAGAGGTCACCCGAGCCCAGCAACACCCAGGGGCTGATCGACGTCAGCAAGCACATCCTGGCGACGAACGGCGTCCAGGTGGACCAGATCCGCGCGATCGACCACGACATCGCGATCGGCGTGTGGCCGGACATGACCGAGCACGGCTGGGCCGTCGACGAGTGGCCGGCCCTGTACGAGCGGGTGATGGCCGCCGACATCCTGGTGCTGGCCGGCCCGATCTGGTTGGGCGACAACAGCTCCGTCATGAAGATGATCATCGAGCGGCTGTACGCGTGCTCGCACCTGCTCAACGACGCCGGTCAGTACGCCTACTACGGACGGGTCGGCGGCTGCCTGATCACGGGCAACGAGGATGGCGTCAAGCACTGCGCGATGAACGTCCTGTACAGCCTGCAACACCTCGGGTATGTCATCCCGCCGCAGGCGGACGCCGGGTGGATCGGCGAGGCCGGCCCGGGCCCGTCCTACCTGGATCCGGGGTCGGGCGGACCGGAGAACGACTTCACCAACCGGAACACCACTTTCATGACCTGGAACCTGATCCACCTCGCCCGAATGCTCAAGGACGCCGGCGGCGTTCCCGCCCACGGCAACCAGCGATCCGCGTGGGATGCCGGCTGCCGATTCGATTTCGAGAACCCCGAGTACCGCTGAATGCCCGGGCCGAGCGCTCGGGCCTGAGCCGACGGACGCAACTGGATCCACATCAGGAGCAACGATCAGATCAGTTCCGGGTCCTGGTGCACGTGCAGCAGCGCAGGCCCGTCCACCGAGAACAGCCGGGCCATTGCCTCCTCCAGTTCCGCCCGGCGGCGGACGGGGATTCCCACCGCCCCGCACAGGGTGGCGAACGCTGCCCAATCCGGGTTGTGCAGGCTCGTGTGCCAGACCGGGAACTCGGCCGCGACCTGTTCCTTGGCGATCTTGCCGAGCCCGCCGTTGTCCAACAACACGTGCTTGACCGGGATGCCGTACTTGACCGCGGTGGTGAGTTCCATGGCGTACTGGGCGAACCCGCCGTCGCCGGTGACCGCGACGACGGGTCGCGTCGGATAGGCGGCCCAGGCACCCAACGCGGCCGGATAGCCGAAGCCGATCGAGCCGAGGTAGCCGGACATCAGCACCGGTTGGCCGGTCGATTCCAGATACCGGCCAAGCGAATAGGCGTGGTTGCCGACGTCGACGGTGACCACCGCGTCCGCCGGCAGATTCCGGGACAGAGCGTCGAACACCGCTGCCGCCGACAATCCCCGTCCACGGTCGTCGGCCACCCGTCGCTCCTTTTCCGCCCGCCAGATCACCCACCGTTCGGCAATGTCCGGCCGCTGGTCGTGCGCCGAGACCTCCCCCAGTGCAGCGGAAATCGCGGCGAGGGTGGCGCGAGCGTCGCCGACCAGCCCGACGCCGATCGAGTCGAACCGACCGATGGCGCTCGGATCGTCATCGATCTGGACAACCGGCTTGTAGGTCGCGATGCCGGTGTGGTTCGAGAACGACGCGCCGACGGCGATCACCAGATCCGACTCGTTCATCAGCCAGCTGGCGACCGGCGTGCCGCTGCGGCCCAGCACCCCCGCGCCCAGCGGGTGGGTGTCCGGCACCAGACCCTTGGCCCGGAACGTGGTCAGTACCGGAGCGCCGAGCCGATCCGCCAGTGCCACCAGCTCGACCCGCCCCGCGCGGGCACCGTGCCCGGCGACGAAAACCGGCCGCCGGGCCGTCCGGATCAATTCCGTGGCGGCAACGAGCGTGGCCCGCGGCGGAGGTCCGGCCGGCCCCGACAACCGCCCCACCGGCGATGCGGCCGGCGTGTCCGACGGCAGCACCTGCACCTCGTCGGGCAGCACCAGGTGCGCGACGCCACGACGATCGACCGCGTGTTTGACCGCCAGCGCTGCCAGCTCGGCGTGATTGCTGCCGGCCTGAACGGTCACCGAGGACACGGCGACGTCGGCGAACACGGATGACAGGTCCAGATCCTGGAAGGCACCACGGCCCAACACGTTCGACGGCACCTGGCCGGAAATGGCCACCACCGGTGCGCGGTCCGACCGGGCATCGTAGAGCCCGGTCAGCAGGTTGGTGGACCCCGGGCCGGCGATGGCCAGGCAGGCGGCGGGCCGGCCGGTGAGCTTGCCGTAGGCGGACGCGGCGAAGGACGCTGCCCCCTCGTGCCGGACGCCGATGTAGCGGATCTCGCCGCGCTCCTCGGCCCGGCGGAGCGCGTCCGCAATCCCCAGATTCGAGTGCCCGACCATGCCGAACACGTCGGTGACGCCGAAGGCGACCAGCGTCTGCACGATGACGTCGGCGACGGACCGGGTGGGCACTCGACTGGTCGGCAGGCGGACGAAGGTGCCCTCGGCATCCTCACGCACCGGGAATCCGGGCACCGCGTCGTCGAACCCGTCCGGCGGCACCCCGGTGATCGGGTCGTAGTCGTAGCCGTGCCACGGGCAACGGAGCAGACCCCGCTCGATGGACCCCTCGGCCAGCGGCCCGCCCTGATGTGGACATCGGTTCTCCAGGGCGCCGAGCCGGTCGCCGCACCTCGACAGCGCCAGGCTGCGGCCATTCACCATCACACCGTTGACCCGGCCGTCGGCGGGGAGCTGGTCGTCGGGCACCCGATACCAGGCCTCCCCGGGATCCGGCACCGCCGGGGTGGATCCCGCAATGTCCGACGCCGTGGTCACCCGGATTGCATCAACTCTCATGTCACACCTTCCCGCGCGGCGGTACTGACGTGCAGGCTCAGTACCGGCACGAGCCGGTTCGTGACACGATCCCCCGGAGGCCGACGATGAACCCAACGTCCAGCGATCACGCGGCGCTGATCCGCAGCCGCGTCGCCCTGCACGCGATCGCCGAGACCCTCATCGCCGGCCCGCAGTACGCCGCCCACGGCGACATCCGGCTGACGGTCCGGCCGGACGGATTCGCCGGATGGGTTGGTGACGGCGCCGCGGTCGTCGGCACCGACCTGGTCTCCCCGACCGGCCGGTACCCGATCCGGGGGCGGCTGGCGGACCTGGCTGCCACCGCCGGCATCGAACCCCGTCGGCTGAGCGACGTGTACTCCGGCGGACCGGACATCGCCCTCGATGACCCGGTCGAGGTCGACGCCGATTCCGCCACAAGGCTTCTCGAACGTCTGGCGGCCGGTGACGCCGCCCTGCGAGCCCTCGACCCCGCCCAGCGACCCGTGCTCTGGCCCGAGCACTTCGACGTGGGCATCACGATCGACCGGGTCAACTTCGGCGTCTCACCGGGAGATGGTTCGATTCCCGTGCCGTACGCCTACGTCGGGCCCTGGGACGTGCCTGCCGGACCGTTCTGGGATCAGCCGTTCGGTGCGGCGCTGAGGCTGGACGGACCCGCCGATCCGGGCCCCATCCTCGACTTCTTCCGCCGAGGCAGCTCCATGCTGTGACCCGCCGCCCGAGCCCGGCCAAGGGCGCCGCCGCCGCGGCCTGCGCCGACCCGTGCGAGTTGGGTCGCGCGCGGTCAGGTCGGCCGGTGGAAGTTGCGGAACGCATCCAGCAGGGCGGACTCGGCCCGCGGCGAAAGGGCCGAGACGGGCAGCCCCCCTGAGGTTTCGATGGTGCGCCGGATCTGGTCGACGTAGAGCCGGCACCCATCGCAGATCAACAGGTGCGCCTCGAAGGCCGCCCGGGTCGGCGGGTCCATCGCTCCCTCGAGATACTCGGTCACCAGCTCGACGATCTGGTTGCAGTCGAGCCCACGCGCCGTCATCCGGGCATCCTCTCGTCGTCGATCCGGCTGGGCACCACGGATGGCGCTCCCGGACGGTCCGCACCCGTCGCGTCCGGCACGGGCCGCACCTGCCGGGCCTTCTGACTGGCCTTCTGACGGGCCCTTGGATGGGCACAGCGCGGGTACGGCCAACTATTGTGTCTCCCGAAGCCGCGCCGGCGTGACGGTCGGTGCGTTGGGCCGTTGACAACCGGACGGGTGGCTGCGACCGGATGGACCGACCCCGAGCGCCCGCACCCGCCGATCCGGCCGGTGGGGCTGACGGCATGCTCAGAGCACGTGACGGCGTCCTCACCACGAAGCTGTTCGCGCCGCGCCCCCGCCATCCGGTCGTGCGTCGCGCCCGGTTGGCGCGGATCCTCGATCGGGCCGCGACGGTGCCGCTCACCCTGGTGGTCGCCCCGGCAGGTTGGGGCAAGACCACGCTGGTCGCGGACTGGCTGTCCACGACCGGTCGGGCGAGCGGGTGGGTCTGGCTCGAGCGAACCGAGGACGACCCGATCCGGTTCTGGCGTCACCTGCTGCACGCGGTCGGCAGGGCGGCGCCACGGGTCGGCCGGCCCGCCCTCGAGCTGTTGGACGCCGCCGGCACCGACGTCGACCGGGACGTGCTTCCCGCCCTGGTCAACTCCCTCGCCGCGGCCGGCGCGCCGCCGATCCTGCTGGTCCTGGACGACCTCCAGACCGTCCGCAACCCGGTGGTGCACCGCCAGCTCGGGCGCCTGCTGGAGCACCGGCCCGCCGCCCTGCACCTGGTCCTGCTGAGCCGGTCGGATCCGCCGCTGGCCGTCGGACGGCTGCGGCTGAGCCACGAACTGGTGGAGATCCGAAGCAGCGACCTGCACTTCAGCGTTGCCGAGGCGGCCGAACTGATGCGGAGACGGCTGGGCCGGGAACTGTCCGCCGGTGATATCGACCGGCTGGTCGAGCGGACCGAGGGCTGGGCGGCCGGCCTGCACTTGGTCGCCCTCCGGCTGGCCGACCAGCGCGACCCGACGCCCTTCATCGCGCGGTTCACCGGCGCGGACCGGCACATCGTCGACTATCTCGGCGAGGAGGTGCTGGCCGGTCAGGAGCCGGGTGTCCTGGACTTCCTGCTCCGTACCGCGGTGCTGACCCGGCTGTGCGCGCCGCTGTGCGCCGAGGTCACCGGTCGCGCCGACAGCGCCCGCATGCTCGACCACATCGAAAGGGCCAGCCTGTTTCTCACGCCGCTGGACGAGGAACACCGGTGGCTGCGCTACCACCAGTTGTTCCGGGACATCCTGCTGCTCGAACTGAACCGGACGGCGGCGGACGCGGTCCCTGCGCTGCACCGCCGCGCCGCCATGTGGTACGCCCGATCGGGCGATCACCATCAGGCCGTCGCGCACGCTGCCGCGACCGGCGACGACCGGTTCACCGCCGAACTGATCGGCAACGGCTGGCACGCCACCTTCAACGCCGGCCAGACCCAGACCGTCGAGTCCTGGCTGGCCGCCCTGCCCGAGAAGGTGGTCGCCGCCGATCCCCGGCTGACCAGCGCCCGCCTGTGGCTGGCCATGGACGCCGGCCGCCTCGACACCGTCGAAGCCGAGCTGCACCGGATCGAGGCCGCAGGCACCACGTCGCAGCAGGCTCACCTCGTCCGGGCGCTGCACACCTTCAAGGCCGGGGCGGTCGGTGCCGCGGCGGCTCGGCTGGCCGATGTGAGACCGAGCGCGGACGCGTTCGACCGGACCGTCCATCGTCTGCTCATCGGCCTGACCGGACTCTGGTCGGGTGACCTGCGGGGGGCCGGCGACGCTCTCGAGGACGCGATACGGGTGGCCGCCGCCGATGGAAACCGGCTCGCCGGCATCTACGCCACGGGCTGCCGGGCGCTCGTGGCCGTCGTCGACCGATCTCCTGCGGCCGCACGGGCCTACCTCGCCGATGTGCAGCCACTGCTCGACGCGGTCGGCGAGCGCCACTTCGTGGCCGCGTTCCCCTCCCTGGCCCGGGCCCGACTGGCCCTGGAGGAGGGCGACGACCCGGGTGCGGTCGCCGCCGCCCAGACCGCCGTCGACCTGAGCGAACGGGGAGCGGGTCGCATCGAGCGGGCGGCCGCGCTGCTGACCGCGGGCCGCGCGATCCGGCAGGACGGCGGGGATCCCGCCTCGGCAGGTCGCCTGCTGTCCCGGGCCCGCGCGGTGCTGCGCGAATGCCCTGACCCCGGGCCGGTTGTGCTGTCCTGGTTGGCCGCCGAACCATCCGGGGAACCGGCGACCGGGAGCGGCGGTGCCGCGCTGACCGGACGTGAGCTCGACATCCTGGGCCTGCTGCCCGGGCCGCTGTCCCAGCGGGACCTGGCCGCCGCGCTGTTCGTCAGTCAGAACACCCTGAAGACCCATCTGCGGGCCATCTACCGCAAGCTCGGGGCGCGGTCGCGGGCCGACGCCGTCCTGCGGGCCCGCCGCGCCGGTCTGATCTGAATCGTCGGGTGTCATCATCCGGCCAACCGGCCGCCGGTGACCGGCGCGACCGATCCGGTCGGGTCAGGCACGGTAGTAGTCCTCCAGTACTGCGCGCAGCGCCGACCGCCCGCGGTGCAGCAGCATGCGCTGGTTCACCGCCGTCAGGTTCAGAATCCCGCACACCTCGTCACTGGACAGGCCGTGCACGTCCCGCAGGGTCACCACCGCCCGCTGCCGCTCGGGCAGGTCGTCCAGCGCCCGCTCCACCAGAGACAACGTCTCCCGGGCCACGGCCCGGTGTTCGGGCTGGTGCCAGTGCTGCGGCTGCCCGGCCGAGGTCCAGTGCCCCGGATAGGCGCCGTCCGCCCCTTGGAACCGGTCGGGGTCGACCACCGGCCCGGCCGTCCCGTCGCCGGAGGACCATCCGCCCGCCGCCGACAACGGGACGGTCCGGTGTTCCCGCACCCCCCTGGTCTTGGCCCGGTTCACCAGAATCGTGAATACGTAGGTGCGCAACGACGAACGCCCCTCGAAACGGTCAAGGCCCTCGATGGCCCCCAACCAGGCCTCCTGCACCACGTCCTCGGCCGACGCGTCGGACGCCACGTGCCGCCGGGCCAGCCTGAGCATGCCGGGCGACCAGCGGCGCACCAGGTCGATGAACGTCTGCTCGTCTCCCGCCCGCAACCGGTCGACCAGCGTCCGGTCCGAGACCACCCCGGCCCCATGCGCTGAGGTCACGACGTCCCGCCTTCCGTTCCACACCCGCGGGAAATCCCACGCTGCGCCCGAGCCCACCCCGCCGCGTGCTCGGGGCGAACCGACCGGGTGGATGCATCGACAGCCTGGCCCATTCCGGCGGCACGACCCAGTCGAATCGTCCGATCTCACCCGGGTGAGATCCGGGCCGCTCGCAGGGCTGTCAGGGGTCCGCCGCCCGGTGCTTGGGGTCCGCCGGCCCGGGTCAGCCACGTTGCTCGACGTCCGAGTGTCGCGCCCGTGCTTCAGCGTGAGCGCGACGTTCAGCGGATCAGCATGGTCCGGCTGGGATGGATCAGTTCACGGGCCAGCACTCCCGGCTCCTGCATGTAACCGGGCACGGCGACACCGAACGTGTGCAGGATGGCCGGAGCCACCTCCAGCACCGAAACATCGCGCCGCACACCGGATCTGTCCTCGGTGTCCAGCGGGTCGTAGATGGCGAGCACCCCCTCGGGGATGTGGTAGGCGGTGGTGTCCGACCGTTCCTCGATCTCCACCGCTTCCAGGCCGAGCGTCGCGGGCGCGACCACTTCGCCGCCGACGCGCACCGCGTCCGGCGCATCATGCAGGTTCGGCTGTCCCCAGTCCATGGAGAAGAAGCCGTCCGCGGCCTGTCGAAAGACCAGCGGCCTGCCGTCGACGGTGAGCGTGCGCAGCGCCCCCTCGACGGCGGATATGTACTCAGGTGCGACGCGGACGTTGCACTGCGGGTTCATTGCCGGCCGGCGACTCCACCCGTCCTCGGGCACACCGGCGAGCTCGCCGAGCATCCGGCCCGGATCCTGCAGATACAGCTGGGTTTCCAGCGGCTGCGCCAACGTCGGACCCTGCCCCATGCTGGACGCGATCCACAGCTCGTAGTCCGGGTTCTCCTCGGCGAACTCGGCGAGCCGGCCGATCATCCGGTCGGCCCTGGCCATCGCCCACGGCACCTCGTCCCGGTACCTGTCCATCCAGTCGTCGCCCAGGCCGATCTCGTCGTAGTCACCGGGGTGGCCGGCCGCCCAGTAGCGGTGCATGGCCGAGGCCACGTGGTTGGTGAAGAAGGAGCTGAACGCGGGTCGGGTGTCGGTGAGCGCCTTGACATACACGTCGAAGGACACGATCGCCTGCATCGAACGACGCCGGGTGGAGAGCCATGGCTTGCGCCGCTCGGCCAGTAGCTGGCCGGCCAGGGCGGCGAAGGTGCCTGCGCGGACCCCGATCCGGTGGCTGGTCCGCAGGAAGGCCCGGGCCGCATCCCGCGGCACGGCGGTGTCCACATTGCGAGCAGATGCCCGGACCATCATCAGCTGGAATTCCTGGAACGGGATCAGCTGCTCGGGGTGAGCCGTCGGCTCGGTGGCGAAGGGATCCGGCAGGTAGAAGCTGTATCCGGACATGTCCTTCGGCACCGGAAAGCTGTGCAGCGTCCCGCAGATCCCGACCGAGACGCCCGCCGATCGCAACAACTGCCACACCGGCGGGAAACACTCGTCGACCTCGTGCCGGTCCTGACCGAATCCACCGATCATGTGCTGCTCGTCGTTCACACCCCGGTGCAGGGTCGGCCACGTCGTCCACGGCGATAGGTGACCGCGGTCGGCGGCAATCGATGTGTAGCAACGGCTTCGGGGCAGCAGCCGGGCCAGCGCGGAATTCGGATGATCGGCGACGAACTCGTCGATGATCCGCCACGGTACCTCGTTCAGCTCGAACAGCATGATCCGCCGGGTCATTGGCCGAACGTACTGCGAGTGGCGTCGATCACCCCGCATTTCGGCGCGTGGCGGATCGACAATCGCCGGCGGCACCAAGGACGGGCCGGCCAGGCCCGTCCTAGGGTGCGCCGCTCAGAATGGTTCGGCCGTCCGGCAATCTGATCTCGAACGCCGAGATCCGCTCGCGCGGAACGGCGGTGGCCGCAGCGATCCGCGATGTGGCGCCCGGGATCCCGCTCCACGAACCGGCTGACGTTTCGTGTCCGTCGGTGTCGACGATCGCGAGATCGTAGGCGACGGAACGGGTCATCGCCGCGTCGTAGGCACAGACCACGGTGATCGCGGTCCCCCACCGCCGGTCCGCCAGTTCCAGGGTCGCCGTCATCGGGCCGGGCAACACCGCCGCCAGCCGCACCGTCTCGTCCGGTGCCGCCGACGGGCTCGGCGCCGGCGGCGAGGACACGGGCGACGAGGACACGGCAGCCGCGGTCGATGTGGCTGAACCCGTTTCCTGTCCGGTGGTTTCGACCGGGACCGGACGAGCCACCACCCACACCAGCGCCGCCAGGACGGCCACCGCCGCCGCGGCCAGGGCGCCGGAGGTCCACCGCTGCCGGACCCGGGACCGCCGGGCGCGGCGGACCAGCCCGGGCAGCAACGACGGCGGCACCGACGGATCCTCCCCGGTGACGGCGTCCTCGGCCGTCAGGGCCAGCAGCCCGGGCAGGCCGGCCAGGCTCCGCACCGACGCCTGACACGCGACGCACTCCCGAAGGTGTTGCTCGTACGCCCGGCGATCGGCCGGGGACAACGCACCGAGGACGTAGGCGGCGTCGTCGTGACAGATTGTGGATCCTCCGAACTCGTTCGAGCCTTCCCTGGTCACGTCACCACCCCCATCTCCTCCAGGATCAGCCGCAGCGCATGCAGCGCGTAATGCAGGCGCGACTTCACCGTGCCGATCGGGATGCCCAGCCGCACGGATGCCTGGGCCGCCGTGCAGCCCCGGTAGTAGCACTCGAGCAGCACGGCACCGTGATCGCGGCTCAGCCGACGCATCGCCTCGGCCACCACGATGGACTGCAGCGCCCGGTCCGTGGCGTCGGCCTCCAGCGGCTCGGGCACGGACTCCGCGGACACGGTCGGCCGGCGGCGCTCGGCCCGCCAGCCGTCGACAACGATGTTCCGGGCAACCGTGAACAGCCACCCCCGGGCCGACGACTCCTGCTGGGCCAGCACCGCCGGCCGGCGCCAGGCCCTGAACAACGTCTCCTGGACCACGTCCTCTGCCCGGCTCCGGTCTCCGCCGGTCAGATGCAGCACGAAGTTCCACAGCGCCGTCGCGTGCTCATCGTGCAACGCACGCAGCAGCGCCTCGTCGTCGATCCCGCCGGACGCTCGGGCCGGGTCCGCGGGCGTCCGGTCCAGGCCGGTCGCACCCACGTTCCGTTCGCGGCCCTGCTCGTCGCCGGGATCCACACCCACCTCCGCCGCGCTCGTGCCTGCCGGAACCACGCCCGCGGGGCCACAAAGGTTCGGCAATGGTCCGGCCGCACACCCGCGAGGATCGCGGCGATCCACGGCCGCCTGTCACGACTGTCGGACCCCGGGGACATAGTGGAACCGCCCACACGAGTTCATCACCGATCCGGACCGCGCGCCGGTCCGAATCCCGTGGCAGGAGGCCGCCGATGAAAGCCGTCATCAGCAGGGTGTCGGATTCGCCGCCCGTCGAACCGCCGCTGTCCGAACCCGCCGCCGAGGCGTGGATTCCGCGGACCTGCTTCAAGAACGGGCCGCCGGGACGCATCGGCGTCGAACTCGAGCTCCTGGTGTCCGGCCACGACGGCCTGGGCTCGCACTATCCGCGTCACCGCTATCCCCAGTTGATCAATGCGCTCGGCGGCGGTTCCGGCAGCCGATCGGACGACGGCCTCGACGGCCGGATGACGGTGGAACCCGGAGGGCAGGTCGAACTCAGCTCCCGCCCGGGCGACAGCCTCGCCGACACCGTCGAGACCACACACCGCGACCTGTCCCTGCTGCACCGCTGCGCCCGGGAGTGCCGCACCCGGCTCGTCGGGCTGGGGGTTGATCCCCTCCGTCAACCGCGACGGATCACCGATGAGACCCGGTACGCGGCGATGGAACGGTACTTCCGACCTTGGGGCAACGCCGGTCCCGCGATGATGTGCTCGACCGCCTCCGTCCAGGTCAACGTCGAGGCCACGGCCGACACTGGCGACCCCGGCGAGCGGTGGGACCTGCTGCACGCGATCGGGCCCACGCTCGTCGCCGCGTTCGCCAACTCCCCGCGCCGGTGCGGCCGACCGACCGGATTCAAGAGCACCCGACAGGCGATCTGGCAGTCCCTGGACCCTGCGCGGACCGGTGTGCCGCACCGCGGGCCCGGCGAGGCCGTGCCGGCCGCGTGGACGCGGTGGGCCCTTGACGCGCCGCTGATGCTGATTCGTCGGACGTCCGGCGACTGGTCGGCTCCGCGCGGACTCAGCTTCCGGGGATGGCTGCGGCACGGCCGCGGCGCGATTCCCGACCGGCCCCCGCCCACCAGCGACGACCTCGCCTATCACCTGACCACGCTGTTCCCACACGTCAGGGCCCGCGGGCACCTCGAGGTCAGGTACCTGGACGCGCAACCGGGCTGCTGGTGGATCGTGCCGACCGCGGTGTTGGCCGCCCTGCTCGGTGACCCCGTCGCCGGCGATCGGGCACGCGAGCTGTGCGGGTCGACGCGGGGCCGCTGGTGGGAGGCGGCCCGGCTGGGATTGGCCGACCCGGTGCTCGCCCGTTCCGCCGGCGCGGTGCTGACCCTGGCCGCGGAGATTCTGCACCGCCGTCCGGACACCGCACGGTTCGCCGGTCAGGTGGAGGGATACCTGCAGCGATGGACGCTGCGCGGGCGCTCGCCCGCCGACGACCCGCCGGGAGCCGCAGGGCGTGCCGCAGGGGCCGAGCAAAGCTGTCCCCTCGCGGACTGTGATCACGAACTGACCGACGACACGGACGTCCGGGAGGGATCGGCATGACGAGCGGTTGGCGCACCACCGAGCACACCATCGAGACGGACGCGGCCGACGACGCGGTCAAGTCGCGGATCGTGCAGGACCTCACCCGGGCGCGCCGGCGCACCGCACTGCTGACCGAGGCGGTCGACGACCACGACCTGGTACGCCAGCACTCGAAGCTGATGTCGCCGCTGGTCTGGGATCTCGCGCACATCGGCAACCAGGAGGAGCTGTGGCTGCTGCGGGACGTCGGCGGCCGCGACCCGATGCTTCCCGAGACGGTCGACCGGCTCTACGACGCCTTCCAGCACCCCCGTGCCGATCGCCCCGCCCTTCCCCTGCTCGACCCGGGTGAGTCCCGCCGCTACGTCACGGATGTCCGCACCAGGGTCATCGATCTGCTCGAGGGCACGCCGCTGCGGGGTCGGCGGCTGACCGAGGGAGGCTTCGTGTTCGGAATGATCGCCCAGCACGAGCAGCAGCACGCCGAGACCATGCTGGCCACCCACCAGCTGCGGCAGGGCGATCCGGTGCTGGACGCGCCCGCCCCGCCGGCCGCCCCGGAGGACCGGTTGCCTGCCGAGATTCTCGTTCCCGGCGGGCCGTTCACCATGGGCACCTCGGCGCACCCGTGGGCGCTTGACAACGAGCGACCCGCCCATCGGGTCCACGTCGACTCGTTCTGGCTGGACACGGTGCCGGTGTCCAACGCCGACTACCAGGACTTCATCGCCGACGGCGGATACGCGAACCGTCGCTGGTGGCATCCGGCCGGATGGGACCACGTGCAGCGGACCGGCCTGTTCGCGCCGCTGTTCTGGCGTTCGGAGGGCCGGACCTGGGTGCGCCGCCGGTTCGGCCGCGCCGAACCGGTACCGGCGGCAGAACCGGTCATGCATGTGTGCTGGTACGAGGCGGACGCCTACGCGCGGTGGGCCGGAAAGCGGCTGCCGACGGAGGCCGAATGGGAGAAGGCGGCCCGGTACGACCCGGCGACCGACCGCACCCGGCAGTACCCGTGGGGCGAGGACGACCCGACTCCGGAGCGGGCCAACCTCGGCCAGGAGCACCTGTCGCCCGCGCAGGTCGGTGCCTACCCGGCCGGAGCGAGCCCGCTGGGCATCCGACAGCTGATCGGTGACGTCTGGGAGTGGACGTCCAGCGACTTCACCGGCTACCCGGGCTTTCGCGCGTGGCCCTACCGGGAGTACTCCGAGGTGTTCTTCGGCGCCGAGTACAAGGTGCTGCGCGGCGGCTCCTTCGCGGCCGACCGGGTCGCCTGCCGGGGCACATTCCGGAACTGGGACTACCCGATCCGCCGGCAGATCTTCGCCGGCTTCCGCTGCGCACGCGACGCAGCTCCCGGCGAGGGCTGATCCGATGTGCCGACACCTGGCGTATGTCGGACGACCGATCCGGCTCGGCGCCCTGCTGATCGACCCGCCGTTCTCCCTGGTCCGCCAGGCGTGGGCGCCGCGCCGCCAACAACACGGCATCGTCAACGCGGACGGCTTCGGCGTCGGGTGGTACGTCGACGAGCTCGACGATCCGGTCCGGCACCGCGGCGCCGGACCGGTCTGGGCGGACGAGACCTTCGCGGAACTTGGCCGCGCGGTGCGCAGCCGGGCGGTGCTGGCGGCGGTTCGCTCGGCCACCGCCGGCATGGTGGGCGGACAGTCCGCAGCGGCCGCTGCCCCGTTCCGCCGCGGCCGATGGCTCTTCAGTCACAACGGCGCGGTGGCCGGCTGGCCGGCCACTGCGTCCCGGCTGGCCTGGGGCCTGGACCCCGGCGTGACGGCGACCCTGGACGCACCGACCGACTCCGCGCTGCTCTGGGCCATCACTGTGGATCTGCTGCAGCGCGGCAAGACACCCGGCGCGGCGCTGACCGAGGTGATCACCCGGGTGCTGGACGCCGGCGGCGGACGCGCCACCATGTTGCTGACCGACGGCGCCAGGGTCACCGCCACCGCCTGGGGCACGAGCCTGTGCTGGCGCCGGCTGCCCGTTGGGGTCGTCGTCGCCTCCGAGCCCTACGACGACGACCCGAGCTGGGTCGACGTCCCCGACCGATCCCTGCTGACCGCGGACCGCGACGGCGTTCGCGTCGAACCGCTGTCGGCCCCCACACCGGAACCGGAGCAGAGCACATGACCCTTGGCTTCACCTTCGAGGACCACCTGCCCGCCGACTTCGCCGACCGCAGCCTGCGCGAAGACGCGCTCGCCGGCCTGCGAGCGCGCCGGAAGTGGCTGCCCCCCAAGTGGTTTTACGACAAGGTTGGCAGTGAGCTGTTCGAGGACATCACCAGGCTGCCCGAGTACTACCCGACCCGGACCGAGCGATCCATCCTGGCCGCGCACGCCCCGACGATCGTGCGCGCGTCCGGCACCCGCACCTTGATCGAGCTGGGGTCGGGGTCGTCGGACAAGACCCGGTTGCTGTTGGACGCGATGACGGCGACGGCGACCCGGTCGGGTTATGTCGCTCTGGACGTGAGCGAGGACGCCCTCCGGCTGGCCTGCGCCGGCCTGGTGACCCGGTACCCGGGGTTGCGGGTGGCCGCCGTCCGCGCCGACTTCACCCACCAGCTCGACGTGCTGCCGGCCGGAGACGGCCGCACCGTCGCATTTCTGGGCAGCACGATCGGCAACCTCGACCCCGCCGAACGGGCGGGGTTCCTCGCGGCCCTACGAACTCGGCTACGCCCGGGCGACCACTTCCTGTTGGGCGCCGACCTGGTCAAGCCGGCCGAGATCTTGGTCGCGGCCTACGACGACGCGGCCGGCGTAACGGCCGCGTTCAACCTGAACGTGCTCGACGTGCTCAACCGGCGGCTCGGGGCCGACTTCGATCGGTCGGCGTTCCGGCACGTGGCGATGTGGGACCCGGTCAACGAGTGGATCGAGATGCGGTTGCGGGCCACCCGTGGGATGACCGTCCGGATCGCCGACCTGGACCTGTCCGTCCGGCTGGATCGTGGCGAGGACATCCGCACCGAGATCTCCGCCAAGTTCCGCAGGGACCGCCTGGCGGCCGAACTGGACGCGGCCGGATTCGTCGAGCGTGGCTGGTGGACGGACCCGCAGCAGTGGTTCTCGCTGTCCCTATGGGGCGTGCGCTGACACCGGGGACCGGGTGCGGCGCGCTCAGCCCGGTGTCGGGGCCATCTCGTGGGCGGATACTCCGACGAGGTGGGCGAGCTCCTCCACCTGGTCCTTCGCGTCGCCGAAGAGCATGGCGGTGTTCTCCCGGAAGAACAGCGGGTTCTGCACGCCGGCGTACCCGGTGGCCATCGACCGCTTGAACAC
>CAYZBB010000063.1:0-32943 GCA_964476495.1 uncultured Actinomycetes bacterium | reverse complement strand
GGCCGACGAGCTGACCACCGTGATCCGCCGTAGTGCCGCGATCCTGGGTATCGACCTGCGGCCGGACGGCGCCGTCGAGATCGCCCGACGCTCCCGTGGCACGCCCCGGATCGCCAACCGGCTGCTGCGCCGTGTCCGCGACTACGCCCAGGTGAGGGCGGATGGGGCGATCACCCGCGAGATCGCGCGGGCGGCCCTGGCCGTCTACGACGTGGACGACCTGGGCCTGGACCGGCTCGACCGGTCGGTGTTGACCGTTCTGTGCCGGTCCTTCGGTGGTGGTCCGGTCGGGCTCACCACGTTGGCGGTTGCGGTGGGTGAGGAGCCGACCACCGTCGAGGAGGTCTGCGAGCCGTTCCTCGTTCGCGTCGGCATGCTGGCCCGAACCCCCCGCGGTCGGGTGGCCACCCCCGCCGCGTGGGACCACCTCGGCCTGGTGCAACTGCGGGATGAGGCACGCAGCGCCGAGGCGACGCTGTTGGACGGGCTGTGAGCCTGCTCTCGCCAGCCGGAATGCGACGGCGCCGACCCTTTCGTACCGGCCGCCCCGGACGGAAGTGAAGGGGTGACGGTCGGCATGAAGGTCGGCATCGACGGGTTCTGCTACCACCGCTGGTTCGGCCAGGCCTACCCCGGCCTGGAGCAGGTGCCGACGACACCGATGACCGTGCTCGACTTCGTCGACAAGGCGGCCGAACTCGGCGCCGACGGGTTGGCGGTGGAGTCGTTCATGCTTCCCACCGACCCCGAACAGGCCGCCGCGGCCGCCGCCGACGTGAGCCGCCGCGCGGCTGCCGCCGGACTTGACCTGATGTGGGCGTGGGGCCACCCGAACGGCCTCGGCTCCGGCGCGTCACCCGAGGCGCTGGACGACCTGCGGCGGCATGCCGACCTGGCCGCCGCGCAGGGGGTCCGGGTGATGCGGATCTGCGCCGGCGGGCGGGCCACCCGACCCGCAGATTGGGCCGACCATCGCCGGGCGTTGTTGCCGCTGCTGGAGCGAGCCGCCGACCATGCCCGGCCGCTCGGGCTCGTGCTGGCGGTCGAGAACCACGCCGACCTGCTGGCCGCGGAACTGGTCGAGATCATGACGACGCTGGACGACCCGGTGATCCGGGTCTGCCTGGACACCGGCAACAACCTGCGCCTGCTGGAGGATCCGGCCATGGCGATCGACCTGCTCGCCCCGTACGCGGCGGCCGTACACCTCAAGGACCTGCAGGCGCACCGGGGTGATCCGCGGACGTTCACCTTCTGGCCCAGCGTGCCGGTGGGACGGGGTGTCATCGATGTGCCGCGGGCCCTGCGGTCCTTGGCCGCCGCCGGCTTCGACGGGCTGCTGGCCATCGAGATCGATTACCTGCACCCCGATCTGGGTCAGGACGAGGACGCGGCGCTGACCGAGAGCATCGCGGCCACCCGCCGGGCGCTGGCCGGCCTGGCCGCGTAGGCAAGACGCGGCTCGCCGGATCGGGATGATCGGGCGCGGCGGGTCGGTGCGCAAGGATCGACCCGTGCACTTCTCCGAAGCGATGGAGCACGTCGCCCGCGGGTTCGAGGTGGTCGGTGCGGCGGTGCTGGTGATCGGGCTGCTCTGGTGCGGGGCGCTGTCCGTGCGGGCGTGGCGCCGTACCGGCAGCGGCGAGCACGCCTACCGGACATTGCGCAGGTCCATCGGCGCCGTCCTGCTGCTGGGTCTCGAGGTGCTGGTCGCGGCCGACCTGATCCACACGGTGGCCGTCGAACCCACACTCGGGAATGTCGGCGTGCTCGGCCTGATCGTGATCATCCGGACCGTGCTGAGCTTCTCCTTGGAGATCGAGATCGAAGGTATGCCGCCGTGGCGGCGCGCGGCGATGACCGGAGCCGAGCGCATGGTCAGGGCCGCGGAGTTCGCCGGCCGGCCGCCCGAGTCGGCCGGGGACTCGCCTTGAACGCAGGGTTTCGGCGGGGCCGGGTCCGGTATCGTGACCCCTACCGACCGGACACGTGATCCGTCCGGTCCGCGGCACGGGAACCATCGGTCGCCGCGCAACGTTGACCGCGCGGTAGGCGGGCAAGGCGAAGCGGGATGACAACTGAACGCGTCAGGCTGCGACCCGGCCGGCGCGGCGTTCAGCAAAGACGGGTCGCGCCGACGAGATGCGTCGCCGGGAAAACCCGGGACCGAGGAGAGTCTGAGTCATGGAAAGCATGATGTTACCGATCCTGATGTTCGCCGCTCTCGGCGCGCTGATGTTCTTCAGCATGAGGAAGCAGAAGCGGCAGGCCGCTCAGGTCAGGCAGATGCAGGATTCGCTGGTCCCCGGCGCCCGGGTGATGACCACCTCCGGTCTGCACGGCACGGTCACCGCCGTCGCCGATGACACCATCGAACTCGAGATCGCCCCCGGCATGCGGACCACCTGGGTCCGCGCCGCAGTCCGTGAGGTCGTCGTTCCCGGCCCCGTCGAGGACAGTTACGATGAGTCGCTGGTCGACGACTCCGCACCGGAGATCATCGATGCAGATCCCGACGCAGGCAGCAACAACGGCGGGATCAACATCCGCAAGTCGAACGATACGAACTAGGCTCTCGATGCCCCGGCCCCATGGTGGGACGGGGCATCATCATGTGGGCGTGAGGATCGCCTGCGACTGGTGACGGCCCGCCCCAGGTTGGTCCCTGCCCCGGGGACGGCGCCGCACGGACGAGGATTGGCGCGACGTGGCAACATCTCCCGGGCAGTTCAGGCCCTGGCGACTGATCTGGACATTCATCGGCATCGTGGTCGTGCTGTACGGGTTGGTCTTCCTCACGCCGGGCAGCAACACCCCCAAGCTCGGCATCGACCTGCAGGGTGGCACCCGGATCACCCTGACCGCACGCACGCTGGATGGCTCGGACCCCACCCGGGAGCAGATGCAGCAGGCCCGGACGATCATGGAGGGCCGCGTCAACGGCTCCGGCGTGGTCGGCGCACAGGTCCAGCTCGACGGCGCCCGCCAGTTGGTCGTCACCGTCCCCGGCAACGAGGATCTGTCCGGTCTGACGCGCAGCGCGCAGCTGAACATCCGCCCCGTGATCACCGATCCCAGCGGCAATCCGATCGTCGTCCAGCCGGCCGGATACGTGCCGCCGGACACCGGCACGGCCACCAGCACCCCCGCCACCAGCACCGATGCCAGCCAATCGGACGCGCCTTCGTCTGCGCCGACCACGGTGCCGGCGATCGGCGACACGGCAACCCCGACGGTGCCGGCCGCCGAGTCCGCGGGGCCGAGCACCGTGCCCGCCATCGGCGACACCGCCACCGAAACGCCCGCGACGTCGCCCGCCGGCCTGCGCGCGCCCGCAGCGGCGACCGACGAGACGACGGCGCCGGCCACCGACACAGCGGCAGCGACGCCGGCAACCGACGCGGCGGGAGCCACCGGCGGACCGGCCGCCACCACACCGGTCAGTACCGCGACGTGGCCCACCGGCAGCAACCCGGAGAACCCGACCCAGCCCCTCGGCACCGACCAGGCCGCGTTCGACGCGTGGCAGGCCTCCGCGATGTCGGTGTTGGGCACCATCAGTTGCGCCGACATCGAGCCGTACCGGGGTCTGGACGACCCGAACAAGCCGCTGCTGGCTTGCTCGGACACCAACGACGCGCTCTACCTGCTGGACAAGACGCTGATCGCCGGCACACAGATCGACAACGCGACCTCCGGGCAGAGCAGCCAGGGTGCCGGCTGGGTCGTCAACATGACCTTCAAGTCGGAGGGCTACTCGACCTGGTCGTCCTACACGGCCTCGCACGTCGGCACGCTTACCGCGATGACGCTGGACGGTCAGGTCATCTCCGCGCCGCGGATCCAGGGTCCGATCACCACCCCCGGCACCGAGATATCCGGCTCGTTCACCCAGGCGTCCGCGGCCTCCCTGGCCAACTCGCTGAAGTTCGGCGCCCTGCCGCTGGCCTTCGACCGGGCCGAATCGGTCAACGTCAGCGCCGAGCTCGGCTACCAGTACCTGATCGCCGGCATCATCGCCGGCGGCATCGGGCTGCTGCTGGTGGTCGTCTACTGCCTCATTTACTACCGGCTGCTCGGCCTGATCACCATCCTGTCGCTGATCCTGTCCTTCGGGCTGGTCTACCCGGTCCTGGTGCTGCTGGGTCGGTGGCTCGGCTACAGCCTGGACATGGCGGGCGTCGCGGGTCTGATCATCGCGATCGGCATCACCGCTGACTCGTTCGTCATCTACTTCGAACGCATCAAGGACGAGGTGCGCGAGGGTCGGAGCTTCCGGTCCGCCGTGCCGCGAGGCTGGGCCCGCGCCAAGCGGACCATCCTGTCCGCGGACGCGGTGTCGTTCCTGTCCGCGTTCATCCTGTACCTCCTGGCTGTTGGTGAGGTGAAGGGCTTCGCGTTCACTCTCGGCCTGTCCACCGTGCTCGACCTGGTCGTGGTGTTCCTGGTGACGCACCCTCTGGTCCACCTGGCGGCGGGATCCAAGCTGTTCCAGTCGCCGACCTGGTCGGGCCTGGGCGGGGTCGCCAGGGCCGGGGCGCAACAACGAGCGGCCGCCGCCCGGTTCGGCGCCAAGGAGGTGTCGGTATGACTTCCGGAGAGGACACGGTGACGCCGGCCGCGCTGAGCACGGCCGCTGCCGCGGACAAGCAGTACGGCCGGCGGGCTGGGTTCCTCGCCCGGCTGTCCACCGGCACCGGCGCCTTCGACATCCTGGGCCGCCGCAAGGTCTACTACATCGTCTCCACGGCGCTCGTGGTCGCCTCCATCCTGCTGATCCTGCTGCGCGGGTTCCAGTTCGGCATCGACTTCGCCGGCGGCACCACCCTGACCTTCCAGCCCGCCGGCTCCGTATCGGTGTCGACCACGCAGGTCGCCCAGACGGTGACGTCGGCGACCGGCGTGGAGACCGAGTCGGTGCAGACGGTGGGCACTCAGGTCCAGGTGACCTCGCCGTCGCTGACCGAGGACCAGGTGATCGCTGCCAAGGCGGCGATCGCGGCCGCGTTCGATCCACCCGGCGGGGTGTCCGATTCGGCGGTGTCGGAGACCTGGGGGTCGGAGATCTCGCAGCGGGCGTTGCTGGGCGTCGTTGTGTTCCTGATCGCCGTCGCCGCGTTCCTGTGGATCCGGTACGAGCGGCGGATGGCTGCGGGCGCCGTTGTGTCGGTGCTGCACGACCTGGTCATCACCGCAGGGATCTACTCGCTGGTCGGCTTCGAGGTGACGCCGGCAACAGTGATCGGTCTGCTCACCATCCTCGGCTTCTCCCTGTACGACACCGTCGTGGTGTACGACAAGGTGCAGGAGAACACCAAGGGTCTGACCTCGTTGAACCGGCGGACCTACACCGAGGCCGCCAACCTGGCCATCAACCAGACCCTGATGCGATCGATCAACACCTCGTTGATCGCACTCTTGCCGGTCGCCGGGCTACTGGTCGCCGGCGTGGCGATCCTCGGGTCCGGCACGCTGAAGGACCTGTCGCTCGTCATGCTGATCGGCATGCTGGTCGGCGCCTACTCGTCGGTGTTCATCGCCGTGCCGTTCGCCGTCGACCTCAAGCTGCGGGACCCGGCGATCAAGGCGCACACGGCCCGGGTGCTGGCCAAGCGAAAGGCCGAGGGTCTGATCGTGGACGCCGACGGCGACCCGATCGGCCGCGACGGCGTGGCCACGTCAGCTCCGGTCCGGGTGACCGATGCCGACACTCCGGCGGCGCCAGCGGTGGTGGTGGCAGCCGCCGTTACCCGCCCGGATCTCAAACCCGGTGCAGCGCCCAAACCGGGTGCGAGGCCGGTGCGGCCCACGGGCAAGTCCGCCCCGCGCGGAAAGTCTGGGCCGACGGCACGACCATCCGGCAAACGCAGCCGCTGAGCCCGGTGTCGGACGCGTCGGTGACCCACTTTTCGGTGGCGGCCGGTGCCGCGCTGGATCGACTGGTCCGCGTCCAACCGGACTTCCCGCAGCCGGGTGTGCTGTTCCGGGATCTCACCCCCGTGCTGGCCGACGGCCCCGCCCTGCAGGCCATCGCGGCGGCGCTCGCCGGATCGGCTTCGGACGCGACGCTGATCGCCGGGCTGGACTCCCGGGGATTCCTGCTCGGCGCGGCCGCGGCGATCGCCGCCGGCACCGGCGTGCTGGCCATCCGCAAGCCCGGCAAGCTGCCGGGCCGGGTGCTTGCGGAGGAGTACGCGCTCGAATACGGCACCGCCCGGCTCGAGCTGCATCCCGACGACGTGCCGTCCGGATCGAGGATCCTGGTGATCGACGACGTCCTGGCCACCGGCGGCACGGCGGCCGCCGCCTGCCGGTTGCTGCGCCGGGCGGGTGCTCGGATCGCGGGGGTGGCGGTGGCCGTGGAACTGGTGGCGCTGGGCGGCCGTGCGGCGCTGCCCGGCATCCAGGTCACCGCGCTGCGCTCCTGGTGACGCCCGGTACCACGGTCGCAGCAGGGCCGGTGGGACCGGTTACCGCGCCGGCGGTACGACGGATCGACACGGGCGACCTACAGTCGCAGGGGTGAGCCCCTTGCGACGCGTGCGGGCGTGGCTGCGCGCCCGGCCGGCCGCCGCGGACGCCCTGCTGGCGTTGCTGCTGGTGGTGCCGTCGGGCATAGGGCGAGTGAGCGCGCTGCCCGGCGCGCCGGTGGCACCCACCGCCGTCTCCCAGGTCCTGGTGCTGGCGTCGTGCCTGGCGATCGTGTTCCGGCGACGGCGCCCCGTGCTCGTGTGGGCGCTGACCCTGCTGGCCGCCGCGACGGTGGTGATGCTGCAGCACGGGCCGTCGTCGGCGACGCTGCCGTTCCTGGTCGCGTTGTACACCGTGGCCGCCACGCACACGGTCGGGCGGGCTCTGGGTGCGACCGCGGTGTCGGCGGGGCTGCTGCTCGGTGTGCAGGCCGCCAGCACCTCCGACAGCTGGACGAAGGTGACCACCTACGCGGTGGTCACCTGGTGCGTGCTGGCCGCGGTGGTGGGTATCGCGGTGCGGCTGCAGCGCCGCGCCCTGGCCGAGGCGCGCGAGCGGGCGAGGGTTGCCGAGGAGTCCCGGGAGGAGGAGGCGCAGCGCCGGGTCACCGAGGAGCGGTTGCGCATCGCCAGGGAGCTGCACGACGTGGTGGCCCATCACATCGCCGTGATCAACGTCCAGTCCGGCGTCGCCGAGCACCTGCAGGTCAGCAATCCGGCGGCGGCCGGTGCCGCGCTGCGCCATGTTCGTGAGGCCAGCGCCCAGGTGCTGGCCGAGATGTCGGCGCTGCTGGGTGTGCTGCGCAGCGACGACTGGGGAGGGGACGACGCCGGCCGGGAACCGGCCAAGGGTCTGGCGCAGCTCGACGAGCTGGTGGATTCGGTTCGCCGCACCGGGCTTCGGGTCGTCGTGCGTCGCGAGGGAACCCCCGGCGGCCACGCACCGCTGGTGGACGTCACCGCCTACCGGATCGTCGAGGAGGCCCTGACCAACGCGCACAAGCACGGAGCCGGGTCCGCGCAACTGCTTGTCGCGGACCGGGATACCGCCACCGTGATCGATGTCAGCAACCCGGTCGCGGACGCTTTGCCGGATCACCTGCCCGGCACCGGTCGGGGCCTGGCCGGCATGCGGGAGCGGGTGGCCGCGATCGGCGGTCTCCTGCGGGTCGGTCCCGACCGGTTCGGTCGGTTCACCGTGCACGCCGAGCTGCCCGCCGATCCGATCGATCGGTCCGGCGTCGATCGGTCCGGCACCGATCGCGGGGGCACCGATCGCGGGGGCACGCCCGCACGGGTGAGCGCGTGACGATCCGGGTGCTCCTGGCCGACGACCAGGCGCTCATCCGCGGCGGCTTCGCCGCGCTCATCGACAGCGCCGACGACCTCGAGGTGGCCGGAGAGGCGATCGACGGCGCCGACGCGGTCCGGCGGACCCGGACGCTGCGGCCCGACGTGGTCCTCATGGACATCCGCATGCCGGGCACCGACGGGCTGACCGCCTGCGAACAGATCACCGCCGATCCGGCCCTGCGCACGGTGCGGGTGCTGGTGCTCACCACGTTCGAGCAGGACGACTACATCCTGACCGCGTTGCGCGCCGGCGCCAGTGGGTTCCTGGGCAAGGGCGCGGCCCCGGCGGAACTGCTCGAGGCGATCCGGGTGGTGGCCCGCGGGGAGTCGCTGCTCTCGCCCCGGGCGACCCGGGTGGTCATCGAGCGGGTGCTGGCCGCCCGGTCGGATCCGTCCCCCGGATCGGGTGCGGCCGACCTGTCCGTGCTCACCGAGCGGGAACGGGAGATCGTCGCGCTGGTCGCCACCGGGCTGTCCAACGACGAGATCGCCGGGCGACTGGTCCTGTCACCGCTGACCGCCAAGACGCATGTCAACCGGGCCATGGCCAAACTCGGCGCCCGCGATCGTGCGCAACTGGTGGTGCTCGCGTACCAGTCAGGGCTCGTCGGGCCGAGCTGATTCGGCACGGTCCGGCTGGTCCGGCCCGGCGCCCCCTGCTTCGCGCCGGGAACGCTCGGTCCGCGCCGGCAATAGTCGGCGCGTCGAGCGCAGTAGTGGCGCGAACCCAGTGGCGGGCCAAGTGCCACGACGCCGGCGGCCATGGAAAGCGCGCCGGGGAGTTGCCAGGTGCGCGGGAATCGCCGGCCCTGCTGCGTTCGCGGTACCCGGAGAGCCTGCGCGGGGACGATGCGCCGACCACAGGAGCCCGGAACCCTGGACGCGTGCCCAGGAGATCCACGAGATCCACGAGAGCCACGAGAGCCAGGAGAGCCAGGAGAGCCATGTCATGATCGAAGTCACAGACCTGACGAAGCGCTTCGGCTCGGGCGACAAGGCCGTCACCGCTGTCGATCACGTCACGTTCACGGTCCAGCCGGGGGTGGTCACCGGCTTCCTCGGGCCGAACGGCGCCGGCAAGTCCACCACGATGCGGTCGATCCTCGGCCTGGACCGCCCGACCTCCGGCCGGGCGACCGTCAACGGCCACGAGTTCCGGGACGCGCCGGCCCCGCTGTCGGAGCTGGGCGCCCTGCTGGAGGCCAAGGCCCTGGACAAGGGACGGTCGGCGCGCAACCATCTGCTCGCCCTGGGGGCGACCATCGGCGTGGGCGCGGCCAGGGTGGACGAGGCGCTGGAGATGGTCGGGCTGACCGACGTGGCCCGCAAGCGAGCCGGGGGCTTCTCGCTGGGCATGGGGCAGCGTCTGGGCATCGCCGCCGCGATGCTCGGCGACCCGCAGACGGTGGTGCTCGACGAGCCGGTGAACGGGCTGGATCCGGACGGCATCCTGTGGATCCGCACGCTGCTCAAGGAACTGGCCGGGCAGGGCCGGACGGTGTTCGTCTCCTCTCATCTGATGAGCGAGATGCAGTTGACCGCCGAGCATCTCATCGTGATCGGGGGCGGCCGGATCCTGGCCGACATGCCGATGACCGAGTTCATCCGGCAGTCCTCGCAACATCGGGTCCGGGTCGTCTCACCGGACGCCGCGCGACTGCGGGACCTGCTGGTCGGGCCCGACGTCGCGGTCAGCTCCGACGCCCCGGACCGGCTGGAGATCGAGGGCCTGCAGGCCCGGGACGTCGGTGTGGCGGCCGCCGAACACGGACTCGTGCTGCACCAGCTCGTCGACGTGGCGCCCTCGCTCGAGGAGGCCTTCATGGAACTCACCCGCGACACGGTCGCGTACCACGGTTCGGTTTCCGCGGCGGACGGCCCGGAAGGCAGGGCCGCCTGATGGTCACCACGGAGCGGTCCGGTACCGGCGCACCGGCGCGGCATGGAGCACACCCCACCACCACTCTGCGGGTGCTGCGGTCGGAGTGGATCAAGACCCGGACTCTGCGATCGACCTGGCTGACCGCCCTGTCGGTGCTGCTGGTGATCGTCGCGTTCGGGGTCCTGGCGGCGTTGGCCGCCGGCGGCGAGATCAGCGGTCCGAACGGCGGAGGTCCTGGACCCGTCGGGCAGGGCGGGCAGGGCGGGCCGGGCGGGCAGGGCGGGTTCGGAACTGCGCTCGCCGTCGTGCTCGCCGGGGCGAACGTCGCGGTGCTGGTGATCGCCGTGTTCGGGTCGGTGGTCGGCGCGCGGGAGTTCTCGTCCGGGATGATCCGCACCACGTTCGCCGCCGTGCCCCGGCGGCTGCCGGTGCTGTGGGGAAAGCTGATCACCTTCGTGGCCGTCGTGCTGCCGGTCGCGGTGGTCGGGTTGCTGGCCGTGTTCTTCGCCGGAATGGCGGTGCTGGACCGTGCCGGCGCGGCCACGGTGTCCTGGACCGACGACGGGGTCCCGCGGGCCTTGCTCGGGCACGCCTACTACATCGTCGGCCTGGGCCTCATCGGCCTCGCCCTCGGCGTGCTGCTGCGCAGCACCGCGGCGGCGATCGGCACCACCATCGGCGCAGTGCTGTTCCTGCCGGCGCTGGCCACCGCCCTGCTGCCGTCGGACTGGGGCGCGGTGCTGAAGTACCTGCCGTCCAACGCGGGCGGCGCGTTCACGTCGCTGACCTCCACCGGTGACGTGCTCACCCCGTGGCAGGGGTTCGCGGTGTTCACCGGATGGGTGGTGGTCGCCGTGGTCGGCGCGGCGATCGCGGTGACACGCAGGGACGCCTGACGGGCCCGGGCCGTCATTCGCGTCCTCGAGCGGCGGGCACCGGGAGCGGAGCTCGTTGCGGCATCATCGTCGGTGGTCCCGCCAACCAGCGAGCGGACCACCGAGAGGACGGCACCGTGATCCCGACGCACGCCGACGTACTGCCAGGCACTTGGAACTTTCGCGACATCGGCGGCACGCCGACACCGGACGGACCCGTGCGGCGCGGCCTGGTCTACCGGTCGGCGGTGCTGTCCGGGCTGAACCCGTCGGGTCAGGAGGCGCTCGAGAAGCTCGGCGTGACGGACGTCTTCGACCTGCGCGGGGAGCTGGAGATCGCGCGCGAGGGTCGGGATCGGGTGCCCGGGTCGGTGACCGTCACGGTGGCGCCGTTCCACCCCGAGGACGGCACGATGCCGGTGCACGCGGCCGCGGCCGACCATGCCGACCCGGCCACGCCGATGGAGCGGACCCGCCGCTACTACGCCGCCATCCCGGTCTTCGGGCCTGCCCAACGATCGGTGTCCGCCATCCTGAGGGCGATCGCGACCACCGAGGGCAGCGTGCTGGTGCACTGCGCCGCCGGCAAGGACCGCACCGGCTGGACGATCGCGACGTTGCTGACCATCCTGGGCGCGGACCGGGACGCAGTCCTGCAGGAGTACCTGCTCAGCAACGCCGCGGTGGGCAGCCTGCGGGAGTGGCTGCGCGAGAAGTACGGCGACAACTTCGACGGGGACAGCGCGCTGCTGGGTGTCGACGAGAGCTACCTGCGGGCGGGCTGGCGGTCCGTCGACGCGAACTTCGGCTCGTTCGACGAGTACCTGGCGGCGATCGGCGTAGGGCCGGATACGCAGGAGGCGATCCGGGCACGCCTGCTCGACTGAGCCGGGGGTGGCCCGCCCGGCTCAGTGCGCGTTGTCGTCCGCGACGCAGAACTCGTTGCCCTGCGGGTCGGCCAAGGTGGTCCACCAGAACCCGCCGCCGTCCCGGTCGGCAATCTTGGTGGCGCCGGCCGAGACCAGCCGATCCACCTCGGTCGGCCGGTCGTCGGACACCAGATCGACGTGCAGCCGGTTCTTGCCGGGGCTCGGGGACTCGACCATCTGGAACGACATCATGATCCCGTCCGGCACCTGGACCGTGTAGTAGAAGCCGTCGTTGTCCGCGACGATCGCGCCGCCGAGCTGCTCGGCCCACCAGGCCGCGAGCGGGCCGGGATCGGTGGAGTCGGTGGTCACCATGGCCAGTTTCATCGTCATGGTCGGCAGGGTAGCGAGGCGGTCCGACAGCGACCCCCGCGACGGACTGCGCCCCCGCGACGGACTGCGCCCCCGCGACGGGCCGTCGCGCCTCAGGCGCCCATCCGGAAGCCGACCTTCATGCCCACCTGGTAGTGCGCCACCTGACCCTCGTGGATGTGCCCGCGGATCTCGGTCACCTCGAACCAATTGAGCCCGCTCAGGGTGGTCGAGGCCCGGGCGATGCCGGACTCGATGGCATCCTCCACACCGTTGGTCGACGTCCCGACGATCTCCGTCACTCCGTACACGTTCGAACTCACGAATCCTCCTCGCTGAGCGAATCCCGTCCGGTGGGACGGCCGAAGTGCGATGGTAAGGCGCGCGATGCCCCCGGCCGAGCGGTCGGTACGGCGGAAGGTCGGGCGATGCTCCGGCGTTATGCTCAGTGATCAGGTCCAAGACCCTCGTCGCCGTAAGGGGGGTGCCATGAGTTCGGATGTGGACAGCCGTGGGACACACGCGGTCACCCCGGGCGACGCACCCTCCGGCGCCGCGCGTCATGCCGCCGGAGCGCCGCGACACGTCGCGACGTTGACCGATACACCGGCCACACCCGCGGTCCCTCGTCCGCCGGCGGGGTCGGCCGCGGTCGGGGCGGGGCGGGTGGATCCGGCGCCGACCCCGGACCTGCCGGCCCCCTCGGCAACCAGACGGGTACGGGCCAGGATCGCCCGGCGGATGAGCGGGCAGCGGTCCGCCGCGTCACCGACCCGAACCGTTCTGGAGCCGCTGTTCGCGGTACACCGCAGCCTGCATCCGAAGGCCGATCTGAAGGAGCTGCAGCGCGCGTACGAGGTGGCCGAGCAGGCTCACGCCGGCCAGTACCGCCGTTCCGGGGATCCGTACATCACCCATCCGCTGGCCGTCGCCACCATCCTCGCCGACCTGGGAATGGACACGACCACGCTGGTCGCCGCCCTGCTGCACGACACCGTGGAGGACACCGAGTACGCCCTGGAGAACGTGACCGCCGACTTCGGTCAGGAGGTCGCGAGGCTGGTGGACGGCGTCACCAAGCTCGACAAGGTCAAGTTCGGTGACGCCACCGAGGCCGAGACCATCCGCAAGATGATCATCGCCATGGCCCAGGACCCGCGGGTGCTGGTGATCAAGCTCGCCGACCGGCTGCACAACATGCGCACCATGCGGTTCCTGCCGCCGGACAAGCAGGCCCGCAAGGCCCGGGAGACGCTGGAGGTGCTCGCCCCGCTGGCGCACCGGCTGGGCATGGCCACCATCAAGTGGGAGCTGGAGGACCTCGCCTTCTCGATCCTGCACTCCAAGCGGTACGACGAGATCGTCCGGCTGGTCGCCGACCGCGCCCCGTCCCGGGACACCTACCTGGCCGCGGTCACCGAGGAACTCGAGGCCGAGCTCACCGCCGCGAAGATCCCCGGCCAGGTCGTCGGCCGGGGCAAGCACTATTACTCGATCTACCAGAAGATGAAGGCCCGCGGCCGCGAGTTCGACGAGATCCACGACCTGGTCGCGGTGCGCATCCTGGTCGGCAGCGTCCGGGAGTGTTACGCGGCGATGGGCGTGGTGCATGCCCTGTGGGCACCCATGCCCGGGCGGTTCAAGGACTACATCGCCCAGCCCCGGTACGGGGTGTACCAGTCGCTGCACACCACGGTGATCGGTCCGGAGGGCAAGCCCCTGGAGGTGCAGATCCGCACCTTCGACATGCACCACACCGCCGAGTACGGCATCGCCGCGCACTGGCGATACAAGGAGACCCGCGGCACGCACGCCGGCGCCAGCGCGACGGTGGACGAGATGGCCTGGATGCGGCAGCTGCTGGACTGGCAGCGGGAGGCCGGCGACCCCGGCGAGTTCCTGGACAACCTGCGCTACGAGATGGCGCACAGCGAGATCTTCGTGTTCACCCCGAAGGGCGACATCCACACCCTGCCGGCCGGTTCCACGCCGGTGGACTTCGCGTATTCGGTGCACACCGAGGTGGGGCACCGATGTATCGGCGCCAAGGTGGACGGCCGGCTGGTGCCGTTGGAGCGCCGGCTGTCCAACGGGCAGTTCGTCGAGATCTTCACCTCCAAGGCGCCCAATCAGGGCCCGAGCCGGGACTGGCTGTCGTTCGTCGCGTCGTCCCGGGCCAAGAACAAGATCCGCCAGTACTTCGCCAAGTCACGCCGCGACGAGGCCGTCGAACTCGGCAAGGAGGCCATCGCCAAGGCGGCCCGCCGGGCCGGGCTGCCGGTGCAGCGGTTGGTCACCCACGACGCGCTGGCCGTCGTCGGTCACGAACTCGGTTACAAGGACATCACCGGGCTGTACGCCGCGGTCGGCGAGAACCACGTGGCTGCATCGACTCTCGTCGCCAAGGTGGTTTCCTACGTAGGCGGCGAGGAGGAGGCGGTCGACGAGGTCACCGAACGATCGGTGCCTTCGGTCACCCGCCGCCGAGCCCGTGCGACCGGCGACGGTGGCGTGCTGGTCCGCGGCATCCATGACATCCAGGTCAAGCTGGCCCGGTGCTGCACGCCGGTACCGGGGGACCAGATCCTCGGCTTCATCACCAAGGGTGGTGCGGTGTCGGTGCACCGGGTGGACTGCACGAATGCATCCTCGCTGCAGAAGGAGAAGGCAAGGCTGGTCGAGGTCAGCTGGGATCCGACCTCCGCATCGGTGTTCCTGGTGACCATCCAGGTGGAGGCCCTCGATCGGGCCCGCCTGCTGTCGGACATCACCAAGACGCTGGCCGACGTCAAGGTCAACATCCTGTCGGCCAACCTGTCCATGTCCAAGGACGGCATGGCGATCTCCCGGTTCTCCTTCGAGATGGCCGACCCGACCCACCTGGGGCACCTGCTGCACGCGGTGCGCAACGTCGAGGGCGTGTACGACGTGTACCGGGTGACAAGCGCCTGAGGGAGCCACGGACCGCTCTGCAACGATCGCCGGGTGTCCGTTCTCGAGTTCGTCCTGCTGATCGTCGCCGGCATCGCGGGCGGACTGTTCGGCACGATCGCAGGTCTCGCCTCACTGGCGACATATCCGGCGTTGCTGGCGGTGGGGTTGTCCCCGGTCAGCGCCAACGTGACCAACACCGTCGCACTGGTGTTCACCGGGATCGGGTCGGTCCTCAGTTCCCGGCCGGAGCTGGCCGGGCAGGGCCCGCGCATCCGCCGGTTGGCGCCGATGGCGCTGCTAGGCGGCGTCGTCGGAGCGGTGCTGCTCCTGTCGACGCCGGCCGAGGGCTTCGAGAAGATCGTGCCGGCTCTGATCGGGTTCGCCTCGTTGACGATCCTCGTTCCCCGCCGCTCGCCGCCCGATGGCTACGTCGCGTCGGCTCCGGGCGTCGGGACCCGGGTCGCCGAGTCCGTCGGCATGGCGCTGATCTGCGTCTACGGCGGTTACTTCGGCGCCGCCGCGGGTGTGCTTCTGCTGGCCGTGCTGCTGCACACCACACGCGACACGCTGCCGCGGGCCAACGCCCTGAAAAACACGTTGCTCGGCTTCGCCAACGGCATCGCCGCGCTGATCTTCGCGTTCCTGGCGCCGGTGGATTGGCCGGCAGTGCTGCCGATGGCGATCGGCTGCCTGATCGGTTCCTGGTTGGGTCCCAAGGTGGTCCGGTGGGCGCCCGTGGTGCTGCTGCGATGGCTGATCGGCGGGGCCGGTCTGGTCCTGGCGGTCCATCTGGGCATCCAGGCCTACAACTGAGGAGCGGTTCGACTCCAGCGGGACCCTGGGCGTTGTCGTACCCGTGCCGTACCGTCCGGGTCGATTCATCAACCGTTCGAGGGAGGCAGGCAGTGAGCGGGAAAGTGGTGCACTTCGAGGTGCCGTTCGACGACGGCGCACGGGCCCGAGCATTCTACGGGGAGGTCTTCGGTTGGCAGCTGGGTGAGATGCCGCAGATGGACTACACGCTCGCGACGACCGGCCCGACGGCCGAAACGGGCATGCCGTCCGAGCCGGGATTCATCAACGGCGGGATGTACGCCCGCCAGGGTGAGTACCCCACGTCGCCGGTACTCGTTCTCGAGGTGGCCAGCATCGAGCAGACGCTCGAGACCATCGAGCGAGCGGGTGGGGCCACCATCGTCGGTAAGCAGCCGGTCGGCGAGATGGGTTTCTCGGCGTACTTCCGGGACAGCGAGGGCAACGTGCTCGGCCTATGGGAGAACGCTCCGGCGGGCTGAGCGCGCCGAGGTCAGTCGCGGGGTCCGTCCAGACCCAACGAGAGCCGCCGATCCCGGGCCAAAGGATGCTCGAGCATCCGGTCGACCAGCACGCTCCACCGGTGTGCCCGCGGTTCGAGGTCGTGACGGTCACCCGGAGTCACAGAGCCCACGGCGACCGGGACGTGCACCGGCACCGTGGCCAGCAGCCCGGCGACCTCGTCCTCGGTCGTGGTGTCGAGCTGGTCGGCCAGCAACCGCAGGTAGCCCAGGCGGTTGCCGGCCTCAAGGACCTGCGACTCGATCTCGAACGCTGAGCGGTCGATGGTCGCGGTGACTATCACCGCGCCGCCGACCCGTCGGACGATCTCCAGCGCCTGCTCGTCGGTTGGCACGGCGCTGCCGGGCGCCGGGAGAAGAAGGGGAACGACCATGTAGTCGTCGCAGTCGTCGACCAACCGGGCGAACTCGTCCGCCGGCGAGCCCACCTGGACCGCACCGGGTACCGGGCTGGCGGTGACGTACCGTGCGCCCAGCCGGGACGCCAGGTCGAGCACCTGACGACGGCAGTCGTCGTCGGGTTGCCCGCCGAGTTCGACCCGGCCCACGTCGAGCACCGAGACCCGGTTGACCAATAGATGTTCCACAACGGCGGCCAGTTCGTCCGAGCCGGCACCCTTGTGCCACCAGACGTCCGCGCCGGCCGAGTGGGCGACCTTGAGCCCGATCGAGTCGAAGCCTGCCCGACGGGCGACGTCGACCAACGCGTGCGGCGCGATGCCCGGTGCGGTGGACTCCTGCAGTGCGATCCTGTTCACGGTGTGACAGTCTGCCCGACCCGATCGTTCTTCGTGCCGGGCGTGCCGGCGGCACCCGTCCGCCGGTGAGGCCGGTGGTGCAGGGTCCGGTTGTGCCGACACGGGGTCCGGTCGTGCCGGCAGAGGGTCAGGGCTTGCCGGTGGTCAGGTCCGCGACCTGGTAGGACCAGACCTCGCTGTGCACAGCAACCGGGTGCGGCGCGGGGCCGCCGGCGCGTTCCGAGGCTGAACGGTGACCGTGCCCGAACGCGGGCGACTGCACCCACGCCTGGAACGACTCCTCGTCGCGCCACCGGGTCACCACCAGCCAGGTGGTCCGCTCGTCGGTCGGCTGCAGCAGTTCAAAACCCTCGAAGCCGTCCTGGTTGTCGACGGCTCCCGCGCGGGCGGCGAACCGCTTGGCCAGTTCGTCACCGCTGTCGGCGGGCACCGTGATCGCGTTGATCTTGATGACAGTCATGGGGGACATCGTGCCAAGCCGCGCCCCGCGGCCGACCACCACCCTGGGTCGCGGTCGCGACCCACCGGTGTTCGCTGCATGAATCAGGTCCGTGCGCGTCGCAGCCGTCGGCTACACGGTCCGTCGCGTCCCCGCGTTGCTGTCGGCGGCGCTGTCGGTGGAGTTGCGCGCCTAGTACCCTCCTCCACCCGCACCCGACTCGGGCGCAGGCTCGGCCGTCGTGTCCGCCGACGGAGCGCCGGTGTCGGCCGAGCCCGTGTCGATCGAGCCTGTGTCGATCGAGCCCGGATCCTCGGATGGGGTCGCCGTCTCGTAGCTGCCGGTGCCGTCGAGCGACCCGTCAGGAACGTTGATCGATGTGATCGTCGCGTCGGCGACCGGCGGCCCGTCCTGGGCGTTGCGCTGCACGCCCTGGCTTGCGATGTCCTGGATGACGGACATCCCGTCGCCGGTGACGGTGCCGAGGATCGTGTAGGCGGGGTCGATCGTCGTGTTGCCGTAGACGATGAAGAACTGCGATCCGTTGGAACTCGCCCCCGCGTTGGCCAGCGCGACGGTGCCCACCGGATAGGTCTCGGTCCCGGTGGTCTCGCCGACGAACGTGTACCCGGGGCCACCGTTGCCCTGACCGGTCGGGTCCCCGCACTGCAGGATGTTGAGCTGGTCGCTGTGGGTCAGCCGGTGGCAGTTCGTGTCGTTGTAGAAGCCCTGGGAGGCCAGGGACAGGAACGAGTTGACGCCGCACGGTGCGGTGGACCGGTTCAGCGTCATCGGCACGTCCTTGCCGTTGAGCACCATTGTCACGTCCACCGTGCCGGAGTTCAGCGGTGAGGTGTTCGACGGCGGCGAGACCTCCTTGGCCGCCGTCCCGGACGACGTGTAGGTGCACGGCGTGGCGGGCGCGGTGGACGAGGTCTCGGCCGTGGACGCTCCGTCCGATGCAGAGCTCGACGAGTCGCGGGAGACGAACAGCCACACCCCGCCGGAGATCACCACCACGGCGGCGATCACCCCGATGATGACCATTCGTTGTCTACGCGCCTTCTCGGCCGCCTCGCGACGGGCGAGCTGCCGCTCGAGCTTGCGCTTGGCCGCGTCGCGACGCTGCTGATTGGTGGGCACGCCCGATCCTCCCGCATCCATTTCGGGCGACCGCCTGGAGTTGGCCACCCGGACCGGCAGTCTAGGTGAGGGCACGGGCGCACCTCGGTGGAACCGATGTGAACGCGCTGTGCGCGGCATCAGCCGTGCCCGCGGCTCCGACGGGTGCGCAGACGGCCTCCCGAGCGTCGATAGGGTGAGGCACGTGTTGATCGCGGGATTCCCGGCCGGCTCGTTCCAGGCCAACTGCTATGTGCTGGCCACCGAAGCCGGCGCCGAATGCGTGGTGATCGACCCCGGCGAGAGCGCCGTCGCGGGTCTGCGGAAGCTGTTCGCCGAGCACCGGCTGACCCCGGTCGCGGCGATGGTCACTCACGGTCACCTCGATCACACCGCCGGCATCGGGGAGCTGTGCCGCGAATTCGACATCCCCGCGTTCATCCACCCGGGTGACGAGTACATGCTCGACGACCCGCTCGCCGCGCTGTCCCCGGAGCTGAACGCCGCGCTCGACGGGGTGTCGATGGCCGGGCTTCGCCCGCCGACCGTGCTCCCGCTGTCCGACGGCCAGCGGCCTGGCCTGGCCGGGCTGCCGCTGACCGTCGACCACGTTCCCGGCCACACCCCCGGGTCCGTGGTCTTCAGGCTGGACCGCGACGGTGACCGCCCGGAGATCGTGCTCACCGGCGACACGCTGTTCGCCGGGTCGGTCGGCCGCACCGATCTGGCCGGCGGCAACTTCGCGCAGGAACTCACCTCGATCCGCGACCGGATCCTGACCCGACCGGACGACACCGTGGTGCTCGCCGGGCACGGCCCGGCCACCACCGTCGGGGAGCAGAGGAAGACCAATCCCTTCCTGACCGAACGAGCCATGGCCCGCGCGTTGGCCGATCTGGACTGAGACAGGACCGAGAGTCACATGCCCGAGTTCGTTGCCCCCAAGGGCATTCCCGAGTATTACCCACCGATGTCCCGGTCGTTCGAAGCCGTCAGGCGGACGCTGCTGGCCGCGGCCGAGCGGGCGGGCTACGGGCCAATCGAGCTGCCCGTCTTCGAGGACACGGCGCTGTTCGCCCGTGGGGTGGGGGAGTCCACCGACGTCGTGTCCAAGGAGATGTACACGTTCGCCGACCGCGGCGGCCGGTCGGTCACGCTGCGTCCGGAGGGCACCGCCGGCGTCATGCGGGCCGTCATCGAGCACAGCCTGGACCGTGGCCCGCTGCCGATCAAGCTGGTGTATTCCGGGCCGTTCTTCCGGTACGAGCGGCCGCAGGCGGGCCGCTACCGGCAGCTGCAGCAGGTCGGCATCGAAGCGATCGGCAGCGACGACCCGGCGTTGGACGCCGAGGTGATCGCCGTCGCCGACGAGGGTTTCCGGAATGTGGGGCTGTCGCGCTTCCGCCTCGACCTGACCTCGCTGGGCGATGCGAACTGCCGCCCCGGCTACCGGGAACGGCTGTCCGCGTTTCTCGACGGTCTCGACCTGGACGACGCGACCCGGGAACGGTCCCGGCTCAACCCGCTGCGCGTGCTGGACGACAAGCGTCCGCACATGCAGGAGCTGCTGGCCGAGGCCCCGTTGATGCTCGACCACCTGTGCGACTCCTGCCAGGAGCACTTCGAGCGGGTCCGGACGGTGCTGGACGCGCTGAGCGTGCCGTATGAGCTGAACCCGAGGATGGTGCGGGGCCTGGACTACTACACGCGTACCACCTTCGAGTTCGTGCACCCGCTGTTGGGCGCGCAGTCCGGCATGGGTGGCGGCGGCCGGTACGACGGGCTGATGGCCGAGCTCGGTGGACAGTCGTTGTCCGGCATAGGGTTCGGGCTCGGGGTCGACCGCACCCTGCTGGCCGCGCAGGCCGAAGGTGTCGCCGTCGGCAACCCGGCTCGGTGCGAGATCTACGGTGTGCCCATCGGTTCCGCGGCGTCATTGCGGCTGGCGGCGCTGGCCGGGGAACTTCGCCGCGCCGGGTTCCGCATCGACATGGCCTACGGTGGAAGGGCTCTCAAGACCGCCATGCGAATGGCGGACGGCTCCGGCGCGGTGCTGGCGCTGGTGCTGGGCGACCGGGAGATCCAGGACGGCACCGTGGTGGTCCGCGATCTCCGCTCGGGGGATCAGAACGCCTACCCCGTCGGTGATCTCGTGTCTGTCGTCGAGGCGCTGCTGAGGACGGATACCCCCTGACCGGGTCTCGGTCAGGGGGCCCCGGCGGAGCCGAGTCAAGCCCTTGCGGCGAGCAATGTCTCTCCCGACGCACGAAGGACGCCGACACTCAGGATCCCGGTGGCGACGCCGCAGTGCTGCACCATCAGGCGCACTTTTGCACTATCACGGCGCACCTTGCACGACAGGCGCGTGACGCGAAGTGCGCCGGCGTGATGCGAAGTGGGCCCGCGTGATGCGAAGTGGGCCCGCGTGATGCGAAGTGCGCTCCCGTGCTGCACAGTCAGCGACGGGCTCAAGCACCTCCCGGCCACCGAAGCGGGCTCGCAGCTCGGCGGAACATGCATCGACCGTCGACCCGCTGGTGATTCCGGCGGATCCCGGCGGATCCCGGCGGAGCCGGGACAGGCCCTTGCGACGAACAATGCTCAACAGTTGCAGTCGCAGCAGCAACCGTCGCAGTCGCAGCAGTCACAACACTCGCCGCAGTCGCAGCAGCTGCCGTCGCAGCCGCTGCATCCGGCTGTGTGCTGACGGCCGGTGCAGGGATTGTCGTGGCTGGCGCAGCAGGCGTAACCGGTGCAGTACACGGCGATCCAGGGCAACACGTTCGGCCAGAACGGTGGTCGTGGTGGCTGCGGCGGTTCCGCCGGCGGCTTGTCAGGGGCCTGTGCCGGCGCGCCCGGCCAGACCGGCGGGGTGCCGTCCGGACCCGGCGCCGGTGACCCCGGGTAGGTGCTGGAGCAGGTGCCGGCCGGGTCGAACGCCCGGTGCAGGGCGGCATGGGTGCCGTCGACCAGCAGCGCCCGGGCCAGCCGCCCGTCGGTGAGGGACAGGCGGTCGAATGCCTCACGGATGCGATGCACCAGCCGCCGGCATTCCCGGCGGACCTGATCCATCGGCGTGCCGGTGGCGCTGATCGGGTTGAACGACCCGGACCGGCGGTCGTCCTCCAGATCGGTCACCGCATCCAGCAGGTGAGCCAGAGAGCCGAACGCGGAACCCAGCTCACGCAGCGCCGGTTCGTTCGCCGGTCGGCCGGCGACCACCGCCGATGCGGCGAAGATCTCCGCCGTCGCCCGCGCGGTCGGCTCCGTCACGGCAAGCACGCTGTCGCCCGGACGAACCGTCGCCTCGAGACGTCCCTGCCGGGCAAGCATGTCCAGCGCGTCGGTGGCGTGCATCACACTGGCCATGGGGCGGTCCGCGAGCGCTCGGCGACGCAGCGGGTCGGCCAGGGCCGATCCGGCCCGGCCGCGCAGCGTCGGCATTCCCAGATGGTGTGCGCGTTCGGCGCGCAGGTCCTGCGCCTTGGCTGCGGCCAGGGTGAGCGACGCGGCCGCCCCCAGCCGGGTGGACGCCGAGCCGGCCGGCACCACCCTGGCGGTCCGCATGCCGCGCAGCGGGCAGGGGCCGGCGGTGCGGCGGCCCGCGGGCGCGGCCTGCTGCGCCTCGGTCAGCACCGACAGCGCGATTGCGTCCGTGTTGGTCAGCGCCCTGGCCAGCTGGCCGCGGCTGTCCCGCAGCTGCAGGCACAACCCGCACAAGTGGGCCTGCCACTGGGTGAACAGCTCGTCGTCCAACGTGCCCCGGCACGCGTGCACCACCCCGAACATGACGCAGATTCCAGCATGGTGCCGGGCCGGTGGTGCGCCGGGGCTACCCCCACGCGGTCGCCGACGGAGTGCGGCGCCACCGGCCGAGGTGTCTACCCTTGTCGAACCAGGCGACCACGGGTCGAGTGAACCGTGTGCGGCGCTTCGGGGGTCATGGGAGCCGCGGACCATTCACTCGAGAGCAAGGCCCTGAGGAATCGCCGGCGGCGGCACCGCATTCACAACTCGGTCGGCATGGCGATGACGTCGACCATCGCCCCCCGCCGCCAGACGGTGATCGGCAACGGACGGCCGATCGCGTCGTCGAACAGCAGCCGCTGCAGACCCTGGGCGTCGGTGACGGGCTTCCGGGCGGCGGTCAGGATCAGGTCGCCGGCGGTCAGCCCGCTGCGGTGGGCCGGGGACCCGGTGACCACGTCGACCACCCGAACTCCCTTCCGGCGCGCGACTTTCACGGCGAGTTCGGGTGGTAGCGGCGCGGGCGTGCTGACCAGGCCGAGGTAGGCCCGGCGGACCCGGCCGTCGCGGATCAACGCCCCGATGATGCGCCGGGTGGTGGCGTTGATCGGCACCGCCATGCCCAGCCCGACGCCGGCGACGGCGGTGTTGATCCCGACCACCCGTGCCCTGGCATCCGCCAGCGCACCGCCGGAGTTGCCTGGATTCAGCGCGGCGTCGGTCTGGATGACGTCCTCGATGACCCGCGCCGCGGTTCCCGACCGTGTCGGCAGCGACCGGCCCAGGCCGCTGACCACCCCGGCGGTCACCGAACCGGTCAGGCCAAGCGGATGGCCCACCGCCACCACAAGCTGGCCCACCCGCAACCCGTCGGCGCTGCCCAGCGACACCGGCCGGGTGCCGATGCGTCCGCGGACCCGCACAACGGCCAGGTCGGACAGCGGATCGGCCCCCACCACGTCCACCTGCGTCTCGGTGCCGTCGGCAAACTCGGCCAGCCCGTGGTCGGCATCCCCGACGACGTGCGCGTTGGTCAGCAGGTAGCCGTCCTCGGTGAACAGCACTGCCGACCCGGAACCGCCGCCGCGGCGCGACCCGGTCGGGCCGGGAACCGAAAGTGCGGCGACAGAGGGCACCAGCGCCGCCGCCACCGATGAGACGATCCCCGAGTAGGCATCCAACCCGGAGGCGGGGTTCGGCTCCGGGTCGGCCGGCGCCGACGATGCAATCTCGTCCATGGTGCCTCCCGCGCCGCCGGCTGCCTCATTGAACATCCGGTGGCCCGGGCGGGGCTCCGGGTTACGCCGACGGCGTAGTCCGCCACGCGCTGCCCAGCGCCAGCAGCCAGGCGGACCACGTCGGGAGCACGAGGTTGGTGAGGACGTGGTAGCCGGCGCTCCCTGGGTGGGCGCCGTCGCCCGAGAGCACCTCCCGCCGCCAGATCATGTCGCGACGCAGGTCGGGCAGCACGCTGACGTAGGGAACACCCCGCCGCCGGCACAGATCCGCGAAAAGCCCGTCCAGTTCTGCGATCCGATCGTTCTGCCACTCGTCATCGACGGCGGGCGGTCCGACAACCAGGGTCGGCCAGCCCGCGGCACGGGTGTGCCGCAACATCATGTCCAGGTTTGCACCGGAATAGGCGGGAGCAACCCGCGGCCTGCCGCCCAGCAGTGTGGTGTCGTTGACGCCGACCGACAGCACGACACCCCCGGCGCAGTCCGGAGGCAGCCGGGTTGCGCACTCGGCACCCAGTCGAGCCAGCGCTCCGGCCGTCGTGTCTCGGCGAATGCCGAGGTTGTAGCCCGTCAGCGGCTGCCCTCCGGCGTGGCTGTGCGCGCTCAACCGCCCGACCCAGCCCAGATGCTCGGGATCGCCGACGCCGGCGACGAACGAGTCGCCGACGAAGCACACCCGAACGTCGCCCGCCATGTCCCTATCCGACCAGAAGTCCGTCGGTGTGGCGGAGTTGACCCCGATACGAACATGTGTTCGTATGGATACGTGAGGTGGCAGGAACAGGCGCTGGCGACGGAGGACCCGACCGCCCTGCCCGGGCTCGGCCGGCTGGCCGGGCTGGTCCGCTCCGTCCGCACGCCGGAGTTCGCCGGCGTGACTTTCCACGAGGTGCACGCCAAGTCCGCGCTGAACCGGGTGCCCGGCGGCTCGCCGATGCCCTTCGCCTGGACCGTCAACCCGTACCGCGGGTGCAGCCACGGCTGCGTCTACTGCTTCGCCCGCAAGTCGCACACCTACCTGGACTTCGATGCCGGCCACGACTTCGACAGCCAGATCGTGGTCAAGACGAACGTGGGAACCGTCCTGCGCAAAGAGGTCTCGTCGCCGCGGTGGGGGCGCGAGCACGTGGCCATGGGTACCAATACCGACCCGTACCAGCGCGCGGAGGGCCGGTACCGGTTGATGCCGGAGATCATCTCGGCGCTGGCCGACAGCGGGACCCCGTTCTCCATCCTGACCAAAGGCACGGTGCTGTCCCGCGATCTGCCGCTGCTGGCCGCGGCGGCCCGGTCGGTGCCGGTCGGGATCGGGGTGTCGCTGGCCCTGCTGGACGCGGAGCTGCAGGCAACGCTCGAGCCGGGCACACCGACGCCAAGGGCGCGACTGGAGCTGATCCGACGGATCCGGGACGCGGGGCTGCCGTGCGGGGTGTTCGTGGCCCCGATCCTGCCGGAGCTCACCGACGGCCCGGACCAGTTGCGAGACCTGGTACGGCGGTTGGCCGACGCGGGCGCGACCGGGGTGAGCGGGATCACGCTGCACCTGCGGCCGGGGGCGCGGGAGTGGTTCTTCCGCTGGCTACAGCGAAGCCGGCCGGACCTGGTACCGCGATACCGGGAGCTGTACGCGGCGGGGTCGAACCTGCCGGCGGACCACCGCAGACAGCTGGCCGGCCGAGTCAAGCGGATCGCCGCAGAGTTCGGGATCGAGTCGGGCGCGCCCGGCCTGCCGGCCGGGCGGAACCCGATCCGCGGCGTCCCGGGGGACAGGGACGCATCGTTCCCTGCCGGCAGCCTGCCCGACCCGGGGGTCGTGGATGCCCTCGCGAGCGAGCCCGCACCCACGCTCTTCTGACTGCGGTGTCGCCCGGCGGGTATGCGGTGTGGCCTGGGCGATCGAACGCCCTCAGCTCTCGTCCGCGAGATCTGTGTTCGGCTCCGAATGCAGCGCCCGTTGCTCCAACCGGCCGATCAGGGGCATCACCACCAGCAGGGCGAGCCACGACTTCTGGGCGGCGGACGGCGATACCAGGTAGGCGATCGGGATCGAACACAGGAACACCAGGGGCAGCGCCACGGCGTGGACCCGGGTCCATCGACGCTCTGCGAGGGAACGCCTCCGACCGGCGAGCCCGTCTTCATGGGCCCGGTCCTCGGCGTAGTGGTGCAGGATCGACGTCCCGGCGATGACGATCGCGTACACCGCGACCGGCAGCGGCAGATCACTCAGTTTGCCGAGGGCCTCGGTGGCGAACGGGATGAGCACCACCCCGAACATCACCACGCAGTTGAGCACGATGATCCGTGGGGTCAGCGCGGCCAGTCCGGCCACCGACTGGTGACTGGCCCGCCAGAAGGTGATCACGACGGTGAAGCTGATCGCGAACGCGATCAGCGACGACCCGTTCGCCTCCCACAGCGCCGGCAGGCTCGACCACGCCTCGGGGCTGAAGTCGTCGACGGTGGTGATCAGCAGCGTCACGGCGAACGCGAAGATCGCGTCGTAGAACGTCACCGCACGGGCGAACTCGAGTCCGTCCTTCGGGAAACGCCGCTGCGCCGCCATCACACCTCCCCGGATCCCGGCGATCGAGCATCGCACAGCCGCGTCCGGCCCCGGACGGGTCTCCCATCGGGGCGGACCTGGCTGCGCGCGCGGATTCGTCGTGACCGGCGGGCCGGGTCCGGGCGGGTGCGCTGATCACAGACCCACCGACCCGGACAAGACGGCGCCGAAATGGTTATCGAGCCGAAATGGTTTTCGATCAGCGTGACCGGAATCGGACCAGGCGGTCGTGGTCAGCCGGGTCAGCGCCCGTGGCCACCGCGCCCGACCGGACGCTCGCCGCCGTGGCTCTCGCGGCGCGGGCCGTGTGATCCGCGCTGGCCGGCCCACGGGCGGTGCCCCCGGTTGTCCTCCCGGTCCGGCTCGATGCGCAACGTCCGGCCGCTGACCCGGGCGGCGCCGATCCGGCCGAGCACGGCGGGCGACAGGTCCGCGGCGATCTCGACCGTGGAGAAGGAGTCGAAGATATCGATGCGGCCAAGGTCCTTGCCGTTGACGCCGCCCTCACCGGTGATGGCGCCGACGATGCCGGCCGGTCGCACTCCGTCCCGGTGGCCCACGGCGACCCGGTAGCGGCGGCCGAACGGCGCGCGGGTGGTCCGGCCGCCCCGGTCGGCCGCCGACCGGGGCCGATCGGCCGAGGCCGAGCGCACCTTGGTCTTGCGGTCGCGGTCGAAAGAGGCCGGCACGGGAGCCGGCTCAGGCTCGGTGCCGTTGTCGCCGGCGGCCAGCGCCAGCAGCGCGGCGGCCAGTTCCTCGGCTGTCAGATCCTGCTCGGCGAGCAGGTCGCGAACCATTCGGTTCGGCCTGCCCAACCGCCCGACGTCGAATCGGGCGAGCGCCTTTCGCAGCACCGCTGCCGCCTTGTGGTCGGTCACCTCGTCCGCGGTCGGCGGGACTATCTGCTCCAGCGTGCCGCGTGTGGCCCGCTCGATCGCGCGCAGCCGGCCCATCTCCCGCGGCGTGAAGAAGGTCAGCGCCGTACCGCTGCGACCGGCGCGGCCGGTGCGGCCGATCCGGTGCACGTAGGCCTCCGGCTCGCCGGGCGCGTCGAAGTTGACCACCAGGTCGATCCGGTCCACGTCCAGCCCGCGGGCTGCCACGTCGGTGGCGACCAGCACGTCCAGCCGACCGTCACGCAGCCGTTCGATGATCTTCTCGCGTTCCTTCTGCGGCACGTCTCCGTTCATCACGGCGGCGGAGACCCCCCGGGCGATGAGGTCCGCGCCGACCTGGTCGCAGGCCTCCTTCGTGCGCACGAACACGATCGCCGCGTCACCCTCGGTCACCTGCAGGAAGCGGGTCAGCGCGTCGACCTTGTCGCGGAACGGCACCACTGCGTAGATCTGCCGGACCGAGTCGACGGTCGACGACTGCCTGCTCACGGCGATGTCCACCGGGTCGGTCATGTGCCGGGCGGCGATCGCCCGGATCGGCGGGGGCATGGTGGCGGAAAACAGGGCGGTCTGCCGACTCGCCGGCGCGTCGGACAGGATCCGGTCGACGTCCTCGGCGAAGCCCATCCGGAGCATCTCGTCGGCCTCGTCCAGCACCAGGAAGCGCAGTCCGGACAGGTCGAGAGTGCCGCGTTCGAGGTGGTCGATGATCCGGCCGGGGGTGCCGACGACGACCTGCGCGCCCGCTTTCAGCGCGGCTCGCTGGGGAAGGAACCCGGTGCCCCCGTACACGGCGACCACCGCGATGTCGGGCATCCCCGAGGCGAACGAGGTGATGGCGTCGGCCACCTGGACGGCCAGTTCACGGGTCGGGCACAGGACCAGGGCCTGCACGCCGCCGGTGGCCCGGACGGTGGCGAGCAGGGGCAGGCCGAACGCGGCGGTCTTGCCGGTGCCGGTCTGCGCGACTCCGGTGATGTCCCGGCCGGACAGCAGGGCGGGGATCGCCGCTGCCTGGATGGCGGTCGGGGTCACGAAGCCCAGCTCGGCGACCGCCCGGCGGAGTTCGGCCGGCAGGCCCAGACCGTCGAACTCGGGACCGGCGGGCGTGTCCTCGGGCGTCTGTATCGATTCAGAATCGAGGGTGTCGGACATGGAAACGGCAGGCAGAGACATACAAACCCATCATCATCGAGGCGGGAGCGGACGGGACCAGCCCGGTTGGCGGGGTCCCGGTCGCAGTCCCGAATGATGAGAAATCCGTCGTCGGGCGGCGCGACACACTCCAGAGAACCCGTCCATCATAACCGACGGTGGTCGGCGCGGCCCTCCGACGGGTCCGGGCCAGAATGTCTGCGGGATTCTGTCGATCCTCGTCGCCCAGCTCCGTCTGGACGGGTGAGTCGCAACCCATGTGCCCGACGTGCCCGTCGAGGGCGGACAAGGAGAACCGAATGCCCAAGTACCTGCTGCTGATCGTGGAGGCCGAGGAGGCGTATGCCAGCGCGGGCGAGGCCGTGCTGAACGAGGTGATGGAGGCCCACAACGCGTTCGCCGGCGAGGTCGCGGGCCTTGGCGCGACGTTGCTGGGCGGTGAGGCTCTGCAGCCCACGCCGACCGCGAGCTACCTGCGCAAGACCCGCAGCGACGACGTGCACCCGGTCGACAACCCTTCCCCCGAGCTGAAGGAGGTCGTCGGCGGCTACTACCTGATCGAGGCGCCGAACGACGACGTCGCGCTCGAGGTCGCGAAGCGCTGCCCGGCCGGCTTCGGTTACGTCGAGCTGCGACCGATCTGGAGCTTCGACTGACCGACGACCGCGGTCCGGGCGACCCCAGGCAGGTAGCGGCCCGGGCGCAACGCGAACTGTCGGGCAGGGTCCTGGCGGTCACGTTGCGCTCGGTTCGCGACCTGGACATCGCCGAGGAGGCGACTGCCGACGCGTTCCTGCTGGCCGTCCAGACCTGGCCGGACCACGGAGTGCCGGACTCCGTGGAGGCATGGCTGGTGACCGCGGCCCGGCGGCGGGCGATCGATCGGATCCGGACCGCGCGATCCGCCCGCCGCGCACTCATCCGCAGTGCCGGCGGGCTCCGCCAGGTCGACCCGGTCGACGTCAGCACCGAGGTCGGGGTGGTCGGTGACGAGGACCTGCGTCTGGTCGTGCTGTGCTGCGACCCGCGGATCGGCGAGCAGGATCAGGTCGCCCTGACCCTGCGGCTGGCGTGCGGGGTACCGACCGCGGCGATCGCGGCCGCCCTGCTGGTCGCCGAGACCACCATGGCGGCGAGGCTGACCAGAGCCAAGAAACGATTGGCCGCCGCCGGACCGGACCTGGACCTGCCGGATGACGCGACCGTCGACGCGCGGCTGCCGGTCGTCCGCCGCGTCGTGTACCTGGCGTTCACCCTCGGCCACACCGCGGCGTCCGGGAACGAGCTGACCGACGACGATCTCGCGGATCGCGCCCAGTACCTGGCCACCGCGCTGCACCTGCTTCGGCCGGCGGACGCCGAGTTCACCGGCCTGCTCGCCATGATCCTGCTCACCCGGGCCCGATCGGGTGGTCGGCTCGACGACGAGGGCCAGCAGGTCCTGCTCGCGGACGCCGACCGGAGCCGGTGGGACCGCGGTCTGATCCGCCGGGGACTGCTGCTGACCAGGGCTGCCCTCGCCGGGTCACGGCAGCATCTTGGCCCGATGACCGCGCAGGCGGCGATCGCCGCCGAGCATGCTGTGGCGCCCAGCCTCGCCGGCACCAACTGGCGCCGGGTGGTCGACCTGTACGGGGCGTTGCTGTCCGTCGAGCCCTCACCCACCCTTGCCGTCGCCAGGTGCGTGGCGATGGCGCACCTGTGCGGCCCCGCGGCCGGCCTGCGCGATCTCGACGAGGTGCTGTCGCTCGGCGGGATCGACCGGTACCCCTACGCACACGCGGCGCGTGCGACCCTGCTCGACGAACTCGGCCGGACCGCCGAGGCCGGCACCGCCTGGTCGGCGGCCGCCGACCGGGCGCGCACCCGCGCGGAGCGTGACTTCTTCGTCGGACGGGCCGCCCAGGTTGCTGGCAGGTCCGGCCGGACAGGCGCAGACTTGAACCCGCCGATGATCAACACGGATTCGGTCGACACGACGCTTCGATCGACGCGGGATCGGCCAGCGAGGGAATCGAGAGGGGATCGAGATGATCACTGACAAGGGTGTTGCGGTACCGGAGGACATGGCTGCGGTGCTGCAGTCCGACCGGGGCGCGCTCGATGCGTTCCAGGCGTTGCGCCCGGACGACCAGCGGGTGTACGTGAACTGGGTCGGTGCCGGACACGGTGCGCAGGGACGCAAGGAGCGGCTGGACGGGTTGGGCGAGCACGTGAAGGCCTACCAACGTCGGCCGGCCGAGGAACACGGTTCGCCGCACCCGCTGCAGGACGTCTGACCGGGGCGATCCGAGCCACCCGCGCCCGGTCGTAGATTGGAGCGGATGGCCGCCATCACCCTGCCGATCTTCCCCCTGGGAACCGTGCTGTTCCCAGGCGCCGGGCTGCCGTTGCACATCTTCGAGCAGCGCTACCGCAACCTGGTCGAGGACATCCTGGCGCGCACGGACGGTTTCCGGGAGTTCGGGGTGATCGCCATTCGGTCGGGCCGGGAGGTCGGCGCCGACGGCGTGCACAGCCTCCACGAGGTCGGCTGTACCGCGAATGTCCTTCGGATCCAACCGTTCACGGACGGCAGCTTCGACATCATGACGCGTGGCGCGCGCCGTTTCCGGATCCATCGCGTGCAGCCGTCGGTGGCGGCCCGGGCCGAGATGGCCGACCTCGAGTTCCTGCCCGAGTCGCCGTCCGAGCGCAGTCGCGGCCTCGCCGTGGCCGCCGCCCGACTGTTCCACCAGTACCGCAGGGCCCTGTTGGAGGCACAGGGCCTCGAGGCGGACTCGCCGTTTCCCCTGCCCGGCGATCCGGTCGGATGCTCCTACGTCATCGCCGCGGTGATGGTGCTGGACCTGACCGACCGGCAACGCCTGCTCGCCGCGCCCACGGTCGACGACCGATTGACGCTGGTCACCGACCTGCTCAGGCGGGAGATCGCGCTGCTCGGGCGGTTGTCGACGCGGGCGGGGACCGAGCTGTCCCATGGCACCTATTCGCCGAACTGATCCGAGGCTCGACCCCGAGCCCCGGGAACACCGGCCGCCCGTCGATGGTTGCCACCGGATGTGAACCTGGACGTGAACCTGGACGTGAACCTGGACGTGAACCTGGAAATGAACACCGAGTCCCTGACCACCGACGACGGCGTGCGGCTGTCGGTGTTGGACCTGGCCGGCGTCGGCGTCGGCACCACGGTCGGCGGCGCGCTGCAGACCACCACCGCGCTCGCCGTCCGGGCCGAACAACTTGGCTACCACCGTTTCTGGGTCGCCGAGCACCACGGGATGCCGGCGGTGGCGTCGGCCGCGCCGGCAGTGCTGCTGGCCCATCTGGCCGCCCACACCTCCACGATCAGGCTCGGTTCGGGTGGGGTGATGCTGCCCAACCACGCGCCGCTGGTCGTCGCCGAGCAGTTCGGCACGCTGGCCGCCCTGTACCCCGGCCGGATCGACCTGGGCCTGGGCCGGGCGCCCGGCACCGACCAGCTGACCGCCTACGCCCTGCGCCGGCGGATGGCGACCCCGTCCGCGGGGCCCGTCGCCACCGACGACTTCGCAGACCAGGTGACCGAACTCGTGCACTTCATGCACGAGGACTTCCCGGACGGCCACCCGTTCGCCGGCATCCGCGTCACACCGGCGGTGCCGGTCCCGCTGTACATCCTCGGCTCCTCCGACTACGGCGCCCGGTTGGCGGCGAAACTCGGCCTGCCGTATGCGTTCGCGCACCATTTCGCCGGCGCCGGCGGCAACACGGGCGCCGCCCTCGACCTGTACCGCAGGCTGTTCCGGCCCTCGCCGGTGTTGGCCGAGCCGTACCCGATGATCGGGGTCAGCGCGCTGGCCGCGGACACCGAGGAGGAGGCCAGGCACGAGGCCCGTGCCGGGGCGCTGTCGATGCTGCTGCTGCGAACCGGACGGTTGCAGGAAATCCCGACGCCGCAACAGGCTGCCGAGTATCCGTACTCCGCAGCGGAGCTGGACCTGTTGCGGGCGATGGGACGGACGGAGGTGGTCGGATCCGCCGATCAGGTCGCCAACGGGCTCGACGAGCTGGCCCGGTCGTTCGGGGTGCGGGAAATGATCATCTCCACCCGCGCACACGGCCGGGCGGCCAAGCTGCGGTCGATGGAGCTCATCGCGCGGGCGGTCCGCCGCGTGGACCAACCGGCGTAGGCGGCGAATCCAGGCGGTGACAACCGATCCGCCGGGCGGGCCCGTAGGATCGGCCCGATCATCCGTCCCCGTCCCGAGGATCTCCACTGTGCTCCGCGATCGACTTGCCGGTTCCCTGCGCCCATCCGACGCCGGTACCACCGTCACCCTGGCGGGGTGGGTGGCCCGTCGCCGGGACCACGGCGGGGTGATCTTCATCGACCTGCGCGATGCGTCCGGCGTCGCGCAGGTGGTCTTCCACTCCGGTGACGTGCTGACCGCCGCCCACCAGCTGCGCAGCGAGTACTGCGTGCGGGTCACCGGCACGGTCGCGATCCGGCCGGCCGGGAACGAGAACCCCGAGCTGCCCACGGGCGCGATCGAGGTCGAGGCGGCGACGCTGGAAGTGTTGTCCGAGTCGGCGCCGCTGCCGTTCCAGATCGACGACACCATCGCCGTCGGCGAGGAGACCCGGCTCAAGTACCGCTACCTGGACCTGCGTCGGGCCGCACCCGCGCACGCATTGCGGCTGCGGGCCAAGGTCAACCAGGCCGCACGGGCCGTGCTCGACGACGCCAGATTCGTCGAGATCGAGACGCCGACGCTGACCCGAAGCACTCCCGAGGGCGCCCGCGACTTCGTGGTGCCGGCCCGGCTGCGGCCCGGTTCCTGGTACGCGCTGCCGCAGTCGCCGCAGCTGTTCAAGCAGCTGCTGATGGTCGCCGGGATGGAGCGGTACTACCAGATCGCCCGCTGCTACCGGGACGAGGACTTCCGCGCCG
>CAYZBB010000062.1:0-32976 GCA_964476495.1 uncultured Actinomycetes bacterium | reverse complement strand
TTCAGCATCTTCTCCAAGCCGAAGATGCCCTCCATCGACGACTACTACGAGCCGTGGACCTACGACTACGAGAACCTCACCACCGCACCGCTGGGTGAGCACATGCCGGTCGCGCCACCGCGCAGCCTGATCTCCGGCGAGCCGATGAAGGTGTCGTGGTCGGCGAACTGGGACGACAACCTGGGCGGATCGCCCGAGATCCTTGCAGGTGATCCGGTTCTCGCTCAGGTGAACGAGAAGATCAAGCTGGAGCTGGAGCAGGCCTTCATGTTCTACCTGCCCCGGATCTGCAATCACTGCCTCAACCCGTCCTGCGTTGCCTCCTGTCCGTCCGGGGCGATGTACAAGAGGGCTGAGGACGGCATCGTGCTGGTCGACCAGGACCGCTGCCGCGGTTGGCGGATGTGCGTGTCCGGCTGCCCGTACAAGAAGGTGTACTTCAACCACCGGACCGGCAAGGCCGAGAAGTGCACGTTCTGCTACCCGCGGATCGAGGTCGGCCTGCCCACCGTGTGCTCGGAGACCTGCGTGGGGCGGCTGCGCTACCTGGGCCTGCTGCTCTACGACGCCGACAAGGTGCTCGCGGCAGCGGCGACGGAGCAAGAGCAGGACCTGTACCAGGCGCAGTTGGACCTGCTGCTGGACCCGTTCGACCCGCAGGTGGTGGCGGCCGCAAGGGCAAGCGGCATCACCGACGAGTGGCTGGAGGCCGCCCGCAGGTCCCCGGTCTACGCGTTGATCAAGCGGTACCGGGTCGCGCTGCCGTTGCACCCGGAATACCGCACCATGCCGATGGTCTGGTACGTGCCGCCACTGTCGCCGGTGGTCGACGCGATCAGCCGGGAGGCGCACGACGGGGAGGACGTGGACAACCTGTTCGGCGCGATCTCGGCGCTGCGCATCCCGGTGCAGTATCTGGCCGGGCTGTTCACCGCCGGCGACACCGAACCGGTGGATCGGGTGCTGCGGACCCTGGCCGCGATGCGGTCGTACATGCGGGATCACAACCTCGGCCGGGACGCCGACCCGTCCATACCGGCGTCTGTGGGCATGACCGAGGAGACCATGTACGAGATGTACCGGCTGCTCGCGGTGGCCAAGTACGAGGCCCGGTACGTCATCCCCACCGCCTACGCGGCGCAGGGACACCGGCTGGAGGAGTCCGTCACCGACTGCGCGCTGGACTTCGAGGGTGGCCCGGGCATGTACGAATCCGGTCCGTTCGGCGAGGCCAGCGGTGCACCGGTGCCGGTGGCTGTGGAGACGTTCCAGGCGCTGCGGGAACGGCAGACCACGGAGGATCTCGGGGTACGCGGCGGGCACCGGTCCCGGGTCAACCTGCTGAACTGGGACGGCAAGGGGACCCCGGAGTCGATGTTCGTCCCGCGCCCGGGCTCGCCCCGGTCGAACGGCGGCGAGACGTGAGGTTGCGCCGGACCCCGGCCAATGCAGTCGCCGACAGGCGGGTCGTCTGGCAGGCCGCGTCGCTGCTGCTTGCCTATCCGGACGAGGCATTCTCGCCACGGCTGCAGCTGGTCGCCGCGGCCGTGGACGGCCTGCCGGTCGCTGTCCGGGAGCCCCTGCTCGACTGCATCCGGCGGCTGAGTGCGCTCGATCCGGTGCCGGCGGCCGTGCTGTATGTGGACACCTTCGACTGGCGCCGCCGGCGCACGATGTTCCTGACCTACTACACGGCCGGCGACACCCGCGGCCGCGGGGTGGCCCTGCTCGAGTTCGCGCAGGCCTACCGAGCGGCGGGCGTCGCACCGCCGGAGGGGGAACTTCCCGACCATCTGGCGGTGGTGCTGGAGTTCGCGGCGACCGTCGACGAGGACGCCGGATACCGGCTGCTGGCCGGGCACCGGACCTCGATCGACCTGCTGCTCGACGGGCTGCGCCGGATGGACTCGCCGTACGCGCTCGCCCTGCAGGCCGTCGTCGACACGCTGCCGCCGGCCGGCCAGCAGGACCTGGTCGCCGCACGTCGCATCGCCATGCAGGGCCCGCCCGCCGAAGCGGTGGGACTGAATCCGTACCCGCTGCCGGGCCCCGGGGCCGGCCCGGTCGACATCGCGCTTATCCAGAATCCGAGAGTCCCGTCCGGAAAGGCGTTCTCATGATCAGCAGCGCGGTCTTCTGGGCGGTCGTTCCCTATGTGACGATCGCGATCCTGGTGGTCGGGCTCTGGTGGCGCTACCGCTACGACAAGTTCGGCTGGACGACTCGATCCTCGCAGCTTTACGAGAGCAGGCTGCTGCGGATCGGCAGCCCGCTGTTCCACTTCGGGATCCTCGTGGTGATCGTCGGGCACGTGATCGGCCTGGTCATCCCCGAGTCGTGGACTCACGCCATCGGGCTGAGCGAGACCGCTTACCACATACAGGCGGTGCTGCTGGGCACGATCGCCGGGCTGTGCACGCTGGCCGGGGTGATCATCCTGGTGTACCGGCGGCGCACCAACGGGCCGGTGTTCATGGCAACCACCCGCAACGACAAGCTGATGTACCTGGTTCTGGTGCTGGCCATCCTCGCCGGGCTGGCCACCACCATGGTCGGCTCCGGCATCGTCGGGGAGCCGTACAACTACCGGGAGACCGTGGCGGTGTGGTTCCGGTCGATCTTCGTGTTCCAGCCGGACGGGGAGGCGATGGCGGAGGCCCCGGCGAGCTACCAGTTGCACGCGATCATCGGCATGGTGCTGTTCGCCATTTGGCCGTTCACCAGGCTGGTGCACGTGTTCAGCGCGCCGATCGCCTACCTGTTCCGGCCCTACATCGTTTACCGGTCGCGAGACGCCGCCAAGCCCGGGAACCCGGTCGGCTCCCGGCCCCGACGCAGGGGATGGTGAGCCGGTGTGCAGCTACTGCGGCTGCCGCAACATCCCGATGATCGCGAAACTGACCGGGGAACACGAGGACATCGCGGCGTGCGCCTACCGGCTCACCGCCGCGCACCGGGACGGCGACGTCGAGGCAGGCCGGGCCGTCGCGCGGGAGTTGGCACTCAAGCTTTACCCGCACACCCGCCGCGAGGAGAACGGTGTCTTCGCCGAACTGAAGAAAGACGACCTGTTCGCCGAGCACATCGAGGAACTCTGCGCCGAACACCACGAACTCGACCGGCACATCGACGCGATCGTTGCCGGCGACCTGTCGTACGCGCCGAACCTGGTTCTGCTGCTCAAGAGCCACATCGACCGGGAGGAGAACGGGCTCTTTCCCTCCGCGCTGACCTACCTGACCGACGACCAATGGGAGATCATCCACTCGCCCACGTTGATGGACGGCTGACTGTCGGGGGCGACGATGGGGTCCGCCCAACCAGGCTGATCAAATCGCCGTTTCGGGGGCTGATCCGGGTCGAGAACGGCGATTTGATCGGCGTGGCGTCAGCAAGACTTGATCGGCCTGGCGTCGGCAGGACGATCAGCCTGGCGTCCGCAAGGGCGCGCCGGCGGGTCAGGCCATCTCGGGTGCCCGCAGATGGGCCAGCAGCAGGTCGAACTCGGCGACGTCCAGGATGTCCACCCGCGCCTGGCTTGCGGTCCGCATGCGCAACTCGGTCGCCTGGTCCCGGCTGGCGGCCATCTGATCGTGCGAGTCGTAGGTGGCAGACATGACGGCCCGGCCGGTCGCCCGGTCGAGGAACAGGCTGGCGCTGCAGAAGCCGTCGAGGCCCTCCATCGCCGGCACGGTCACCATCTTGTAGAGGTCGACGCCCCGGTCGAGGTCCTCGACGGCGCCGTGCATCCAGGTCGCCCTGACGCAGGCACCCTCGTGCGAGCGGTGGTGGCGGTGCATCGCCGCGATCTCCCACTCCTCGACGAACGGCATGCCGCCGAGCAGCGTGCCGGCCCGGGCGCGCAGCGGCGTGAGGGCCGCGTCGCTGTCCCGCATGGCGTTCGTCGATTCCCAGGCGGAGGTCACGATGCACCGGCCCGACACCCGGTCGGCCATCATCGACAGGCCGAGGCAGCCGGGCATCGCCTGGACCGCGGGAACCACATCCGACCGCAGGAAATCGATGCCTGCGTCCATCATGTGCAGGTTCGCTTGGAACGTCGTGGACCGTGCGTACATCGCCGTACCCCTTCGACGGAGGGCAGCGCCCCGGCGGCACTGCCGGAACCTCCACTTTCCACCCGCGGACCGCCCAAGGCAACGCCTCGGGCCGTCTTCGGTTGGCCGCGGGTGACGGGCCGCCGCAGGGCGTACTGAGCTCTTCGGCGGGCCCGTCACCCGAACCGGTGGTCACCCAGCGTGAAATGTCGCTGCCTGCGAAAACTAACCGTCGCGCTGATCCCACCTGTCACGCTAGAGTTCAAAGAGCACGTACGTTGGGTGTCCGCCGGAGGGGAAGCCGGCGGCGCGAAACGTGCCGGAAGACGGTGCCGAATGCCCGCTCGAGACGACCGACCCCCGAGGGAGCCGACGCCTCGGGATTCCACGCTGTCGGAAATGCGATTCCTCACCGTGGCCGAGGTGGCCACCGTCATGCGGGTTTCCCGGATGACCGTCTACCGGCTGGTGCACTCGGGGGAGTTGCCGGCGGTGCGGGTGGGGCGGTCCTTCCGGGTTCCGGAGCGGGCCGTGCACGACTACCTGCGGACCGCGTTCAACGACGTCGGCTGATCGTCCGGGGACGCCGTCGCCCGGACGAGGGTCGGCGGCTGCCCGTGTGCCGATACCGGCCGGTAAGCTGAGCCGGGTTCGGTATCCGCCGGGCCGACGGGCGATTGTCCGCCCGTGATCATCATGCGTCGATGCGGCCGTGGACCGTGGCGGCCGTGCACCGGGAGAAGTGCTCATGGGTTCTGTCATCAAGAAGCGTCGCAAGCGGATGGCCAAGAAGAAGCACCGCAAGCTGCTGCGCAAGACCCGGGTGGCACGTCGCAAGGCCGGCAAGTAGTCCATCCGTGACGCCCGCCCCGGTGCGTTGCGCTCCGGCGCGGGGTCGAGGGTTTCGGGTGCGGCCCGGCGCCGGGATCGGTGCGGGATGTCAGGCTCGGTGTCGGGCCGCGGACAGCAGGCAAGGGGTGTGACGGCGATGGCAGGTCTGGTCGTCCTGGTGACCGGCGTCACCAGGGTCATCGGGTCATGCCTGGCCGGGCGGCTGGCCGTCCACCCCGCGGTCGAACGTGTCATCGGGGTGGACGCCGCGTTGCCGGGGTCGGCGGCCCGCGCCCGGATGGGTTCGGCCGACTTCGCCCGGGTGGACATTCGGAACCCGTTGGTGGCCAGGGTGATCGAGGCGGCCAAGGTGGACACCGTCGTGCACGCGTCGGCGTCGTCCACGCCCGCGTCGTCCGCCGCCCGGACCATGGCCAAGGAGATGAACGTCCTGGGCACCATGCAGTTGCTCGCCGCTTGCCAGCGCTCGGAGAGCGTGCGCAGCCTGGTCGTGCGGTCCACGGGGGCGGTCTACGGCGCGTCCTCCCGCGACCCGGCGATCTTCACCGAGGAGATGTCCGCACGGTCGGTGCCGTCGTCGGGCCCGGGCCGGGATGCGATCGACATCGAGGCCTACGTACGGGGTTTCGGTCGGCGCCGGCCGGATGTGCGGATCGCGGTCCCGCGGTTCGCGGAGATCGTGGGGCCGACCGTGGTCACCCCGTTGACCCGGTACTTCGCGCTGTCCCCGGCGGTGCCGATGGTGCTCGGCCGGGACGCCCGGCTGCAGTTCGTGCACGAGCAGGATGCGATCGGCCTGCTGGAGCATCTGGCGCTCGGCGATTTCGCGGGCACGGTGAACGCGGCCGGGGAGGGCACGATGACGCTCGCGCAGGCGATCCATCGGGCCGGACGGGTCCCGCTGCAGGTCCCGTCGTTCGGTCTCGACCCGCTCTCGCGCACGATGCGGACGCTACGACTCGGTGGCTTCTCGCCGGGCCAGGTCAAGATGCTGGCCTCCGGCCGGGTGATGGACACCACAAGGCTGCGTGAGCGGGTGCGGTACGTCCCCAGGTTCACCACCATCGAGGCGTTCGACGACTTCGCGAAGGGCTTGCGCCCAGCGGTCACTCCGGAGGCGGTGCGCAGCATGGAGGTCCGGGTCGCGAGCACGCTGGGCGTCCGGCCGCTGCCGGACGCGCGGGCGGCCGATCCCGAGGACGCGGAGCCGGTCGGGGACGTGCTGCTCGCCGAACGGGGCTCGAGGACCCCTGTCGAGCGGCCAGGGGCCGCGCCGTCGGACGGCGGCGACGCCGACGGGCCACGGCCCAGGCTCATCGGCATCGACGGACATGCGACCGGTACTCCGCGCCGCCGGCGGCTCCGGTGAGCGGCCGGGACCGGGCGCCGCGGCCGGCATCCGCGACCGCCGCACCGGTCGACCGAACCGCGGGACGTGCGGACGCCGGGAGGGAACCCGCCGGGGCCGGCGCGGCGGCCGGACCGGATCAGGTCGGCGAGGCGACAACCGAGACGGGTTGGCGGCGCGAGCTCGCCGGGGGGCTGGCGTTCCTGCGCCGGCGGATGACCGGCGACTACCAGGTCGACGACTTCGGCTACGACGCGGACTTCACCGATCACGTCGTCGTTCCGCCGCTGAAGGTGTTGTACGAGAAGTGGTTCCGGATCGAAACGGTCGGCTTGCCGAATATCCCGGACGCCGGCGGCGCGCTCCTGGTGGCCAACCATTCCGGCACCGTCGCGGTCGACGCGCTGATGACCGCGGTGGCGGTGCGGGAGCATCACCCGATGCGCCGGCCGCTGCGGATGCTCGGCGCGGACCTCGTCTTCCAGACCCCATTCATGGGGCCGGTCGCGCGCAAGATGGGCAACACGCTTGCCTGCAACCCGGACGCCGAACGGTTGCTCTCGACCGGCGAACTCGTCGCGGTGTTCCCGGAGGGTTTCAAGGGAGTCGGCAAGCCGTACTCACAGCGGTACCGGCTGCAGAGGTTCGGCCGGGGAGGGTTTGTCACCGCGGCGATCAGGACCGGGGTTCCGATCATCCCGGTGTCGATCGTCGGAGCCGAGGAGATCTACCCGATGATCGGCAACCTCAAGCCGCTGGCCCGCGCGCTCGGCTTCCCGTACTTCCCGGTGACCCCGACGTTCCCCTGGCTCGGCCCGCTGGGGGTGGTGCCGCTGCCCAGCAAGTGGATCATCGAGTTCGGCGAGCCGATCCCCACCACCGGCTTCGGAGACAACGCGGCCGACGACCCGATGGTCGTCTTCAACATCACCGACCGGGTCCGGGAGACGATCCAGCAGACCCTGTACCGGCTGCTGCTGCGACGCGGGCACCCGTTCCTCGGCTGACGCCCGGCCCACACCCGGCCGCACCCGGCCCGCACCAGGCCGTGACCGGTGTCAGGCGGGGCGGGTGCGGCGCCAGAGGGATCGCCAGATCATCGCGGCGATGCCGGCGAGTACCACGCCCACGGCTGGCGGCACCCAGATCTTCGCGGCCTTGCGCCCGGTGCGGAAGTCGCGGATCTGCCAGCCGCGTTCCCTTGCCACGTCCCGCAGCGCGCTGTCCGGGTTGATGGCGACCGCCGTGCCCACCACCGACAACATCGGCACGTCGTTGACCGAGTCGGAGTACGCGGTGCATCTGCGCAGGTCAAGGCCTTCCCGCGCGGCCAGCGAGCGGATGGCCGCGGCCTTGGCCTGCCCGTGCAGGAGCTCACCGAACAACCGGCCGGTGAACTTGCCGTTCTCGGTCTCGGCGACCGTGCCAAGGGCGCCGGTCAGGCCCAGCCGGCGGCCGATGATCTGGGCGAGCTCCACCGGGGTGGCGGTCACCAGCCACACCCGTTGCCCCGCGTCCAGGTGACGCTGCGCCAGCTCCCGGGTCCGTGGGTAGATCTTGTCCGCCATCAGCTCGTCGTAGATCTCCTCCCCGAGGTCGACGATCTCGGCGACCTCCCGCCCCGCGACGAACGCCAGGGCCCCCTCCCTGGCCCGGGACGTGTCCTCGGCGTCCTCGCCGACCAACCGGAACTTGATCTGCAGCAATGCGAACCGCAGCAGGTCACCGGTGGTGAAGAAGTTGCGGGCGACGAGGCCGCGGGCGAAATGGAAGATCGATGCGCCCTGCATCATCGTGTTGTCGACGTCGAAGAAGGCAGCGGCGGTCAGGTCGGCGCCGGGAGGGAGGTGCTCCTGATCCTCCTCGTGGACCGCGTTGTACGCGGCCTCGGCTGAGGCGGCCCCGGCGATCTCGGCGGCCTGCGCCTGGTCGTCGAACGCCCTGCGATTCCTCACCCGTGACCTCCCCAGCTGCGGCGACCGGCGACCGGCCACGGCGATTGTGCATCGCCGGCTCCGCGGAGCCAGACTATCGACCCGGGCCGGGTTGGATCGGTGCGCCGGGGGCCGGTAACCGACAATGGCCGGGTGAGCAGCGTGCACAGCACCGGTCCGGTCGGCGAACAGCCTGCCGGCCTGCCAGGAGCCGAGGCCGATCCCGCGGCAGGCGACTTAGGTCCGCCGTCGAACGTGGCGGACCTGTTGCGCGCCGCGGCCGGACGCTTCCCGGAGCGACCGGCGGTGATCGGGCCGGTGGGGACCCGGTCCTGGGCCGATCTCGATCGGGCGGCCGATGCGGGCGCCAGGCGGCTGCTCGACCTGGGTGCGGGCCGTGGCGAGCGGGTGGTCATCGCCCTGCCGACCGGTCACGACCTGGCGGCCGCAATGTTCGCGGTCGCCCGGGCGGGGCTGACCGCGGTCCCGACGGCACCCGTCGGCGACATCGCGGCGCTGGCCGAACGGGTCGGCGCGATCGCCGCCGTCTCCGTCGACCGCGACCGGCGGCTCGGCATCGCATTCGGCGGGACGGACCTGGCCGACTGGTGGTCGGGCGACCACGTTCGGGTCGAGAGCGTCGGCGGCGGTGAGGACCTGGCTGTCCTCGCCCGCGCACGCGGGGACCGGGCGGTGATGCTGTCGCACCGGGCCATCCTGGCCGCGGTGGCGGCGATCGGCCGGCTGGGGGCCACCCGGCTGCGGGACGGTGATCGTGTGCTGCAGGTCCTGCCGATGTACCACCTCGCCGGCTGGGTCGTCTCGTTCCTGCCGAATGCCCTGGTCGGTGGCGCCGCGGTGATCCCCGAGGTCGGATTCGACGTGGCCACGATCGCCCTGGGGGTGCCCGATGGTGCCGGATCGACCGGGGACGCGGGGGGCCGGACGGCCACCGATGCCGCGCTGCGAGCCGCGGCCGAGCACTCCGTGACGGTGGTGCCCGCCGCCCCGGGTTTCTACCACCACATGATGGCTGCCGACGATGCGCAGCGGTCGCTGGCGACGGTCCGGCTGTTCACCTCCGGCACCGCGCCGCTGCGCGCGGAGGACGCCGCCGCCGTGCGCGCCGCCTTCGGTCAACCGGTGTGGGAGGGATACGGCCTGTCCGAGTCCGCGTCGGTCGTCACCACCGCGCTGACGACGCCGGCGCCCACCCCTGGGTCGGTCGGCCGCCCGCTGTCGGGCATCGAGGTGCGGGTGGTCGGACCGGACGGCCAGGACCTGATCGCCGCTGCCGTGCCCGCCGCGGACGATCACGACCCGCTCGACACGATGGCGGATGCGCCCGACGCCGGCGAGGTCGGACGCATCGTCATCCGCGGCGACACCCTGTTCTCCGGGTACTGGTCGAACGGGGCCGGTGGGCCGGACGCCGACGGGTGGTTCGTCACGGGGGACATCGGGTTTCTCGACGACGCCGGTGAACTGCACCTGGTCGACCGCGCATCGGAGACGATTGTGGTGTCCGGATTCACGGTGTATCCGCGGGAGATCGAGGACGTGCTCGGCGGGCATCCTGGGGTGGCCGAGGTAGCCGTGATCGGCGTTCCGGCGGCCGACGGACACCAGGAGGTGGTCGCCGTGCTCGTGGCGCACGACGACGGCGGTCCGACCGAGGATGAGTTGCGCGACTTCGTGGACCGCTCCCTGCCGGGTTTCAAGCACCCCGCGGTCTACCGTCTCGTCGGCGCGCTGCCCAGGACCGACGTCGGCCGGGTGGACCGGGACGAGGTGCGCCGCCGCTTCGGGCCGGCGGCGCAGCGGGTCCTGCCGACGCTCGTCGCGGTTCCCGGCCCGGACGACCCGGACCGGTCCGAGGCCGAGCCGGACGTCAGCCCGGAGCCGGCCGGTGACCTGGCCGAGCTGGGGACCAGGTTGCCGGGAACCGGTGACCGGGTCGAACGTGCCCGTGACGACACCGACGAGGACCTGTTCTGAGCGCCGGCGGATCCGCGCGGAGTGACGGCATGAGCCGGGTCACGGTGTACACGCGGGCCGGCTGCCACCTGTGCGAGATCGCGGTCGCCGAGGCCTCCCGAATTGCGGAAGAGACCGGAAGTCATTTCACCACCATCGATGTCGACGTGGATCCGGAGGACAGGGCGGAGTACGGCGATCTGGTTCCTGTCATCCTGGTGGACGGCGCCGTGCACGGGTACTACCACCTCGACCCGGACCGGCTCCGTGCCGCGCTCACGGGGTGAGCGCGGCACTCAGGTCGCCGGTGCGCGATAGACGTCGGCCAGCGTCACGGTCTGCAGGCTGCGTTCGGCCAACATGCCGATGATGTCGTCGAAAACCGTGGTCACCGGCGGGAAGTTGGCGTGCCCGATGACGAGCATGCCCGCGCTCAGGTAGTCCCGCGCATTGGCCAGCACCTGGTCCGCGGTGATCTGGGTCGAATCGCCGAAGGAGCCGGTCCACCAGCAGATGATCGGATACCCCAGGTCGATCGCGGTCTGATCGGTGCCTTCGTTGTGCGACATGTACGGGGGGCGGAAGAAGGGCTTGGTGCTGACGCCGTACAGGTTGGACAATGCCTTGTCGTTACGGGTCAGCTGATCGACCAGCGCCGACCGGGAGATCGTGGTGATGTCCGGGTGGTCCCAGGTGTGGTTGCCGATCACGATCTGCCCGCTGTCCACCAGAGGCTGCATCAGCTTCTGGTTGTCCGCCCAGGACGAGTAGACGCCGTTGGCGAAGAACGTCAGCCGAATGCCGGTTGCCGCAGCCAGCTGGACATACGCCCGGACCACCTCGGAGCTCACGCCGTCGTCGACGGTCAACGCGACCAGCGGCTGGTCGTCGGGGACGGTCGCGATCACCGATCTGCCGGGCACGACCGGCGTGACGGCGGGTGGTCCGGTCTGCAGCACCGGTGTGCTCGGGCCGGCGGGGACCGGTCCGCCGGCCGGGATCGGTTGCCCAGCTTCTGCGCTGCCGCACGCGACGAGCGCACCGAGCACCCCTGCGGCGAGCAGGAACGTCCGGCGATCCACGCTGGCACGCTACGGGTCAACGAACGCGGGTGCGGTGCGGTGCGGTGGCGTGTCGGGCAATTCCGAAGTGGTGTGATCCGCTTCACGTGCCGGATCCCGTCGGGCCCTACCGGCCCGGACGGTGGCCGTCGCGACTTTGTGCACGCGTTCACGAATGACTAGGCTCTTCGCGTACCGGGGACCTAGCACATGTCGGTCGCCACGGCAGCGGTGGGGGCGTGATCCGCCCTGTGGAGGGCAAACGGGTGACGGCGCAGGTCGGTGGGACTCGGGAGAGTGGCCGCCTCCGCGCCATCCCGGAAGCGACCGTTGCCCGGCTCGCGCTCTACCTGCAGGTGCTGTCCGGGCTCGGTGACGGGCCCGAAGGGCAGGAGACCGTCTCGTCGGAACAGCTGGCCCGCTGCGCGGGTGTCAACTCGGCCAAGCTTCGCAAGGACCTGTCCTACCTGGGCTCGTACGGGATCCGCGGAGTCGGCTACGACGTGCGGACCCTGACCGTGAAGATCCGTCGTACCCTCGGTGCCCACCGGGCACACCAGGTCGCGCTCGTCGGGCTGGGCAATCTGGGTCAGGCCCTCGCCGGGTACCCGGGGTTCGCCGGCCGGGGGTTCGTCGTTTCTGCTTTGTTCGACGTCGATCCCGCCAGGGTCGGTCGCGAGGTCGGTGGCCGGGTGATCCGGCATCTTGACGAGGCCGGGCGGGTATGCCGGGCCGCCGGAGTGACGATCGGTGTGATCGCCACGCCCGCCGCCGCTGCGCAGCAGGTCGCCGAGATCCTGGTGGCCGCCGGCATCCGGTCCATCCTGAACTTCGCGCCCGGGGTGCTCAGCGTGCCCGCCGACGTCGAGGTCCGGCATGTGGATCTCGCGCTCGAACTGCAGATCCTGGCGTTCCACGAATCGCGACGCGACCTCGACCGGCCAGGGCCCGGCGCCCTGGTCGAGCCGGGCCAGCCGTTGGCCTTCCACGCCACGGACGCCACGCGAATGGCGGTGACGTCATGACCACCCGATCTTCACCGCCGGGTTCCCCGTATTCACCGAATCAGCACCGAACCTTGCTGCTGACCGAACAAGGTCAGTCACCGGTCGGCGGCCGCAGCCAGCGACCGCCGGCGCACCTGGACGCTCGAGGAGCACGCCATGACCCGCGCACGTAAACCAGCCGGCCGGATCGCCTTCGTCGGTGCCGGCCCCGGTGACCCGGGCCTGCTGACCATGCGCGCGGCCCAGGCGCTCGGGGCGGCGTCGATGGTGGTGACCGACCCCGACGTACCGGCCGACGTGACCGCGATGGCCGGCGCCGCCGAGGTCAAGCCAGCCGTCGGCGAACCGACGGAGGTGGCCAGGACACTCGTCGCGGCGGCCAAGGGCGGACACTTCGTGGTGCGACTGGTGGCCGGCGACGTGTTGACGGCCGACCCGGTCGTGAAGGAGTTGCAGAGCGTATCCCGCAGCGCCGTGCTGTTCGACGTCATCCCCGGGCTGTCGGCGACGGCCGTCGCGTCGTATTCGGGCATCGCGGTCGGGTCGGTGCACACCGTCGCGGATGTGCGGTCCACCTCGGACTGGTCGCGGCTGGCGGCCGCCCCCGGCACCCTGCTGCTGCAGGCGTCGTCCGGCCACCTGGCCGACACCGCCGCGTTGCTCGCCCAGTCCGGCCTGGCGGGGGAGACGCCGGCGTCGGTGACGTCGGGTGCCACCCTGCCCACCCAGCGGACCGTCGACGGCACCCTTGCCACCCTCGACGGCATCGGCAGCGGTATGACCGGCCCCCTCGTGGTCACCGTGGGTGCCGGCATCACATTGCGGAATCGTTTGTCCTGGTGGGAGTCTCGGGCCCTTTACGGCTGGCGGGTGCTGATCCCGCAGACCAAGGACCCGGCCGAGGAGATGCTGGAACTGCTGCGCATGCACGGGGCCATCCCGCAGCGGGTGCCGACCGTCGCGGTGGAACCGCCACGCACCCCGGCGCAGATGGAACGTGCCGTCAAGGGCTTGGTCGACGGCCGCTACCAGTGGATCGTCTTCACCTCGATCAACTCGGTGCGCGCGGTGTGGGAGAAGTTCACCGAGTTCGGGCTGGACGCCCGGGCGTTCTCTGGTGTGCGTATCGCCTGCGTGGACAGCCCGACCGGCGAGGCCGTCCGCGCGTTGGGCATCGTGCCCGAACTGATTTCTGCCGACCAGAAGTCGTCGGCCGGTCTGCTGGCGACCTTCCCGGATTACGACGACGTCCTGGACCCGGTTGACCGGGTGCTGTTGCCTCGCGCCGACATTGCCACCGAGACCCTCGCGGAGGGTTTGCGGGAACGCGGCTGGGAGATCGACGACGTGACCGCCTACCGGACGGTGCGGGCCGCACCGCCGGCCGCGCCCATCCGGGAGGCGATCAAGACGGGCGGGTTCGACGCGGTGTGCTTCACGTCGTCCTCCACCGTGCGGAATCTGGTGGGCATCGCCGGCAAGCCCCACTCCCGGTCGATCGTCGCCTGCCTCGGCCCGAAGACCGCGGAGACGGCACGCGAGTTCGGCCTGCGGGTGGACGTGCAGCCGGAGGTCGCGGAGATCGGGGAGCTGATCGAGGCGTTGGCCGAGCACGCCAGCAGGCTGCGCGCCGAGGGCACACTGCCGCCTCCGCGCAAGTCACCCCGCCGGCGGTGAGCGCGCCAGCCTTGAGCACTCGGCGCCACCATTGCGCTGGACGCGCCGACAATTGCCGGCGCGTCCGGCCAAATCCCGGCGCGCAGCCTGGTGAACAACCGCAGACTCGGCGGCGTCGCTGTCCGAAGGTGGCCGGCGGCGCTACCGTTTGATCATGAGCACCCCCGGTTCAAGCCAGGACAACCCCTACGGAGCCAATCCCGGGGGCGGACCGCCACCCGATCCGTTCGCCAAGGGTTCGGCCGCTCCTGGGCCGCCTCCGGGTTCGAGCGGCTATCCGGGTCCGTCGGGTTCGGGCTATCCCGCGCCCGGCGGCTATCCCGGCCAGTCGGGTTCCGGCTACCCAACGCCCGGCGGCTACCCCGCCCAGTCGGGTCCCGGCTACGCCGCGCCGGGCGGCTACCCGGCGACTCCCGGCGGGTACCCGGGCCAGGGTTACCCGGCCCAGCAGGGCGGCTACCCGCCGCCGTATCCGGGTGGCGCGTACGGACCGTCCGGGTACGCGCCGGTGGAAAGTCCGGTCCGGCCGCCGACCGTCACCATTGCCTTCTGGATCTGGATGCTGGGCATCCTCGCCTCGCTGGTCGGACTGATCATCGTGTTGACCAGCTCGATCTGGGAGCAGGCGATCGCCGCGGGTCGCATTTCCGCCGGATCGGCCGGCACCCTGAGCATCGATGCGTCCAGTCTGGTGACCACGGTCAAGATCATCGCGGTGGTGGCGTTCCTGGTCATCGCCGGGCTCTACCTGTTCTTCGCGATCAAGATGTACACCGGCCGGAACTGGGCCCGGATCGTACTCACGGTGCTCGGCGCCTTCTCCGTGATTTCCGCCTTCACCCCGACCTACGGGACGGTGACCGTCAACGGGCAGACGTTCACCGGGAGCAGCCCGGTGGTGAACTGGGCGAGCGGGCTCATCGCCCTTGTCGCGATCGTGCTCATGTTCCTGCCCATGTCGAACGCCTACTTCAGCGCGTCGAAGGCGTTCCGGCGGCAGGCCCGCTGAACACACCGGGACCTCACCACGACCGCACGAGGTGCACCCGGGTGACCCGGGCAGCCCGGTAAGTTCGACACCATGAGTTCCGGCTCGGGTGATGCCCGCAAGCGCCCAGGGTTCCTGGATTCGTTCATTTCGGCGATGACCCCGGCGCCGTTGCCGCCCGACGACGGCAAGCCTCTCGTCCGACCCACGACCGTCGGAGTCGCCTCCCTGCTCGCCATCGCCGCCGGCGTGATCTTCCTGTTCATCGGCGGGTTCTCCATCGTCACCACGGACCAGCAGCTCAACCAGGCAGTGGCGATGTACAACGAGCAGATCAAGGAATGCACGAGCAAGTTCGGCGGCATCGGCGACTCGGTCGTGGTACCGGCGGGTGCGTCCACCGACGACGCCAACCGGGCCGAGATTTGCAAGTCCTACACGCCGTTGACGGACGAAACGATCTCCGGCGCCCGCACCCAGAACATCATGGTCAGCGCCATCGTGGTGATCATCGGCGTGATCGCCGCCGTCGGTGGATGGTTCGTCCGGTCGGGCAATCGGTGGGGGCGGATTGCCGTGGTGGGGGCGGTGCTGCTGTCGGTGGTGCTCACCATGCTGTTCCAGGTCTCCAACCTGTTCACGCTGGCCGCCTCGCTGTTGCTGGTCATCGCGATCATGCTGTGCTTCATCGGAAAGGGCGGCGTGTACTTCGCCCGGACCAAGGCCAGGCGCGCCGGGTGAGCGGTCGGCCCGATGCCGCGGCGCGACGGATCGGTCCGGGCGCTGCGACCGTCCTGACAATCCTGTTCGCGGCGGCTGCCGGGCTCATGGCGTGGCACGGCGTGACCACCGATCTGTATCCGCCGTTCCTGCCGGGTGAGCAGGTCACCTCGATCACCCGCTACTCCGGCCCCTGGCTGACCGGTGCCGCCGTCGCCCTGCTCGCCTCCGGGGTGTCGGCGATGGCCGCGGTGGCCGGGTTCCGGGCGCGAGCGGTCACGACCCATGGATTGGACGGCCGGTGAGCGGGCCCACGGTCGTGCATCTGCTTCGGCACGGCAAGGTGCACAATCCGGACAGGATCCTGTACGGCCGGCTTCCCGGGTACCGCTTGGCCGAGTCCGGGCGGGCGATGGCCGCCGGCGTGGCCGAGCATCTGGGCGGTGCCGACCTCGCCTACCTGGCCGCGTCCTCCCTGCAGCGTGCCCAGGAGACGGCGCGTCCGCTGGCCGAGCTCACCGGCCTGCAGGTGCACACGGACGACCGGATCATCGAGGCGGCCAACCACTTCGAGGGCATGGCAGTTGGGCTGAACCGGGGGACCCTCGGCCGGCCGGGGAACTGGATCAGACTGCGTGACCCGTTGCGCCCGTCCTGGGGCGAGCCCTACCTGCACATCGCCCACCGGATGCTGGCCGCGATCTACACGGCTCTCGACCGGGCCGACGGACGGGAGGCGGTGCTGGTCACGCACCAGCTTCCGATCGTCACCGTTCGACGCTTCCTGCAGGGCCGCCGGCTCTGGCACGACCCGCGGCGTCGTCGGTGTGCGGTTGCCTCGCTCACCTCGCTGACCTTCGACGACGGGGTGTTCGCCGGGGCGGACTACACCGAGCCCGTGGCGCACATCGCCGCGGTCGACGACGTCGAGAACGATCTGCTCGACGTCGACGTCGAGCAGATCGTCCCCCCCACCGAACAGGCGGCACCGTGACCCGACGCCGTCCCGCCCGTTCCCGGCTGGCCGGGCTGATCGCCGGTGCTGCGTTGCTGCTGGCCTCGTGCAGCACCGGAAGCGACGCCGCGGTGTACGGCGGCTCGTTCACCTTCGTCTCGCCCGGCGGGCAGACCGAGTTCGCCTATCCGGCTGCCGACCGCGGCACGGTCGCGGACCTGTCGGGGGAGGACGTGTCGGGCGACGGCACGATCACGTTGTCCGACTACGCCGGCAAGGTCGTCGTGCTCAACTTCTGGGGTTCCTGGTGCGGCCCCTGCCGGGCCGAGGCACCCGAGCTGGAGACCGCGGCCCGGGCGCTGGCCCCGGCCGGCGTGCAGTTCCTGGGCATCAACGTCAAGGACACGAAGTCCGCGGCCGCGGACTTCCTGGCCGGCAAGCAGGTCAGCTACCCGTCGATCTACGACCCGTCGATGCGAACGCTGCTGGCCATCAAGGGATACCCGGCAAGCGGCATCCCGTCCACGATCGTGCTTGACCGGCAGGGCCGGGTGGCACACATCTGGCTGGAGGCGATCGACGACCCGCAGGAGATGATCGACGTGGTCGGCCAGGTCGCCGCCGAACAGGCCTGAGCGGGTCGCGGAAATGACCGACACGATCCTCACCGGGCCCTACCTGCTGGCGGCCCTGCTCGCGTTCGCGGCGGGCGCCGTCTCGTTCGCCTCTCCGTGCGTGGTGCCGCTGGTGCCCGGCTACCTGGCCTACCTGGCGTCACTGGTCGGCGCGGAAGGCGCGGTCGCCGTGTCGGCCGGGGGACCCGCGACCAACCGCGCGGCGGTGCCCGCCGGCGTGCGGTCCAGGGCGGTGCTGGCCACCTGCCTGTTCGTGCTCGGGTTCACCGTGGTGTTCCTGGCCCAGTCCGTGGTGGTGGTGGGGCTGTCCCGGGCGCTGCTGGCCAACACCGAGATGCTGATGCGGGTGGGCGGCGCCATCACCATCGTGATGGGCGTGGCCATGCTCGGCCTGATCAGGCCGTTGCAGGCCGAACGCCGCCTGCAGCTGCGCCCGGCCGGGCGCTACCTGGGTGCGTCGTTGCTCGGCGCGGTGTTCGCGCTCGGCTGGACGGTCTGCCTTGGGCCGACGCTGGTCGGTGTCCTGGCGCTGGCCGGTGCGTCCGACTGGGGCGGCTCGGCCTGGCGCGGGCTGTCGCTGGTGATCTTCTACTGCGCGGGCCTCGGGTTGCCGTTCGTCGCGGTCGCGTTCGGGTTCGGCTGGGCGGCGGGCGGTCTGGCGCTGCTGCGGCGGCACACCAGGGGCATCCAGATCGCCGGCGCGGTCGGCCTGATCGTGCTCGGCCTGCTGATGCTGACCGGAATGTGGGGATCGTTCATCGCCTGGTTGCAGGGCCGGATCGCGGGTGTCGGGACCGTGCTGTGACCGAAACCGACACCCGGCCCGCCCCCGCACCGGAGCCCACCCGACCGGGGCCGGCGCGCCGGTTGCTGGCGTTCGGACGCAACGTGTGGCGGCAGCTGACCAGCATGCGGACGGCGCTGATCCTGCTGTTCCTGCTGGCGCTGGCGTCGCTACCGGGCGCGCTGCTGCCGCAGTGGTCGCTGAACAGCGGCAAGACCGCCCAGTACATCGCCGACCACCCGACCCTCGGACCCTGGCTGGATCGGCTCGGGTTCTTCGAGGTCTTCGGTTCGCCCTGGTACGCGGCGATCTACCTGCTGCTGTTCACCTCGCTCGTCGGCTGCCTCACGCCGCGGACCTGGGAGTTCACCGGTCAGCTGCGGGCGCGGCCGGTGGCGACGCCGCGCAACCTGTTCCGGCTGCCACACCACGACCGGCGTGCGGTCGACGGGTCGGTGGACGAGGTGGCCGACCGGGTCGCGGCCGGGTTGCACGGATGGCGGATCGTCCGGCGGACCGAGGAGCGGGTGGGGGCGGAGGGACCGGGCGTCGGCACCGGGACAGCGGACACGATCACAGTGACTATTTCGGCGGAGAAGGGCTACCTGCGTGAGGTGGGAAACCTGGTATTCCACTTCTCACTGCTGGGGCTGCTGGTTGCGATCGCCGTCGGCAAGATGGTCGGGTACGAGGGCTCGGTCATCGTCAACGTCGGGTCTCAGTTCTGTTCCACCTCGCCGGCCTCGTACGACAACTTCCGGCCCGGCCTGCTGGTCGACGGCACCGACATGGACCCGTTCTGCCTGGATATCGGTTCGTTCACCGCCGGCTACACCGATGCCGGCCAGGCGATCAGCTTCGCCTCAGACGTCCGGTCGCAGTCAGGGGTGCAGGCGGGCACCGATCGGTGGGAGTCCGACGTCCTGCAGGTGAACGATCCGCTGCGGCTGGACGGCGAGCGTGTGTACCTGATCGGCCACGGCTTCACCCCGCACTTCCGGGTCACGTTCGCCGACGGCACCGTCCGGGACTACGAGCAGCCGTTCGTCAACGACACCAACGACCCGAACTTCACCTCCGAGGGGGCGGTGAAGATCCTGGATCCGCCCGGCTTCGTCGGTGACGACGTGCGCAAACACCAACTGGCAATTGTCGGCATCTTCGCGCCCACCGCGTTCGTCCACGGCGGGATCATGACCTCCAGCTTCCCGGCCGCCGAAGATCCGGGAGTCGCCGTCGACGTCTACCGGGGAGACCTGGGCATGGAGAGCGGTCGCTCGCAGTCCGTCTTCTCCATCGATACCGACCAGGTGGACAAAGGGGCGCTGGTGAAGCAGGCTCGGTCGAACCTGATGCCCGGCGAGTCGGTCACGCTCGACGACGGCACCGTGATCACGTTCACCGGCTACAACGAGTGGGTCTCGCTGCAGACCTCGTTCGACCCGGCCCAGGGCTGGGCGCTGGTGTTCGCCGTGACATTGCTGATCGGGCTGATGGTCTCGCTGGTGGTCAAGCGGCGTCGGGTGTGGTTCCGGATGTACCCGGCCGGTGCCGACGAGCCCGCCGACCGCGGGGTCGGTGCGCGTCCCGCCGACGCCGACCGTACGGTAGTGGAGATCGGCGGCCTGGCCAGGACCGACCAGGCCGGGTACGGCGCGGAGTTCGCCGGGCTGGCCGCTCTTGCGGACCGCCCGCCGCGGGCTTGAGCGCCGGTGACGGGCATGATGCAGGGACGGTCGCGGTGATGGGCGCGGGAATGGTGAGGCGTTGATGGGCCAGACGTGGGCTTCGATCTCGGACCTGGCCTTCGAGGCTGCGCTGGCCGCGTACATCGTCGCGCTGGTGTGCTACGCCGTCGAGCTGGCGTCGCGGCGCGCGGTCAACCCGGCCGAGGCACTCGCACCGGGCCGCGGCGCCGGAACGACGACCCTGGTTCGCACCGGCGGGGGCCCGGAGATCGACCCCGACCGGATCGGGCACGTCCAGTTCGCTCCGGTCGCCCCGTGGGGCGTGCGCTTCGGCAGGGCCGCCGTGGTGGTCACCGTCGTCGGGGCCGCCGCCAACGTGCTGTCGATCGTCGCCAGGGGGCTGGCGGTGGGGCGGCTGCCGCTGGGCAACATGTACGAGTTCGTGTCGATGATCTGTGCGGCGGCGACGATCACCTGGCTGATCGTGCTGGCCAGGACCGGCGCGCGGACGCTGGGCATCTTCGTCATGACGCCGGTGGTGATCCTGGCCGTGGTCGCCGGTACCCGGTTATACGTGCCGGCGGCGCCGGTGGTCCCGGCGCTGAACTCGTACTGGAAGTGGATCCACGTCACCACGGTCGCGATCTCGTCCAGTATTCTGCTGGTCAGCGGTGCGGCGTCGGTGCTGTACCTGGTCCGCGGCCGGCTGGAACGCGGACGCGCTGCGGTACAGGGCGAGCCAACGACCGACGACACGGGCAGACAGGCCCGGCCCCGTTCCTTGCTGTCGGTGCTGCCGTCGATGGTCACGCTGGACCGCATCGCATACCGCACCGCCATCGTCGGGTTCCCGCTGTTCACCTTCGCAGTGATCGCCGGTGCCATGTGGGCCGAGGTCGCGTGGGGACGCTACTGGGGCTGGGATCCGAAGGAGACGTGCTCGTTCGTCACCTGGGTGTGCTACGCCGCCTACCTGCACGCACGGTCGACCGCCGGGTGGCGCGGTCGACGGGCTGCCTGGATCTGCGTGCTCGGCTTCGCGTCGATGATCTTCAATCTGTTCTTCATCAACATGGTCGTGTCCGGCCTGCATTCGTACGCCGGGCTGAACTGATCGGCGGCGCCTGCCGGAGCGGCCGGCTGATCAGCCGCTCTTGTCCTCACCGCGCAACTTGCGGTTGATCTCGTTGAGGAACTCCGGATCGTCGTCCGGGGCAATGGCACGGGTCGGTCGGGACGGTCGGGGATGGGGCTGGCTCTGGCCGCCCTGGCCGCCGGGAGTCCGGGCGCCCATCCCACGCCAGGCCAGCGCGACCACCAGAATCGTGACGGCGATGGCAATCAGCATGTACATCGGCCCACCTCCTCGTCCCGCCCAGCGTACGCACTTCTGCTGTGCGCGAGCTGCCGGATGTGGGTGGGCGGAAGTTCGACCGGCACCTGCTCCGGGCGACTACCGCGGGTGGACCCGACTGAAAGGCAAATGCCCTGGACCGGCCGGGTGCCGGTCCAGGGCATTCACGTCGCGAGAGACGGCTCCTGGATCGTCGACGGGTCGAAACCCGACGACTCAGGCAGTCGACCGGGACGCGTCGACCGTCAGGTCCGCCAACAGGGCGCTGACCTCGGACTCGCGGAACCGGCGGTGCCCGCCGGGAGTACGGATCGATCCGATACGACCGGCCGACGCCCACCGGGTGACGGTCTTGGGATCGACCCGGAACATCAGGGCGACCTCCCCCGGGGTCAGTAACCGCTCAGAAATCTCCATGGTCACGTGCCACCTCCACATCGGGCCCCGACTGGCCTCGTTTGACGGACTGACGGCTGCCCGGGATGGGCATCCGCCGTGCTCCTGCTGCGTGATCACACGCATTTGGCCACGCGTACGATCACCTGACAGGTCTTGCGGCGTACCGTTTGTCCTATTCTACATTGACACCTGACTTAGTCGAGACCAGTCCACCGATTTTTCTTGTTCGTGCCCATGGTCTCGACCAGATCACGCCCGTCCCGTACCCGGGCGACGACGCAAGGAAACGTCCTGGACGTCCGGCTGGGCGGCGGTGACTACCCTGGCCAGGTGAGCAGTGACGAATCGGACGCATCGGCGCAGCCCTCGCGGCCCGAAGCATCGTCCGACCGTCCCCTTCATCGGCCGCCGACCGGTGGCCGGTCCGGCGGATTGGCCGGTCCGTTGCTGCTCTACACGGCGTTGCGGGTCGGCCTGATCGCGGGTCTCACCGCGGTATTGGCGCTGTTCATGCCGCTGATCGTGGCGCTGCTGTTCGCGATCATCGTCCAGTTGCCGCTCGCCTGGCTGCTGTTCGCCGGGCAGCGGCGGCAGGTCAACGAGAGGCTGGCGGCGACGTCGGCGCACCGCCGGGCCGAGCGCGAGCGGCTGCGCGCAGCGTTGGCGGGGGAGGACAACGATCCGGCGCCCGGCCGGCCGGCACCATAGGGTCGCAGGAATGGGGTCTTCGCAGAACACGACCGCGGCGGTGGTGGATCGGGCCCGTCCCGCCGATCGCGCGTGGCAGGCTCGCGCCGTCAGGTTGATCGAGGCCGACATGCAACGCAGCGCGGACACCCACCTGCTTAGGTTCCCGCTACCGGCCACCCACACGGACGCGGGAATCGATCTGTACCTGAAGGACGAGAGCACCCACGTCACCGGTTCCCTCAAGCACCGGCTGGCCAGGTCACTGTTCCTGTATGCCCTGTGCAACGGATGGCTGACCGAACGCACCACGGTGATCGAGTCCTCCAGCGGGTCGACCGCGGTGTCCGAGGCGTACTTCGCGCGGATGATCGGGCTGCCGTTCGTGGCCGTGATGCCGGCCAGCACGTCGCCGGAGAAGATCGCGCTGATCCAGGCACAGGGCGGGCGCTGTCATCTCGTCGACGACCCGGCGTCGATCTACGCCGAGTCGCACCGGCTGGCCGGCGGCTGCGGCGGCCACTACATGGACCAGTTCACCTTCGCCGAGCGGGCCACCGACTGGCGCGGCAACAACAACATCGCCGAGTCGATCTTCGCGCAGCTCAGGCTGGAGCGGCATCCCGTGCCGGAGTGGATCGTGGTCGGAGCCGGTACCGGCGGGACGAGCGCGACCATCGGACGGTACGTGCGCTACCGCGGTCATCCGACCCGGGTCTGCGTGGCCGACCCCGAAGGCTCCGCGTTCTTCCCGGCGTGGCGGGACGGCGACCCCACCTGCAGCGGGGTCGGCTCGCGGATCGAGGGGATCGGCCGGCCACGGGTGGAGCCCTCGTTCATCGGACCGATCGTCGACCGCATGCACCGGGTGCCCGACGCGGCGTCGGTCGGTGCGATGCGCGAGCTGGAGTCCATTCTGGGCCGGAGGGTGGGTCCGTCCACAGGTACGAGCGTGTGGGCGTGCCTGGAGCTGATCGCGCAGATGCGCGACGACGGCCGGTCCGGATCGATCGTGACGTTGCTGTGCGATCCGGGCGACCGGTACGCGGCGACCTACTTCGACGATGCCTGGGTGACCGCTCAGGGCTGGGACATCGCACCGTACCAGGCGAGGATCCGCGCGTTCATGGCCAACGGGCGGTGGTCGTGAGGACGAGCTTGCCGGACGACATGGCTGCCCGCCTGCCGCGGCTGCTGCTCGACCTGGAACGACTCGTGCGGTGCGAGTCACCCTCTGCGGATCCGGCCGCGGTCGCCCGCAGCGCCGATGAAGTGGCCGCCGTCGGCGTTTCCCACCTCGGGGTCCAGCCCGAGCGGTTCCTGATCGACGGGTGCAGCCACCTGAGCTTTCGGTTCGGTTCGGATCCGGTCGAGGTGCTGCTGCTGGCCCACCACGACACCGTGTGGCCGATCGGCTCGCTGGCCGAGCACCCGTGGTCGGTCCGGGACGGGATGCTGCGCGGACCCGGCACGGTCGACATGAAGGCCGGCCTGGTAATGGCGATCCACGCGCTGGCGTCCGTGCGCGAGCGGGGTGGGTCCCTCGACGGGGTATGCCTGCTGGTGACCGGCGACGAGGAGATCGGGTCGACCACCTCGCGCGCGCTGATCGAGGAGCACGCGCGGGGTGCCCGAGCCTGCCTGGTGCTGGAAGGCGCAGGTCCGGGTGGAGCGTTGAAGACCGGGCGCAAGGGCACGTCGTGGTATCGGATCGGCGTGCTCGGGCGGGCGGCACACGCCGGAGGGGAACCGGAGAAGGGCATCAACGCCGCGCTCGAGCTTGCCCATCTGATCCTGGCCGTGTCCGGGATGGGCGTACCGGGGCTGGGCACCACGGTGACGCCGACGGTGGCCGCTGCCGGCACCACCACCAACACGGTGCCGGCGTCGGCTGTGCTCAACGTCGACGTGCGGGCGTGCACGGCCGCCGAACAGGAGCGGGTGGACGCGGCGATGCGTGAACTGCGACCGACCCTGCCCGGCGCCGCCTTGCGGGTCGACGGCGGAATCAACCGTCCACCGATGCCTCGCTCCGCCGCCGCCGGGCTGTTCGCGACCGCGACGCGCCTGGCCGAGCGGGATGGACTCGGGCCACTGAGCCAGCGGTCGGTGGGCGGTGGGTCCGACGGCAACTTCACCGCGGCGCTCGGCGTGCCGACGCTGGACGGGCTCGGTGCGGTCGGAGGCGGGGCGCACGCGGCCGACGAGCACGTCCTGGTCGACCTGCTCGTCCCGCGCACGGCGCTGCTGGTGGCGCTGATCGAGGATCTACTGGGGCGTGGGTGAAGGCGGATCCCTGGGCGGTTGCGGCGGCGGCGATGCGCGGGGCATCCGTCGAGGTCCGCCCGCTGGTGACGCTGGACGAGATGGCGCGGGCCTGCGGGCTGCTCGACGAGGTCTGGGAGCTCGAGCCGGGCGAGACGTCCGAGGTGCGGCCGTCGTTGCTGCGAGCTCTCGATCACGCCGGGAACTATCTGGCCGGAGCCTATGCCGTCCCGTCCGGCGAGCTGGTCGCGGCAAGCGTCGGGTTCTTCGGCGAGCCACTCGTCCGGTCACTGCATTCACACATCACCGGGGTCCGGTCCGGCCGCGGCCGCGGCATCGGTGCCGCGATCAAGTGGCACCAGCGGGCGTGGGCCCTGGACCGCGGCGCGCGCCGCGTCACGTGGACCTACGATCCGCTGATCGCGCGCAACGCCTTCTTCAACCTGACCAGGCTGGGAGCCCGGCCCGGCCGCTATCACGTGGACTTCTACGGGCCGATGGACGACGGACCCAACCGCGGGCAGCCCACCGACCGGGTGGATTGCGTGTGGGACCTGGAGTCCGACGCCGCCGCCCGGGCGGCGGCCGCCGTCGTGGATCCGCCGGGGAGCGGAAAGGCCGGCGACGGGCCGGATGTCGACGCCGCGCGGGCCGCCGGGGCGGTGGTCGTCCTTACCGCGGATCCCGCCGGTGGGCCGGTCGTTTCGGGGCCTATCGGTGCGGCCGAGCGGGCCATGGTCGGCGTACCGCCGGATATCGAGACGATCCGACGGAAAGATCCTGCCCTGGCGCTGCGTTGGCGGCTGGCGCTGCGCCGTGTGCTTGCCCCGATGTTGACCGAAAGCAGCTGGCAAGCAGATGGCTTCGCGAGGTCTGGGTGGTATGTGTTGCGCCGGGGAGGCAGCGGATGAGGGTGACCGGGGCCGAGCTGCGGATGATTCGGATGCCGCTGGTGGCGCCGTTCGAGACATCGTTCGGCGTGGAGGAGGACCGGCTGGCGGTTCTCGTCCGGGTCGTCGGCACCCTGGGCGGGGACCGGCGGCCGACCGAGGTGCACGGGTGGGGCGAGTGTGTGGCGATGGAGATGCCGCTCTACAGCTCGGAGTACGCCGAGGCGGCCGCCGCCGTGCTCCGGAGGTTCCTGATCCCCCGGCTGCTGGCCGCGTCCAACGCCGGCACCGACGTCACCGCGGAGACTGTCGAGGGCCTGCTCGAGCCGTTCGTCGGTCACCGGATGGCGAAGGCCGCGCTGGAGATGGCGGTGCTGGACGCGCAGCTGCGCGGGTCCGGGCACTCGCTGGCGACCTACTTCGGCGCCACCAGAGAGTCGGTGCCGTCGGGTGTTTCGGTCGGCATCCAGCCGTCCGTGGCCACCCTGCTCGATGTGGTCGGCGACTACCTGGCCGAGGGTTACGCGCGCATCAAGCTCAAGATCAAGCCGGGCTTCGACGTCGTCCCGGTCGAGGCGGTCCGGGAACGGTTCGGAGAACTCGTCCCGCTGCAGGTGGACGCGAACGCGGCGTACACGCTGGCCGATGCCCGGCAGTTGCGCCGGCTGGACGCCTTCGACCTGCTGCTGATCGAGCAGCCGCTGCCGGAGGACGACCTGCGCCAGCACGCAGAACTGGCCAGGCTGGTGAAAACTCCTATCTGCCTTGACGAGTCGATCGTGTCCCCGCGGGCGGCCGCCGACGCGATCGCCCTGCGCGCCTGCTCGGTGATCAACATCAAGGCCGGCCGGGTCGGCGGGTACCTGGCGGCGCGGCGGATCCACGACCTGTGCCGGGCGAACGGGATCCCGGTCTGGTGCGGTGGCATGGTGGAAACCGGGTTGGGGCGGGCGGCGAACGCCGCGCTGGCCGCGCTGCCCGGGTTCACGCTACCCGGCGACATCTCGGCCTCCGACCGGTTCTACGAGCGGGACATCACATAACCCATCGTGCTGGAAGACGGCCGGATCGCCGTCCCCACCGGTCCCGGGCTGGGCGTGACGCCGATCCAGGCCGTGCTGGATTCGTACACGGTCTCGACGGAGTGGATCCAACCCTGACCGTTTTCGTTGCGGGTTCTCGGCCGGCGGTCGGTGGTTGACGCGTGAGGGCCGGGGTGTTCGGTCAGGGACGGGCGAGAGCGAGGATCCGCGGCCGCAGCCAGTCCAGCGCATTGTCCAGGTCGAAGATCAACTGGCGGGTCAGGAGCAGGTGGTCGGGTCGCAGCGCCCAGGCGTGCTTGGTCTGCACACCGATGACCGTCACTCGGAGCGAGAAGTCGCGCGGCGGCCGGCCGAGCAGCACGGGCAACTCCTTGATCAGGTTGTTCAATCCCAGCCCTGGTGCGGTGTGGGCGCGCCGGATCCGTGGGTCGCCGTTCAGCCCATCGGACCAGATGCACGCGTTGTGGTAGTGCCGGATCAGCAGCGCCCGCAGATCCGGAACGTGCGCGAGCGCCGGGAAGTCGGGCGGGCGCAGGTCGCCGGTCGCGTCCTGTACCGCCGAGAGCAGGTGATCCCACCAGCGTGCCCACTGCCCCGACGCGGCCGCCAGGTTCAGCTCCCGCCGGCCCAGCAGACGCACTCCGCGTTCGGCGGGCATCGTCACCGGTCGGCGTGACCACGCCGGCCACCACTGGGTCGGCGGGTCCACGGGTGGGATCGGCGGATCGGTGATCGGATCGAGGCCCGCGGCCTCACGCACGTACAACGCGATCCGTAGCGCCTCCGGTTCGGCGATCACGACCTTCCATCGCTCGGTGCCGGCGATGAACATCCCTCCATCGTGCCAGGTCCGGGTCGTCGGACCAGCCGCGTTTCGGTGGCCGGTGACCGACCGCCCACCCGGGGATCAGGCCATCGGGGCCATTCGCGCGGGTTCCGCGGTCGAGTCCGAGGTGCGCCGTCGGGCGGCCGAAAGGCGCACGGCGGTAACACCGATCACCACACCGGCGACCAGCCCGCCGATCGCCAGGAGCCACCCGGTGGCGGGCCCTGCAGCGGTCGTGTCCTGGGTCACCGCGACCGGTGCGGGTAGGGACGTGGCGCCGGCCGCGTCGGCCGGCCCGGTGACGAGGCCGAGCTCGGCCAGCAGCGCGGTGAGCGCCGCGGGATCGGTGGGTCGGTGCCAGATCGCGGCGGCGTTGCCGGTCTGGCCCGGGTACATGCCCTCCCCGGTCAGCGGCCCGTCGCCGGTCGATGTCTGCGTCACCACCCACACGTCGGCGCCGGCCGGGAAGATCCGGTCGATCCGCCACGCCGACACGTCGTGGATGAGCCAGGTCGCGGTCACGTAGGGCGAGCCGGCCGCCGCGCTCGGCGCGTCGGTCGGTCCGGCCGGCAGGTCCGGGCCGCCGAGCAGGTCCTGCAGCCGCCCGTATGCATCGTCGGTGTAGTACAGGCCGGCCGCCGAACCGGTGAACGGGGAGGCGAGCAGCACGCTCGTCGGGCCGCCCGCCGATGCGGGCCCGGGGGCGGCGAGGCAGAGCGCGCCCGTCACGGCCAGGATGGCCAGCAGCCGGACGGCAAGAGTTCGAGTGCTGCCTCGCATGTCGGCCTCCCGACGGGTCGGGCCGTCCCAATGCCGGGGCGGCGTCAACTCTGGTACACCGCACTGGTACACCGCCGAGTCCGGCCGCGGTTCCGTCCGCCGGGTGGGCTCAGCCGACGGAGGCGGCGATCTGACGGGCGCGCTCAGGGTCGGCCACGCCCTCGAGGCGAAGGGTCACCGGTCCGCGTTGCCAGACCAGGGTCGGCCCGGCGATTCTCGAACGCTCGGTATGCTCCACCCCGCCGATGTCGGTGTACACCAAGGGGTGCGGCGACCTCAGCCAGAACGCATCGTGCCCGTCGAGCCGGTAGAACACGACGTCGTCGGCGAACTTCTTGATCACCGCGGGATCGGGGCTGCCGGCCAATTGATCCAGCCGGACGGGGGATCCCTGGGCCCTCGGATCGCCGCCGGACCAGACCATCGACACCACCCTGTCGCCCGATCCGATCAGCACCCGCGACGGCTCGCCGAGTTCGGCGGGAAGCAGCGGCGCGAAGCCCACCCGGTTGGCGGCCTCGCCCATGCCGACGTCGATGAATCCGTCGGCGTTCGCCGGGTCGGGCGTCGCGGATACCTGGCCGCCCTGGTCCGGGACCACCTGCACCGCGCCGATGCCCAGCCACTGGGCGATGCGCCCCCCGGCAGGGCTGACCGCCAGAAGTCCCACCAGCATCGCGAGTGTGATCGCGGTGACGACCCGCCAGTGCCGCCGGAGTCGATCCACCACGGGCGCAAGCCGGTCCCGCCAGGGTGACGGAACGGGGACGTCCAAGGCGCCGATTCTGGATTGCACCGCCGCGACCAGCTCATCGGGGGCCGGGTCGACCGCCAGGCGGGCCGACAGCCGGGCGAGCGCGGCCGGAACGGGGTCGTCGAGCCGGCGGCGATCCTTCGGATCGGGCTCAGCCACGGCGCACCTCGCCTTCCGGCGCGGGCTCGGTCAGCGATTTCCGCAGCCGGGCGAGGGCACGGTGCGAGCGCGACTTGACGGTGCCTCGGGAGATGCCCAACACCTGCGCGGTCTGGGCCTCGTCCAGGTCCAGCAGGTACCGGCAGGCGACCACCAGCCGCTGTGGCTCGGGCAGCGCGCCGACCTGGGCCCGGAACAGCTCCAGATCCTCGTGCTGCCGGGCTGTCTCGTCATCAGGTCCGGCAGCGAGCGGCGGGAGGTGGGCGGCCCCCCTCGCGGCCCGTCGGCCCGCCGCCCGGCGGGCGTTGCGGGTCTCGTTCGCGACGATGCGCAGCACCCAGGGTCGGAACTCGGCGCCCGGACGGAAGGAACCGAGGGCCCGATAGGCCTTCACGAACGCCTCCTGCACGACGTCGTCGGTATCGGCCCCGGCGCCCAGCACGGCGGCCGTGCGGCGGGCGAGATCGGCGTGGCGGCGCACCAGCACCGCGAAGGCGGCACTGTCGCCGCTCCGCACCCTGTCGATCACCTCGCCGTCCGGCGGATCCTGGCTGATCGGTCACCTCCGGTCGCCGTTCGGGACCCACGCCGCATGTACACCGCCGGACCCGCCGGCGGTTCCGTCAGATCGAGATCTGCAGGGCCAGGCCGGCGCCGACGAGCACCGAGTACACGAACTCGAGGCGTCCGGTCTGTCCGAGCACCGTGATCAGGTCGCGGCCGCGGGCACCCTGCAGGACCGAGCGGGTGGGCGGAACCGCCAGCGGCACGGCGAGCAGCCCCAACAGGCACCACGGATGGCTCGGCGCCAGCACCAGCGCGGCCAGGAACGCCCCGCCGATCATCAGCGCGAACACCTTGCGGCTCAGCGGATCGCCGAGCAGCACGGCCAGGGTTCGCTTGCCCACCTCGGCGTCGTTGTGCACGTCGCGCAGATTGTTGGCCATCAGCAGCGCGCAGGCCAGCAGCCCGATCCCGATCGCGGCGATGACCGCGTACAACGAGATCTGCCCGGCCTGCACGTAAGTGGTGCCAAGGACCGCGACCAGCCCGAAGAACACGAACACGAAGACCTCGCCGAGGCCGGTGTATCCGTAGGGTCTGGGCCCGCCGGTGTAGAACCAGGCTGCGGCGACCGATGCCAGCCCGACCGGCACCAGCCACCAGGAGGTCATCGCGGCCAGCGCGAGACCGGCCACCCCGGCCACCCCGAAACTGGCGAACGCGGCGGCCTTCACCGTTCTCGGCGCGGCGAGCCGGGCGCCGACCAGGCGGGTCGGGCCGACCCGCACGGTGTCGGTGCCGCGGATCCCGTCCGAATAGTCGTTGGAGTAGTTCACGCCGATCTGCAGAGCGAGCGAGACGATCAGCGCCAGGCTGCCGCGGAGCCAGGAGAAGCCGCCAAGGTCGATGGCCGCCCCGGTGCCGACGAGCACGGGCGCCACGGCCGCGGGGAGGGTGCGCGGCCGGGCGGCCTGGATCCACTGCTGAGCTGTCGCCACGCGATCCGACCCTATCTGCTCGCGGCATCGGTATTGCGCGGAGCGCCACCGGCACGCTGCCTCGTCGGTACACCGGTCAGCCGAGTCAGCGACGCCCGGAATGCCCGAAACGCGGATCTCGAATGGGCTCGTCGTGAGCTTGCGCTGATCAGTCGAAAACCAGAGACGACCCATACGCCCGAAATGCACGTTGACGGAGGCAGTCATGGCAGGTGACATCCACGCCAACAGTTGAAGAAGAAGCCTGCTCACGTGGATCTCACCGTCACCGACGGTCCCGTACCGCGCGGCTCAAGGTTTCGCCCTGAGGGGACGGCCCCTGCGGGGCCGGTCCGCCGTTCAAAGGCCGCTTTCGGCGGCGTTTGTCCGGCTGGGTGGGTCTGCGATCAGCGCAACCCGCTGACCAGGGGTACCCCGGCGGCGACGGCCGGCTCGCGGTAGGCCGCGGCCAGGGAAGCCGCCGTCTCGTGCGCGTTGAGCCCGCTCGGATTGGGTAGCACCCACAACTGGGCGCCGGCCAGGTCATCCGGCTGGCGCCCCTGACGGGCCCGAGGACGGCCGAACGCCCGCCGGTACGCGGTGAGGCCGAGCACGGCGACCACCGACGGTTCGAATCGTCGCACGGTCGTAGTCAGCGACCCGGCGGCCGCGCGGACCTGCGCGGGGGTGAGCTCATCTGCCCGGGCGGTCGCGTAGGGCACCAGGTTGGTGATGCCGACACCGGCCGCGACCAGTTCGGCTCGGTCCTCGGCCGACATCCCGCCGCTGACGTCCATTCGCTCCCGGGTGATACCGGCCAGCGCCAGCGCCGGCCAGAACCGGTTCCCCGGCCGCGCGAAGTGGGCGTTGGCCGCGGCGGTCCACAGCCCGGGGTTGATTCCGACGAACAGCAGCCGGACGCCAGGCTCGATCAGGTCGTCCACCTCCGCTCCCCGGAAGGACTCCAGCTGTGCCCGGGTGAACGTCGTCGGCCTCGTCATCGGTGCACCCGGGCGGACCTGGCGTCCACCACTCGGTGACCGTCGGAGGACAGCGAGGCCTCGGGCAGGGCGGCCTCGGGCAGGGCGGACCGCGCAAGGGCGCGGACCGCGGACCGGTCATGCTTACCGGGCCCGCGCAGCGGCAGGTCCGCCACCAGGATCAGCGCTCGGGGTGCGGCGGCGATCCCGTGCCGCTCCCGCGCCGCCGCCCGCAGCGCGTTCATTTCCGGCGGCCGGCCGGCGGCTGGGACGACCACCGCCACCACAAGCTCGCCCCACTCCGGGTCGGGGATGCCGACGACGACCACGTCGCCCACTCCGGGCACCGTCGACAACGTCGCCTCCACGGCGGCCGGCGCAACGTTCGCGCCGCCGCTGACGATCACGTCGTCGACCCGGCCGAGGATGCGCCAACGGCCATCGGCCAGCACTCCCAGGTCGTCGGTGCGGAAGCCTCGCCGGCCGGTGTCATGGTCGACGAAGAACGCGGGGTGGCCGGGCAGTCCCCGGTATCCACGGGCCACCACCGCTCCGATCAGCTGGATCCGGCCGGGCCGGCCCGGGTCGTCCGCCCGCCCGGTCGGCCCGGTCGTCACCGTGAGGCCGTCGAGTGGGATGCCGTCGTACACGCAGCCCGCCGAGGTCTCGGTCATTCCGTAGGTGCGCACCAGCGGGATCCCGGCCGCCATGGCGGCGTCGACGAGCGCCGGCGGGGTGGCGGAGCCGCCGACCAGCACCGAGGTGAACGTGGTCAGTGCGGCGGTCGCCTCCGGGTCGTCCAGGACCCGGCGCAGTTGGGTCGGTACCAGGGACACGTACCGGGGGCCGGGCGGGAGGCGACCGACCGCGTCGGTGAACCGTTCCGGGGTGAACGATGCCGTGGTGTCCAGCACGGTCGGTGCGGTGCCGGCGGCCAGCGCCCGCAGCAGCACCTGCAGCCCGGCGATGTGGTGCGCCGGCAATGTCAGCAGCCATTGCGGCGGCGGCGCGGGCCGGCCGCGTGGGGGTCCGTGGCCGAACAGCCGCCGGTGGGTGGCCAGCGCCGATGCGCGCAGCGCCCCCGCAGGCAGCAGCACACCCTTGGACGAACCGGTCGACCCGGACGTGGGCACGACCAACGCGGTCGGGTCGGCGGGGTCGTCCTCGACGGCCGTCAACGAGGCGCCGGCGTTCAGGTCGGTGGCGATCCTCGCGGCCCGCGCGGGCTCGGCGGCCGGGACCGGCAGCAGTGCTGGGCCGTCCCCGGCCAGCGCGCGGGCCAACCGGGGGAGCAGGTCCAGCACCGCGTCGCCGGCCGGGACCGGCAGCAGCTGCAGCGATCGGGCCAAGGCTCAGTACGCCCAGGGGTAGTTCGCGAACTCGGGGGGGCGCTTCTGCAGGAAGGCGTCCCTCCCCTCGACGGCCTCGTCGGTGCCGTAGGCCAGCCGGGTCGCCTCGCCGGCGAACAGTTGCTGGCCCACCAGCCCGTCGTCGACGAGGTTGAACGCGTACTTGAGCATGCGTTGCGCGGTCGGCGACTTGCCGTTGATCAGCGCCGCCCATTCCAGGGCGACGTTCTCCAGGTCCGTGTGCGGAACCACCCGGTTGACCGCCCCCATCGCGAACATCTCCTGCGCCGAGTACTCCTGGCCGAGGAAGAAGATCTCCCGGGCG
>CAYZBB010000061.1:13694-33702 GCA_964476495.1 uncultured Actinomycetes bacterium | reverse complement strand
GGATCTCGCCGCCGATCCGGCCCGCGCCGACGATGCCGACCGGCGAGTTCAGGTCGCGCGGCGTTCCGTCGACGATCGCGCTCCACAGCGCCGGGATCCGCGCCGGGATGGCGACCACGGCCCCGGCCGCACGCCCGATGAATTCGCCGGTGTAGGCGATCGCGGCGCCGAACGACTGCGGCTGGTACGGGCTGGTCGGCGAGATCCCCAGGAAGCCGGCGGGCCGCACGCCGACCTGCTCGCCGTCGTCGTTCAGCACCGGACGCTGGTTCTCCACGAGCGTCACGGCCTTGGTGTACTGCAGTCCGTCGCGGATGTACTCGATCTGCACGGTCTGGTTCGGTGCGGCCTGGATGAGACCGGTCAGCTGAGCCCACCCGGTGATCGGCGTGCCGTCGAGGCCGACGATGGTGTCGCCGGGCAGCAGGCCGGCCAGCGCGGCCGGGGTCTGGGCATCGTCGGCGGAGCACTGGGTGCGTTGCGCCTGACCGGCCGCCGCCGCGGGGATCACGCACTGGCTGACCGTCGCGATGGTCGTGCTCTGCGTCGGGATGCCGATGCCCACCAGCAGGATCGCAAAGATGCCGACGGCCAGGATGAGGTTCATCACCGGACCGGCGGCCATGATGACGATCCGTTTGAACGGGTGCAGCTGGTAGAACTGGCGCCCCTCGTCGGCCTCGGTGACCTGCGAACGGTCGCCGGCCCGGGTCTCCTCCACGATGTTGCGGACGAACCCGGCCGCGCCCATCGCGGTGGTGGTGATCCGCTGCTTGCCGTCCTTGCCGGGCGGGACCATGCCGATCATCCGGATGTAGCCGCCGAGCGGGATGGCCTTGATCCCGTACTCGGTCTCACCGATCTGCTTGGACCACACGGTCTTGCCGAACCCGACCATGTACTGGGTGGTTCGGACGTTGAACAGCTTGGCGAACGTCAGGTGTCCGGCCTCGTGCCAGGCGATCGAGAACAGCAGCGCGACCAGGAACGCGACGATGCCGATGGCGGTCCACATCTAACGTTGCGCCCCCAAGGTCCACATCTGTCCACGCTCCCTTGGGCCGGTTACCCACCGACCGCGATGCGCGTCGTCGATCGGGCAATGATCTCGCGGGCCCGCCGCCGGGCCCATTCTTCCGTGGCCCAGACGTCGTGCACGTCGCGCGGGTTGCTCCGCGCGTGGTCGGCCTCCTCCAGAATGCCCGCCAGCAGGTCGGAGATGCCTGTGAATCGCACCCGACCGCTCCGGAAGGCGTCGACCGCCTCCTCGTTCGCGGCGTTGAGCGCGGCAGGCACGGTGCCGCCGGCACGTCCGGCCGCGAACGCGAGGTCCAGCGCCGGGAACAGCTCCCGGTCCACCGGCTCGAACGTCCAGGCGGTGGGGGCGGCGAAGTCACACGCGGCGGCCACCCGTTCGAGCCGGTCCGGCCAGGCCAGGGCCAGCGCGATGGGCAGTCTCATGTCGGGCGGGCTGGCCTGGGTGATCGTCGAGCCGTCGACGAAGGTCACCATCGAGTGGATGACCGATTGCGGGTGCACCACGACGTCGATCCGGTCGAACGGGATGCCGAACAGCAGGTGCGCTTCGATGACCTCCAGCCCCTTGTTCACCAGGGTGGCCGAATTGATGGTGACGACGGGACCCATCGACCAGGTGGGGTGCGCCAGCGCCTGCTCGGGTGTCACGTCCTCGATCTGTGTCCTGGTCCAGCCGCGGAACGGCCCACCCGAGGCGGTGATCACCAACCGGGCGACCTCGCCGGCTGCGCCGCTGCGCAGGCACTGGGCGAGCGCGCTGTGCTCGGAGTCCACCGGCACGATCTGGCCCGGCGCGGCCGCGGCGGTGACCAGCGCGCCGCCGGCGACGAGGGACTCCTTGTTCGCCAGTGCCAGGGTGCGGCCGGCACGCAGTGCGGCCAGGGTGGGTTCGAGGCCGACAGAGCCGGTGATTCCGTTGAGAACGACGTCGGCGTCGACGGTCTCGACGAGCGCGGCGGCCGCCCGGGGGCCGGTGGCGATCACCCGAGCGTCGACGAGGCCCGGCAGCGGCGTCGCACAGGCCAGCGCGGCCGATGGATGCGTCGCGGCCTGGGCGGCGAGGACGTCCGGGTTCGACCCGCCGGCGGCCAGCCCGACGACCTCGAACCGGTCGGGGTGACCGGCGATGACGTCCAGTGCCTGGGTGCCGATCGATCCGGTCGACCCGAGCAGAACCACCCGGCGACGACGGTCGACCGGGGCCGACCACCCGTCGGCCGAGGCGGGTCCGGATTCGGGCGGCGGGACACCGCGAGGCTGGCTCACCGGCCCATTCTCCCCCGTCCGGCATCCGGATGGGCGCCCACCCGTCGTCGGTCGTTCCGCAGGTCGCGATTGGGACACACCGGTCTCGGACACCCCCGGTCGGCGCACATACTGGCCTGATGGCCGCGCGCACCACCACGAGCACCCGTTGGGTGATCGCGATCATGGTGGTGGCACTGCTGGCGTCCGTGTTGGTGGTGGTCGGGCTGATCCAGATCACCGGTGAGGGTCCGACCTCGTCTGCGTCCTCGTCGGAGTCGGCCGGCCCGGCATCGGGGTCCGCCCCGCGAGCGAGTACCGGGGTGACGACGCCGACGGCTTCGTCCGAGTCGTCTGCGTCGCCAGGCCGGTCGGTGGCGACGACACCGACGACGACGCCGGTCCAACTCGACGGCTCCGGCCTGGCCCTACCGGCCGGGTGGACCGGCACCGCCGACATGACGATCACGGTGCAGGGGCGCTGCGCGGCGACCGGCGGCACGTCCTTCTACACCCGACCGGCCCAATTCGCCCTGCAGGTCGCCGCCGTTCCGACCGCCGCGGCTACGACGACCGAGACCGGGCAGGGCTCGCCGGGAACCGCCGGGCCGTCCGGTACGGCCGCACCGGCCTCCCCTGAGCCGACGCCGTCCTCGCCGGTCGTGCCGCCACCCGGGCAGGTATCGATGACGCTGGGGATCACCCCGACCGGCGTGCCTGGACTGGCGATCTACTCCACATCCAGCAACCGTGCCGGGACCCAGCGCCAGACATGGGTGGTGAACACTCAGGCCGACCCGACGGATCCGGCGCGGACCCTGATCTCGGCGTCCTTGGTCGACGATCAGCCCGTGGGTGGGGCGGTGCCACCGAACCTGTTGGTGGACAGCGAGACCGACCTGCAACCCTGCGAGACCGGCTCCGGTGTGCGACTGCCCAGACCACTGGCCAAGGGCGCGACCATCACCGGGTGGGTCAGCGCGACGGAGGCCGCGTTGGAGGTCCGAGCCACGACCACCGACGGCGAACGCGCCGTGCAAGCAACCCTGACGCTGAGCCGTAACCCGGGGCCGTAACCCGGGGCGGTAGCCAGGGGCCGTAACCCGGGCTTCCGACGCGCCGACCGGGCCCGGCCGGGCGGTGCATGACAAGATGATCGGGCAACGGACCGCTGAGCAGACACGTCGGAGGGCGCATGGCCGGCACATCCATCGAGCCGCACGGTACGCAGGCCGGCACCGACCACGGCTCCGCTGTCGCGACCGCCCACCACGGCGACGTCGTCGCGTACAACCCCGATGCGCCCAGCGAGGAATGGGGCTGGCACGGATCGTGGCGAGAGAAGATCGCGCCGCGCGGCTCCCGGATCCTGCTGTGGCTCGGCGTGGTGGGCCTGGTCCTGATGGCCTTTTTCGGCAACCACGAGTCGAACGTCGAGGAGTACTGGCTGGTCGCGATCGCCGCGCTGATGGCCATCTGGATCGTCGCGGGGGAGATCGCGATCAAGCGGGAGCGGCGCCGCCGGCCCTGATCCGGCACAGCCCGGAACGGCCGAACATATAGTTCGACCATGTTCGCGTTCGTGTTGCACACAGAGTCCGGCGTGCCGGTGTACGTGCAACTCGTCCAGCAGGTGAAGAACGCGATCAGGATGGGCCTGCTGCGCCCCGGGGACCGACTGCCGACGGCGAAGGAGGTCGTCCTGGCGCTGGCGGTGAACCCCAACACCGTGCTCAAGGCCTACCGGGAGCTGGAACGGGAAGGCCTGGTGACCCCTCGTCCGGGGTCGGGCACGTTCGTCCGCCGCGGTTTGGGATCGGCCTCCCCCGAGGCCAGGAACCGGCTGTTCGCGGAGCTGCAGGGGTGGATTGTCCGTGCCGAAGCGGAGGGTCTGGACGATGACGACATCCAGGCGCTGTTCGCCGGGGTTCGTGAGGCGCGGACGGATCGGCGGGCATGACCAATCCCCGGCGCATCAACCACCTCCGGTCTGTGCCGCCGCCCACCCCACCGGCGCCCCGGGTGCCGATCGACGATCCTGTCGTGGTGGCCGATCGGGTCGGGGTTCGGTATGGCCGGCGATCGGCCCTCGCCGATTGCTCGCTCACGATTCCCACGGGCGCGGTGGTGGCGGTGGTCGGCCGCAACGGGGCGGGCAAGTCGACATTGCTGCGGGTACTCGCCGGTCTGCAACGACCCAGCTCCGGATCGCTGCGCTTGCTGGGCCGGCCCGCCTGGCCGGTCACCGCTGATCAAGCCGCCCTGGTGGGTTTCATCGGGCAGGATCGCCCGCTGTACCGGGGCCTGCGGGTGCACGAGATGCTCACCCTCGGCCGGCGCCTGAACCGCCGGTGGGACCAGCAAGGTGCCCTCGAACGGCTGAAGGCCCGGTCGGTCCCACTGGACCAGAAGGTGTCCAGGCTGTCGGGCGGTCAGCGGACCCAGGTGGCGCTCGCCATGGCCCTGGCCAAGCAGCCCAGCCTTCTGGTGCTGGACGAACCGTTGGGCGACCTCGATCCCATCGCTCGCCGGGACGTGATGGGCAGCCTCATGCTGGAGTTGGCCGAGCGCAACTGCACCGTCGTGCTCTCCTCACATTCCCTCACCGACCTGACCCGCGCCTGTGACTGGCTGGTCCTGCTGGACGGTAGCCGGGTGCGCCTCGCGGGCGCGATCGACCAACTGCTGGCCGAGCACGAGATCGTCGTCGGGCCCACCGAGTTCGCCGATGACCTGGCCCGTCGTCACACGGTGGTCAGCGACCGTCGCGAGCGCCGTCAGGCGATCATGGTCATCGCCGGCGACGATCCGGCCACGCGGCTCGACCCACGGTGGACCCACACCCGCCCGACCGTGCAGGAGCTCGTCTTCGCCTACCTGGGATCGGCCCCGGGGGCCACGTGATCGGTGGGCTCGTGCTGACCACGATGCGCCTGCACCGGGCCCAGGTGGTCGTCACCGCGGTCCTGCTGGCCGTCCTTGCGACAACGTTGACCCTCGACGGCCGGGCGGTTGACTCGCTGGTGGCGGACTACCGCCTTGGGTGCGATCCGCAGGCATGCGGGGAGCTTTCGCGGCAGATCGAACGGCACCTGAGCCGGTTGGGACAACTGTTGCCGTTCCTCGGCCTGATCCCGGCGGCCATCGGGGCGTTCTGGGGCGCTCCCGCGGTCGGTCGTGAGTACGAGGCCGGCACCACGAAACTCGCTTTCACCCAATCGGTCTCGCGCCTGGCGTGGATCGTCACCCGCATCATGGTGCTGGCCGCCCTGGTTGCTGCGGGAGGCGCGGTCTTCGGTCTGGCGGTCGAGGACTGGTTGACCGGCTTCGAACACGTACCGATCCCGTCGACCGCGGAGGCCCTGAACGGGTTCGGCAACATCCGGGGCCCGGCACCCGTCGGCTGGTGGCTCTTCGGCTTCGCTGCCGGGGTGATCGGCGGAGCGCTCCTGCGCCGCACCGTTCCGGCGATGGTCGTCTCGGTCTCGGTGGTGACGGCTGCGGTGATCGTTCGGGCCGCATGGTTGGCCGCCGCCGTGCAAGACGGAACGTCCGGGATCGGCGCCGTTGACGTCCTCACCGAGACGGCGACTACGGCGGCGCTCGCGGTCGTGATGATGGTCGCGACCTGCTGGCTGGTCGTGCGCGACCGCGCCTGAGCGTCAACGGACTACCGATATACAAACGTTATAATTCGCACTACTCAGCTAGTTGAGGAATCTTCTAGTCTCATCGAGTGAGGGGTGAGCGGGTCCGGTGGGTTCTTGCCTACGACCATGGATGCGCTCGATGTCGGGCGCTGTCCCGCGCCGTGCAGGATGCTTGTGAAGGGGAGCTCGAGATCCTGCCGTTGAACGATCCGGTCGTTCGCTCATGGGCCGCCCAGGCCACGCCAACGCGGCCCATGAGATGGCGTCCCAGCCTGTTCCGCGTCGCGGACTCGTCGGTCCGAATGTGGTCCGGGCCTCGGCTTTCGCTTCGATTGATGCTGCACCTCGGTCCACGGACCGGCTCTCGGGTGCTGCGGGCGATCGCCGCCGCCCGCCCGGCCCACCCCGTCCCGGGCTCGGCACCGGCCGCCTCCGGTACGACACGGCGACGCTTCCTTCAGATCGGCATGGGCGGGCTGATCGCGGCCGGCATCCTGGTCGGCGGAGCCGGCCCGGCGGGGGCGGACCCCGTCGCGGCCTGGGTGCGGGCGAATCGTGACCGGCTCCCCCGCACCTATCCGGAACTGGTCGCCCTTCCGGCCGCCTACCGCGCGGCGATCTACCAGGAGCTGACTGCGACCGAACGCAGCGCCGCCTGGGTGCAACATCTGACCGCGGGCCGGGCGTCGCTGCCGTCGGCGACGGCGGAGCAGTCGGCGATCCTGGACCAGGCGCTCGCGCTGGCCGCTGATCCTGCCCACTTCGCGGAGGGCAGCGCGGTGCCCGCGGCGGCCGACGATCTCACCCGGCGCGCGATCGACGCCTTCGGCATCGATCGCGCCCGGGCGTTGTTCGCCACCCTCGGGCCGGCCGACACCGCGACAGCGGAGACCGTGACCTGCGAGTGCTCGGTGATCAGCGACTACTGCGACGGCCACTGCATCGCGGGTGGTTGCACGCCCTACGGACCCGCCTGCGGCTTCCTGTGGCAGTACATCTGCACCGGGATGTGCAGTTGACGGCGGGATGACGCCCGGCGGCGTGACCGCACGTCAGGCGGGTCGCGCCTCCGCCGCCAGCTGCCCGCAGGCGGCGGCGATCTCCTGACCCCGGGTGTCCCGCACGGTGCAGGCCACCCCCTGCGCCCGGACACGGCGGACGAACTCGTCCTGCACGGCGCGCGGGGAGGCGTCCCACTCCGACCCGGGTGTGGGGTTCAGCGGGATCAGGTTGACGTGCACGAGCCGCCCCAGGTGCTCGCGCAGCAGTGAACCGAGAAGGTCGGCGCGCCAGGGCTGGTCGTTGACGTCCCGGATGAGCGCGTACTCGATGGATACCCTGCGGCCGGTGGTGTCCGCGTACTCGCGGGCCGCCGCCAACACTTCGGAGATCGCCCATCGCTGGTTGACCGGCACCAGGGTGTCGCGCAGTTCGTCGTCGGGCGTGTGCAGCGAAACCGCAAGCCGCACCTGCAGTTTCTCCTGGGTCAACCGTCGGATGGCCGGTACAAGGCCGACCGTGGACACGGTGACCGACCGGGCCGAGATACCCAAGCCGGACGGCGGCGCGGCGGTGATGGCGCGGACCGCGGCCAGGACCCGGTTGTAGTTGGCCATCGGCTCGCCCATGCCCATGAACACCACGTTCGACAGCCGGCCCGGCTCGCCCAACGCACCTTCCCTGGCCATCCGTGCCGCCAGCCGGACCTGCTCCACGATCTCCCCGGCGGACAGGTTTCGCTGCAGTCCGCCCTGGCCGGTCGCGCAGAACGGGCAGGCCATCCCGCAGCCCGCCTGCGACGACACGCACAGCGTGATCCGGTCCGGGTAGCGCATCAGCACCGACTCGATCAACGTTCCGTCGTGCGCCCGCCAAAGCGTCTTTCGGGTCGAGCCGGCGTCGCAGCTGTGCGAGCGGACCTCGGTGAGCAGTTCGGGCAGCAGGGCGTCCACGAAGTCGCTCCGGCCGGCGGCCGGCAGGTCGGTCATGTCCGCGGCATCGCGGGTCAGCCCGGCGAAGTAGTGCTGCGCGAGTTGCCTGGCACGGAACTCGGGCTGCCCGGCCAGCTTCACCGCGGCCCGCCGCTCGTCCGGATCGAGATCGACCAGATGGGTCGGGGGACGGCCCCGCCGCGGCGCGGAGAACACGAGAGGCAGGGAGGCAGGCATGGCCCGCCCATCCTCCCATGAACATCCCGGCCCACAGGCACGCACCGACCGCAACGGGGTGGCTATCGATCCGGTCACGACTCGTCCACCAACCGGCGACGGTCGGGCGACGGATCGGCGACGTCGCGTCCATGATGTCCGTGCACCGGACTCAAACAGAAACACTCAGAAGTCAGCGATACGTAGATCATGCCCGATTGTTTCTGAATATGTTGACATCGTCCCAGGCGCGGTCCATACTCGTTACCGGCATCACACGGTGACTTCGGACGGGGTCGGCGCCCGACTAGCAGACTCCGGACGTTGACGCCACGATTTAGCAGGCGTCGGGCCCGGCCCGTCCCATCGGACAGTGGAGTCGACATGTACGCACCCGAACGGCAGCAGGCCATGCTCGGCCATGCCCGTTCCGCCGGTCGGGTGGATGTCAATCTGCTCGCCGAACGGTTCGACGTCACGCCCGAGACCATCCGCCGGGACCTCAACGAACTCGAGCGTCGCGGTCTGGTCCGCCGGGTTCACGGCGGCGCCATTCCGGTGGAACGGTTCGGGTTGGAACTGCCGGTCGCCCAGCGGACGGGTCAGCATCCCGAGCAGAAGCAGCGGATCGCCAAGGCCGCCCTCGACCAGTTGCCGGACAGCGGCTCGATCATCATCGATGCCGGTACCACCACCGTGCTGCTCGCCGAGATGCTGCCGCCGGACCGGTCGTTCACCGTCGTCACGCATGCGCTGCCGATCGCGGCCATGCTCGCCGAGCGGCCGAACATCACGCTGCTGCTGGTGGGCGGCCAGGTCCGGCCGGGCACGCTGGCCGCCGTGGGCAGTTGGGCGCAGGACGGCTACCGAAGCGTGTTGGCCGACGTTGCGTTCGCCGGCACCAACGGGATCAGCGCGGCCCGCGGCCTGACCACACCCGACCTCGCCGAGGCCGGGATCAAGCAGGCGCTCATCGCCGGCGCCCGGCGCACCGTCGTCCTCGCCGACCACTCCAAGGTCGGTCGGGACGAATTCGCCCATGTTGCCGACCTTTCCCAGGTCGACACCCTCATCACCGACAGCGAGGTGGATACCGACATGGCCAAGGAGATCCATGACGCGGGGGTCGAGGTCATCCGGGCATGACCGAAGCAACCCGTCCCCGATCCGTGATCACCCTGACCCCCAACCCGAGCCTGGACCATACGGTCGAGGTTCCCGTGTTGCGGATCGGCGAGGTGCAGCGGACGAGCACCGCACTGGTGGAGGCCGGCGGCAAGGGCGTCAACGTCGCCCGCGTGCTGGCCAAGCACGGCCACCGGACAACCGCGATCCTGCCGGCCGGTGCCGACGCCCAACGGATGATCGGCCTGCTGGAGCCTCAGCGGGTCCACGTCGTCCCGGTGCCGATCGCCGGCAGCATCCGCACCAACATCGCCGTCGTCGAACAGGACGGCACCACCACCAAGCTCAACGAACCGGGCGCGACGATCTCTGCCACGGAGCTGGCCTCGATGCTGACCGCGGTCGAGGATCACCTGGAGCCACGCCCGGCCTGGTTGGTGGCCGCGGGGAGCCTGCCGACGGGCGTGCCCGACGACTTCTACGCCCGGGTTACCGCGACCGCGGTGGGCGCCGGCGTTCCGGTGGCGATCGACACGTCCGGTGCGGCCCTGGCCGCGGTCATCGACGCCGGCGCGACCGTCATCAAACCCAACCTCGAGGAACTCGAGGAGATCCTCGACCGCCGGCTGGTCAACGTCGGCGACGTCATTGACGCCGGCCGCGACCTGCGCGCCAAGGGCACCAAGGAACTACTGGTCAGCATGGGCGGGCACGGCGCCCTGCTGATCACCGAGGCAGGGGCATGGTGGGCCGGCGGCCCGCCGCTGGTGCCCCGCAGCACCGTGGGCGCGGGCGACTGCACCCTGTCCGGGTACCTGCACGCGACCGGAAGTCCGGACCAGCGACTGGCCACCGCCGTCGCCTGGGGACGCGCGGCCTGCATGCTGCCGGGCAGCACCGTGCCGGGCCCCGACCAAACAAGAGCCTGCGCCGACGCGGTCCGCGTCGTCGCGGATCCCGATCCCCTCCAAGCAGTGAAGGACATCGCCTCATGACCGATCTCATCACACCCGAACTGGTCGTCCTGGACCTGGTGGCCTCCGACAAGGCGGACGCCACCCGGCAGCTCGCGCAGAAGTTGCATGCCGCCGGGCGGGTTACCGATCTGGAGGGCTTCCTGGCGGACGTGGCCGCCCGAGAGGCCCAGATGGCCACCGGGATGCCCGGTGGGATCGGGCTTCCGCACGCTCGTTCGGAGCACGTCACGGTGCCAACGCTCGGGCTGGCCAGGGTCCCCGGCGGCGTCGACTTCGGCGCCCCTGACGGTCCGGCCACGCTGGTGTTCCTCATCGCGGCGCCGGCCTCCGGCGGCTCGGAGCACCTGACCATCCTGGCGGCCCTGGCCCGCCGGCTGGTTCGTCCCGCATTCCGCCAGACCATCATCGACGCCCCCGACGAGGCAGCGGTGGCGTCCTACGTGCAATCGGAGGTGGGTGGCTGATGAAGTTCGTCGCCGTTACGTCATGCCCGACGGGCATCGCGCATACCTACATGGCCGCCGAGGCCCTGGAACAGGCCGGTAAGGCCGCCGGACACGACGTCCAGGTGGAGACCCAGGGTTCGGCCGGTTCGGTTCCGCTGTCGGACGCGGTGATCGCCGCGGCGGACGGGGTGATCTACGCCGCGGACCTGCCGGTCCGCGAGAAGGAGCGATTCGCCGGCAAACCGTTCGTCGACGTCGGCGTCAAGAAGGCGGTGCACGCACCCAACGACGTCATCGCCGCGGCCGTCGAGGCGGTGGAGTCCGGTGGGGGCGCCTCGCTGGAGAAGATCGACGCCTCCGGCGAGGAGGTCGCGCCGGTCGGCGCCGGCTCGGGTGCGGCGCCCGGCACCAAGGTCAAGGCCGGACAGAGCACGGGCGCCCGCATCAAGCAGTACCTGATGACCGGCGTCTCCTACATGATTCCGTTCGTCGCGGCCGGCGGCATCCTGATCGCACTCGCGTTCATGCTCGGTGGCTTCCAGATCAGCACCACCACGACGAAGGATGTCATCGACACCTTCAGCCCGCTGTCCCTGCAGTCCTGGGCCGGCCTGATGATGGTCATCGGCGGTGCGGCCTTCGGATTCCTGGTTCCGGTGCTGTCCGGATTCATCGCCTTCGCCATCGCCGATCGCCCCGGCATCGCCCCCGGCTTCGTCGGCGGCACCCTTGCCGTGGCCACCGGCGCCGGCTTCCTCGGCGGCCTGGCCACCGGCTTCATCGGCGGCTTCCTGGCCCTGTGGCTGAGCCGGCTGAACGTGCCCAAGGCGGTCCGCGGCGTGATGCCGGTGGTCGTGGTGCCGCTGATCGCGACGTTCCTGACCGGCCTGATCATGCTGGTGATCATCGGCAAGCCGATCAAGTGGCTGATGGACACCCTGTCCGAGGCGCTGCTGTCGATGACCGGTACCGCCGCCATCGCGCTCGGCGCGATTCTCGGCCTGATGATGGGCTTCGACCTGGGCGGCCCCATCAACAAGGTGGCCTACGTCTTCGCGACCACCGGCCTGTCCGCGGTGGCACTCGACGCATCCGGCGCCGACGATCCCCGGTTGCAGATCATGGCTGCGGTGATGGCCGCCGGCATGACCCCGCCGCTGGGCCTGGCCCTGGCCACCGTGCTGCGCAAGCGGCTGTTCACCGAGCCGGAGATCGAGAACGGCAAGGCCGCCTGGATTCTGGGGGCGTCATTCATCACCGAGGGCGCCATCCCGTTCGCCGCCGCCGCCCCGCTGCGGGTCATTCCGGCGACGATGGTCGGCTCCGCGGTCACCGGCGCGCTGGTGATGGCCTTCGGCAACACCCTGCGCGCCCCGCACGGCGGCATCTGGGTGGTCGCGCTGATCTCGAACCCGTTCCTGTACCTGCTCGCGGTTGCGATCGGCACAGTGGTGACGGCGTTCGGCGTGGTCTTCCTCAAGGGACTCGGCACCAAGGCCAAGGCCCCGGCACCCGCCGGAGCCCCGGTCAACGCCTGATCATCGGGCTCCACTCTGCACACCCGGGCCGGGGCTGCGACGATGTCTGTCGCAGTCCCGGCCCTGTGCCACCTGCGCCACCGGATTCCCACAACTAAGGAGTCGATGAATGCCCACCCGCAAGGTCAAGGTCGCGTCGCGCGTCGGCCTGCACGCCCGCCCGGCCTCCCTGTTCGTCCAGGCCGTCACCGCCACCGGACTGCCGGTGACGATCGCCAAGGGTGACGGTGACCCGGTCGACGCCCGCAGCATCCTGATGGTCATGGGCTTGGCCGTCGGCAACAACGACGAGGTGACGCTGGCCGCGGACGGCGACGGCGCGGATGCAGCACTCGACCAGCTGGTCGAGCTTCTCGAGGTCGACCACGACGCTCCCTGATTCATCGATCGGTGCGCCGCGGACGAGGGATCTCTCCGCGGCGTCCTACGCGACCCCTCCCCACCCGGTACCCAGGAGTTGAGTCCCATGACGAGCACCAGCCAGGCAGGCAAGCAGCTGACCGGAATCGGGGTGGGGCGCGGCTCCGCCGTCGGCAAGGTGGTCAAGCTCGCGCCGCCCGTGCGCCCCCCGCTGCAGGAGGCCGCGGCCGCGAACCTCGATCAGGCCACGGAGTTGGTCAAGAAGTCCTTCGACTTCGTCGCCGCAAACCTGCGGTCGCGGGCCGCGCAGGCCGAGTCGACGGTGGCCGCCGTGCTGGAGGCCACCTCCCTGATGGCGCAGGATCCGGGACTGATCGCCGACGTCACCCGACGCATGGGGACCGGCGTCGGCCCGGCGACCGCGGTCGACCAGGCCGTCGAAGGCTTCTGCACCATCCTGGAGATGAGCGGCGGCTACATGGCCGAGCGGGTGACCGACCTGCGCGATGTGCGCGACCGGATCGTCGCCCAGGTGCTCGGCCTCAAGCCCCCGGGGTTGCCGCAGATGACCGAACCCTCGGTGGTGGTCGCAGCCGACCTCGCCCCGGCCGACACCGCCACCTTGGACCTGGACCATGTGGTCGCGATCGTCACCGAACTCGGCGGTCCGACCAGCCACACCGCAATCATCGCCGCCCAGCTGGACCTGCCCTGCATCGTGCGTGTCGCCGGGGCGCAGGATCTCGCCGACGGCACCCTGGTGGCCGTCGACGCCGCACACGGCACGGTGGTCGGCGATCCGGGTGACGACCTGCGCGAATCCATCGCCGCGCGCGCCAGGGCGCGCGCGGCGCTGAAGGATTCCGGTGGTGGACCCGGAAGGACCAAGGACGGTCATGGGGTCCAGCTGCTGGCCAACATCGGCAAGGTCGACGACGCGGTCAAGGCCGCCAAGGAGGACCTCGAGGGCGTCGGCCTGTTCCGCACCGAGGTGCTGTTCCTGGAGCGCAAGACGGCGCCGACGGTCGAGGAACAGACCAAGTCGTACACCGACGTGTTCAAGGCGTTCGGTGACCGCAAGGTCGTCGTGCGAACCCTCGATGCGGGTGCCGACAAGCCGCTGGCCTTCGCGCCCTCGGACGAGGAGGAGAACCCGGCGCTGGGGGTACGCGGCCTGCGGATGGACAGGCGCTTCCCCCACCTGCTGGACGATCAGCTGACCGCGATCGCGGCCGCCGTGCAGGACACCGGCGCGAAGGTGTGGGTGATGGCGCCGATGGTCGCGACCGTGCACGAGGCGGAGGCGTTCGAGAAGCGGGTGAAGTCCCACGGGCTGCCGGTCGGCGGGATCATGATCGAGGTGCCCGCTGCCGCTCTCCGAGCTCCGCATCTGATCGAGAAGGTCGACTTCTTCTCCATCGGCACCAATGACCTGACCCAGTACGCGATGGCCACCGACCGGATGGCCGGCGAGCTCGCGGAGCTGCTCGACCCGTGGCAGCCTGCGGTGCTCGACCTGATCGCCGCCGCCGGTGACGCGGGCAGGGCCGCGGACAAGCCGGTGGGTGTCTGTGGCGAGGCGGCCAGGGATCCGTTGCTCGCGCTGGTCCTGGTGGGGCTCGGGATCTCGAGCCTGTCCATGGCGCCGTCCGGCGTGCCGGCCGTCAGATACGCCTTGGCCCGCACGACCCTGGCGCAGTGCGAGGAGATGGCCGCCGCCGCTCGTTCCGCCATCGACGCGGCCGCCGCCCGGGCCGCGGTGGAGGCGCTGGTCGACCCGGACGTGCTGCTCGCGCTGTAGTCGGCTCGGCGCACCACCACCCCCGGCCAGGTTCGCTGATCAGCGAACCCGACCAGGCGGGACAAGGCCGACCACCGTGACGAGGTCGCCGACGGTCAGCCCGTCCGCTTGCGCGGGTTCGACCTGGTAGTCGCTGGCGTAGCCGTCCTGGCTGGCCACGGTGATCCGCGCCGGATCGTCCGGGTCGGGTGCGGCTTCCACCGCGACCACCTCCCCCCACTGCCAACGGCGAAGCTGCACCGAGCCGTCCGCGTCGACCACCGGGAACTCCCCGTGCACCGGCCCGTCGGCGCGCACCGCCGCCACCGTGTCGATCTCGGCCCGGGAGGGTTTGCGGGGTGTCGAGCCGGACGCCGTCACGGTCGAGCCCAGCACCATCACGGCGACCGCCGCCGCGACCCCGGCCGTCCGCTGCCACCAGCGCAGCCGGCGCGGCGCCGCCGAGTCCGGTTCACCCGCAGCCTGTTCCGTCCCGCCGTCCAACCCACCGTCAGCCATGCGCCGAGAGTGTCGGCGCTGCCTGTCGACCCGCTGTGCCTATCCGCACGGTCGGCTGAGGAACCGGTTGGAGTCCGTCAGACCACCCGGCCCAGGAAGTTGAGCAACCGGGTCTGCGCGTCCGCGCCCTCGGCGTCCAGCGTCTGGTCCTGCCCGGTCGCCCGGGCGAAGTCCCAGGTGTGGATGAGAGTGTCGGCGCAGAGCGTCCTACCCGGGGCAGGGCGATGGTGCCGTCCACCGGTCGGCCGGGCATCGGTCCAGGAGATCGCCGAACCGGCCGGCGATGCGGGCGTACAAGGCGGCCGTGTCGGGCGCGCTGGTCGGGTCGTTCACTCGCTCATCCTTGACGATGCGCGGGACCGCAGCGCCCGGACGTCGTCGACGGTCTGAGCGGCGCTGGTGGCCGTACCGCTGGCCGTCCTGGGGGCCCGATTCGGGCTGCCGGATCTCGCGCATGATGACGTGCACGCCTCGGGAATCGCTGGAAGGCCCGGTTCGGCGTCCGCCGAACCGGGCCTTCCTGAGCAGGACGGAATCCCTTCCGTCACAGCCGATGTCAGTCGACCGACGGACCGCCGGTCCGGGCCATGCCCCGGGCCACCGCGTCGACCAGGTACGGCCGCATCTGGACCGCCGGGATGATCGCGTGTACCGAACCGACCTCACGAGCCCGCTCGATGTTGTGGATCTGCTCGAACTCGACGGCCACCTCGCCGAGCTTCTCCGACCGCACCGCGCTCCGGGTTTCCGCCAGCTCCACCCGCAGCCGGCTGCGTTCGGCGTCGTCCTCGGCGTCCGCGATGCGTGCCTCGAGATCCTTCACCCGATGGTCACCCGCGGTGCGCGTGTTCACGTCGCGGGTGAACACGACCGCCGCTGCCGGCGCGCCGCCGATGACCGAGGCGAACGAGCCCTCGATCGCGACGACCTCCATGTTGTCGTTCAACGCCCCGGAGAACACCACGAACGCGCCGCCGTGGTAGCGGGAGATGACGCAGAAGATGATCGGGCCGTCGAAATTGACGATGGCCCGGCCGATCTCGGCTCCGTACTCCAGCTGGATGTTGCGCAGTGACTCGGGTGAGCCGTCGAACCCGGACAGGTTGGCCAGCACGACCAGCGGCCGCGACCCGGACGCCGAGTTGATCGCCCTGGCCGCCTTCTTGCTCGACTTGGGGAACAGGGTGCCGCCGGAGAACGAGTCCGGGCCGTCCGTGGGCAGGAAGCCACGACGCGGGATCGCCCTGGACTCGATGCCCAGGATCGCCACCGGGTAACCGCCCAGATGCGCATCCACCACCACCGCGGTGTCGGCCTCGGCCATGCCCGCCCACCGTTCGAGCGTCGCGTGGTCCTGGTCGGCTATCGCGTTAATCACCGAGCGGATGTCGAACGGCTTCTTCCGGTCCTTGTTGGTCTCCTCCGCGAAGATCTCGCCGACCGTGGTGAACGGGCTGTCCGGGTGCACGTGCGGCGCCGACCGCACGTCACGGTCCACCGGGTCGGTGGTGGTCGCCCGCCGCGGGTACTTCTCGCCGGGCGCGTGATAGGCGTGCTCGTAGTGCTGGAACAGGATGTCCACCGCGGCCGAGAGGTTCGGCGCCCAGTACTGCGCCTCGCCGTTCGGGCCCATCACCCGGTCGTAACCGCCGATGCCGAAGTTGTCCTCGGCCGAGACACCGCCGGAGTAATCCAGTGACATCTTGCCGGTGAGCACCATCGCCGACTCCGGGGTCATGATCAGGATGCCCTTGGTGTGCATCAGCATGGTCGCCTCGGCGTTCCAGTACGGCTGCGCGCCCACGTTGATCCCGGACACGATGATGTTGATCTCGCCGCCGGCCTGGGTGAACAGCACGATCTCCCGCAGTGCCCGGGCGACGCCGTCCATGTTCTCCGTGCCGGAGTCCATCGATATCTTGGCACCCGACGACAGAGTGAACCACTCGACCGGAATGCCCTTCTGCCCGGCCAGTTTCACCGTCTCCGCGATGATCGCGCACTCGGCTACCGCGACCGTGCCCAGCGCCTTGGTCGGATCCCCCATCAACACCATCCGGGTCATGCCCTCCGGATACCGCTCGGACGGAGTGCTGACCAGGCCGGCGACGACGCCGGCCTTGTTCTGCCCGGCCGGCCGGTCCACCGGGCCGAATGTGTTGTCGTCCCGGAAGTCGTACTCGGTGAACGACCCGCTCGTGCCGGTGAGCAGCGGGATGATCTCGTACGGGTAGGCGGCGCCGCGCGCGCCGGAGCGTTGGACCTTGAGCGCGTACTCGTCCAGCACCGGCAACGGCTCGGTCGGTGGCTCGCTGACGGTCACCTGCACGCCGGCCCCGGCCTGGAAGGCGAACCGGAGGGCGACGTCGCGCAACGAGCCGTCGGCCTGTCGGAGCCGGGCGAGCACGGTGATCTCGGACAACCCCGTGCCCAGCGTCAGCGGGGCGGTGTCCTGGGCGAACCGACCCAGTTCGGCCACTGGCACCTCCACCGGCGGCCACACATGCAGGAAGATCGCGTTGTTCTGCAACGGGCTCCGCCCACCGTGCCCGGCCTGCGCACGGCGGATCGACTCGAGGCAGGCCGCCAGTACCCGCTCGGCCACCGGGAACGACACCACCGCGCCGTTCGCGTCCCGGATCGGGGTGACGTCGCGGACCTCGGCCAGGGCAACCAGCCGCTCGTCGGCCGGGTTGTCCGGTGCGACGAGATGGAACACGTAGGTGCCCTCTGCCGCCGGCACCCGGGTGCCGTTGAAGTTCTTCAACCGCCACAGGTCCAGCCGCTGACCCGTCATCGGGTGCATGCCCCGGATGACACGTTCCTCGGCCAGCCCGTGCGAGCCGGGCCGGAACGTGAACTGCAGGACGTCCGGGGACTCGATGTTGAAGGCAACGGTCACCGTGATCCGCCGGCCGGCGGCCAGCGTTCGGTAGCCCTGGAGCGTCCGGGCGAGCTCGGCCGAGATGGCGTCCGGGTCCTCCGGGGCGTCGGCCCATGCCATGTAGATGTCGGTGACCAGGTTGGCCGGGTCGGGCACCGCGCTGGCCTCCGTGTCCACCGCGGCGAGCGCGGTCTCCAGACCGGCGTGGTCCGCCGTGGTGGAGATCAGGTACATGCGATTGCCGCTGAGCATGTAGTTGCCGGTCAGGGTCGGCCGCCCGGCGATCTCGCCGATCTCCAGATCCTCCAGGTCACGGATCTTGTAGTAGCGCCGGTTCATCACCTCGAGCATCGTCGGCACGCCGGACGGCCGGTTCAGCAGCTCGTCGGCGAGCAACCGCACCACCGGCTCCGAGCTGCGCACCAGGGCGTCGATCCGCTCCGCCCTGTCCGGCGTCCCGGGATCGTCCACCAACAGGGCAAGGTCGGCGCGCACCCGGTCGAACAGCTCGGTCCGGGCGGCCTCGATGGCCGGCCGTTCGTACACCTCGTATCGGATCGAGCGGGCCAGGTCACCGATCAGCGGGTACCGCGACCGGGCGGCCACGACCAGTCGCTCGACCACCGCGCCGACCCGCCGCCGCACCTCATCGCCGAGAACCGCTGCCCGGGTCCGCCACCGCTCGAGAAGCCCGGCGATGAAGGGGATCTGGTCGCCGACACGCTCCTGGGCCAGGAAGATGCGGTATACCGCGTCCTCCAGCGCCGGGCTCGGATCCAGATCGGTGACACCGTAGTGGACCAGTGCCCGTGCCATCCGGTTGCGGAAGCCCTCGGGCAGGCCGGCCCGTTCCAGGTCGAGCGACTGCAGGTAGCTGTGGAAGTACTCCCGTGGGCTGTGCACCTGCTCGTCGCCGGTTTCCTCCTCACCGGCCGGCCGGTTGCGGGACAGCTCGGCCAGATCCGCAAAGGTCTCCAGCACGTCCAGCGCCGCACCGAGCAGCTCGTCGTCGTCCAGCGGTAGCTGCTCGCGCACCCGGTCGTACTCGGCCCACAGCGCCCGGGCCCGTCCGGCCGACACGTCGTAACCCATCACCAGGGCGCGCAGCGCCGCCAGGTCCTCCAGTGCTCTCGCCCGGATGTCGCCGTCCTGCGTGACGGTGTCCGAGGCAAAGGAGATGGTGGGGGCCGTGGACGCGGCCCCCTCCTCCTCGATCCGGTCCAGCCGCAGCAGTGCACCACCGGCGTCGACCTGCGAGTTGACCGAGGCCAGGATCTCCCGGACCCGGCCGGCGTACGGGGCCTTGACCGGCGTCTCCATCTTCATGGCCTCGAGGATCATGATGGTGTCACCGGCCTCGACGTCATCGCCGGCCGCGGCGCGCAGCGCGACCACGACGGCCGGCGCCGGCGAGCGCACCATGCCCCCCTCGTCCCGGCTGACCCGGTGACTGACGCTGTCCACTTCGACCAGATGCCCGCCCGCGCCGGTGGACGCCACGATCTGGTGGTGCCGGTCGCCGATGGTCAGCCGACTCTCGAAACGGGACTGCCGCTCCAGCTCCAGCTCGACGACTCCGCCGCCGGGCACCTCGACGCGGTAACGGCGCGGGTTGATCTGTGCGACGTTCAGCGCATAGGTCTGCCCGCGGTAACCCAGCTCGATCTCCCTGCCCACCGTGTGGTTCGCCTTGGGGCGGCCACCATGGGCCGCCCGCAGGAAGGCGTCCCGCTCGAGCTGCTCCTCGGACTCGTAGACGTCGACCGCGACATACAGCAGCGCCGCGTCCGCGCCGGCCGCCAGCTCCGGGTCCTCGTGCAGGTTGGCCCGGTCGAGCCAGCCGGTGTCCGCGGTGCCGTCGATCACCTCCGGCCGGTCCAGCAGCTTGAGCAGGAAGGACTTGGTGGTCGTGCCACCCTTGACGACCACCGTCGTCTCGCGCAGCGCGACGCGCAACCGGGCCATCGCCTCGTCCCGGTCCCGCCCCCACGCGATGATCTTGGCCACCATCGAGTCGTAGTCCGGGGAGATCGCGTCGCCGGTGGCGATGCCGGTGTCCACCCGGATTCCCGGGCCGACCGGCAGCGTCAGCAGCTCCACCTTGCCCGGCGATGGTGCGAATCCGTTGTCCGCGTCCTCGGCGTTGAGCCGGGCCTCGACCGCATGCCCGTAGACCGGCGGGCAGTCGCCGACCAGCTTGTACCCGTCCGCCACCAGGATCTGCAGTTTGACCAGGTCAAGGCCGGTGGATACCTCGGTGATCGGGTGCTCGACCTGCAGCCGCGTGTTGACCTCCAGG
>CAYZBB010000061.1:0-13684 GCA_964476495.1 uncultured Actinomycetes bacterium | reverse complement strand
GGAACGCGAAGGCCTTCTCCTCCGGCTGGTACAGGAACTCGACCGTGCCGGCGCCCCGGTAGCCGACGGCCTTGACGAGGTCGACGGCGCGGGCGGCCAGGTCGTCGGCCTGCTCCTTGGTCAACGCCGGGGAGAACGATTCCTCGATCAGCTTCTGGTTGCGTCGCTGGATCGAACAGTCCCGGACACCCGGTGCCCAGGCGTTGCCGTAGTTGTCGGCGATGACCTGGACCTCGATGTGGCGGCCGCCTTGGACCAGGTGCTCCATGAAGATGACGTGGTCGTTGAATGCCTTCTGCGCCTCGGACTGGGTGCGCTCGATGGCCTCCTCCAGTTCGGCCGGGTCGAACACCATCCGGATGCCGCGGCCGCCGCCACCGCTGCGGGCCTTGAGGATCATGGGATAACCGATGTGCTTGGCGTGCTCGAGCGCCTCCTCCATCGTCTCCACCGGGCCGCCCGACCACGGCGCCACCGGCACGTTGGTGGCCTCGGCCATGTACTTGGCCTCGACCTTGTCGCCGAGCCGCCGCATCGCCTCCGGCGGCGGGCCGATAAAAGTCACACCCAGTTCCGCGCAGAGTTCGGCGAAGGTCGGGTCCTCGGCGACGAAGCCCCAGCCCACCCAAGCGGCGTCGGCTTTCGACTCGACGAGCGCCTTGCGCAGCACCTCGTGGTCCAGGTAGGGGCTGTTCAGATCGCCCTTCTCCCTGATCCGCACGCCCTCGTCGGCCAGCCGCACGAACAGCGCACCGCGCTCGGACTCGGTGTGCAGGGCGATGACCTTGATCCCGTATCCGAACTCCGCGTTCAGCTCGCGGACGGCGCGGATCAGGCGGACCGCCGGCTCACCCCTATTGATCACCGCAATGCGCGAAAACATGCCTGATGCTCCTCCATCCACTTCGGCAAGGGTCCTCGTCCTGCCGTTCCGAGGGACCGCCGGCGCCTGTTCGTCAGATAGCGCGCGATGGCCCCGGGGACGGCCACGACGACCCGTGCACTGCACTGTGCCCGCTTCATCCTGGCCTGTTCGGGCCCGTCGCGCTCAACCAACACGGTCTTGCGCGGCGTCAAACCCACACGGACAGAACGGGGAGTGGTTCACCCGTAGCGCGCCGCCACCTCGCCGGCCCGCCGACCGTAGCCGGGCCCATGACTGACCGCGTGCACCAGCAGCGGGTGCAACTGGTGCAGACCGATCAGCTCCCGCCAGTCCGGGCGCATCGCCGCGTATTCGATGTACGCGTCGAGCACAAGGGCCAGATGCTCGGTGCCGAACAGGACGAGCATGGCCAGGTCGGTGAGCCGGTGGCCGCCGTGTGCGGCCGGGTCGATCAGCACCGCGGTCGTTCGGCCGTCGTCCGCCGCGTAGAGCACGTTGCCGCCCCACAGGTCGCCATGGATGCGTGCCGGCGGTGCGTCGTCGTCGAACTCGCCGGCCACCAGCCGCCGGCACACCCGATCGACCGCGCACGCGTCGCCGGCCGACAGGCTGCCGGTCAGTTGCGCGGCTCGCGCGTACGGTTCGAGCCGAGCGGTCGCGTAGAACTCGCCCCACCGGTCGAACGAGGCGATCGGTAGTACCTGGCGGCCGATCCAGCCGTGCCCGGACCAGCCCGGCGGTCCCGCACCGAACCCCGTCGCGCCCGTGCCGTGCGTCAGCGCCAGCGACCGCCCGAACTCCTGCGCCGCCGCCCGCGTCGCCGGCGCGGTGTCGATCCGGTCGAGCACGATGCGCGTGTCCCGGACCTCCCGGACGCCGACCACCGCCGCGCCGCCTGCGGCGGTCGCACCACCGAGCCAGGCCAGCCCCGCCGCCTCCCAGCGAAAGAAGCCGGCCGGGGCGTCGGCCCTGCGCTTGTCGAAGGAATCAAAGGAATCAACTGTCACGTCACCCGTCCCCCAGCAGTCACCGGTTCCGACTGGCACTACAGGCGCTCCAGCACCGGCCGGCACATGACGTATTCTTCGTCGGACGTCCCGTCGCGGGTGGCCAGCACCTTGATCGGCATGTTGTAGGCCTCGGTGAGGTTCTCCTCGGTGAGGACCTCTCGGCTCGGACCGTAGGAGAAGAACCGACCGCCCTTCATCAGTGCGGCCTTGGTCGGATAATAGAAGGCCTGGTCCGGCAGGTGCGTGATGATGATGACGGCCTTGCCCTGTCGGCTGGCGAGCTGATGCGCCATCTTGATGATCACGGCGGCGTTGCGATAGTCCAGGTGACTGGTCGGCTCGTCCATCATGATCAGCCCGGTCTGCTGGGCCAGGGCGCGCGCGATGAGCACGAGCTGGCGTTCACCGCCCGACAGCAGCGTGTATGCCTCGTCCCGCAGGTGGCTCAGCCCCACCACTTCCAGGGCCTCGTTGCAGATCTGCACGTCCTTCCTGGTGGGCATGCCGAAGAACGGTAGGTAGGGCGCGCGACCCATCTTCACCACGTCGAGCACCGAGAACGGGAACGGTGCGGTGTGCTCCTGGAAGACCATGGCCACATGGCGCGCCGTCTGTGCCGGTCGCATCATCGACACGTCGGTGCCGTTGAGCGTGATCGCTCCGCGAGAGGGCCGGTTCTCGTTGAGCAGCGTGCGCATCAGCGTGGACTTACCGCATCCGTTGGCGCCCAGGATCATCAGCACCTCACCTCGGTGCACCTCGAAGCTGATGTCCTGCAGGACCGGCAAGCCGGGCGTGTACCCGAAGGCGACATGCTCGGCGCTGATGACCGGGACACCCTGATCCGCTGCTTGATCCGCCGGCTGATCTGGGGAGCTCACCTCGTCCAGTCCTTCTTCGCGCGCCGCAGCAGGACGGCGAAGCACGGGGCCCCGATGAGGGCGATCGGGATGGATAGCGGAAGTGACGTCTCCGACACGGTGCGGGTGAGGTTGTCGATCAGGAGCAGGAAGGTTGCGCCCAGCACCGCCGCCGTCGGAATGAGCTTCTGATGATCAGGCCCCACCATCATCCGGGCCATGTGCGGTATCACCAGCCCGATCCAGCCGATGGCACCGCACTGGGAGACCGCGGTCGCGGTCATCGCGGTCGCGCAGACGATCGCCATGCCTCGCAGTCGGTGGGTGTGCACGCCGAGCGATCGAGCCTCGTCCTCACCCATCGTCAGGATGTTCAGTCGCCAGCTGAACACCATCAGCACGACGAAGGCCACGACGATGACCGGTGCGGCGAGCAGCACGTTGTTCCAGCGGATCCCGGACAACGAACCCATCAGCCAGAAGGTGATGGCGGGCAGCTCGTCGTAGGGATCGGCCAGGTACTTCATGATCGACACGCCCGCGGTGAAGAGCGAGCCGACGACCACCCCGGCCAGTATCAGCATCACGTTGGGTATGGCACCGGTCGTCCTGGCCAGCAGGTAGGCCAGGATGACCCCGCCGATTCCGCAGACGAAGGCCAGGACCTGCACGGCCGGAGAATTCGCGTCCCACGTCACGATGCCGACGGCCGCGCCGAACGACGCCGCCGCGGCGACTCCCAGAATGTCCGGCGAGACCAGGGGGTTCCGGAAAACACCCTGGTAGACGGCACCCGAACAGGACAGGGCGGCGCCGACCAGCACGGCCATGACGATCCTTGGCCACCTGACATCCCAGACGACCGTCGCGTCCATCGGGTCCCAGGTCTGCTCGATCGGCGCGAACCTGGCAACCATGATCTTGATCGCGTCGAGCGGGTCGATGGAGAAGCGGCCGATCATGAACGAGGTCGTCATCACGACGACCATCAGGCCCAGGCAGGCTCCGAACACCCACGGGAACGGCCGGCGACGGTGCCGTCGGCGCTGCGGGACGACGGCATCATGCTCCCGCATCGATCCGCTCGTCATGGTCCGCCAGCGGCTGGGTCAGCGGTCGAACACGTCGGCGACGCTCTGACCCTCGGACAGGCTGAACAAGTACGCGAGGTCGGCATCGCTGAGCTCGAAGCCGAAATAGTCCCGGTAGAAAACCTCGGTTTGCTTCTGGAGGTCGACGTCGGCGAAGAGTTCGGGGTGGATCGACTTCGCGAAGAACTGCATCGCGAGGTACTCCTCGGGACCGTTGTAGGCCCAGGCCATGGCGCCGTTGGGGATCACGTAGACCTTCCCGCCGGCGACCGCCCGGAGACCGGCCAGGACGGGGTCGGCAGTGATCGCATCGCGAATCGACGGCGAATCGACCAGCAGGATGTCCGGGTTCCAGGCGAGCAGTTGCTCGGCCTCGATCTGCGTCTGGCCGGACGGTCCCATGCTCTGGCCGGCCGCGTCCTGAGCGGGATTCGTCCCGCCCGCCAGCGTGATCAGTTCCTGGCCGATGGCCGAGCCGTTGTTCGCCTGCAGGACCTGACCGGCGGCGGACAGTTCGACCACACTCGGACGCTGGTCGGCGGGCAGGTCCTTCGTCCTGGCCTGGATCGACTCCCGGATCTGGCTGAACTCCTGTCCGTAGGTCGTTGCCCTGTCCAGCTGGCTGCCGCCGATGGCCTTGCCGAAGTACAGCTGGTTGTCACGGACCCAGTTCAGGTGGTCGTAGCCGGGTGCGTTCGAGTCCTTCTCACCCGAGATGGCGGCGATGCCGAGATCCTGCAGCTGTTTCAGTGTGTCCTGGCCGTACCGATTCGCATACAGGACGAGGTCCGGCTTCTGGTTGAGCAACTCCTCCACGTTGGTCTGGTTGCCGGCGAAGACCACCGGCAGGCCGTCGAGCTGGGGGTACTTCTGCTTGATCCACTGGTTCTTGCCGTAGTTCTCCTCCAGCGCAACGAGCTTGTCGGCGCCGCCGAGCAGCAGCACGGAGGTGGTGAAGGCCGGTGCGGTGGTGGCGATCCGCCGCGCTTCGGCCGGCACGGTCACCTCGCCGATGGCGTCGTTCATGACGCGTGGCTCGGCCGCGACGCTCTGGCTGGGCGCGTCGGAGGAACTTCCTGGCGTCGTGCCCGCGGGACTGCCGCAGGCGGTGAGCGCAAGCGCCGCCGCCAGCAGGGCGGCAACACCCGAGCCGACCCGACTTCTTCTGGTCACGATCGCCACTTCCTTCGCTCGTGGATCTGCATGTCTTCGCCAGCGGTCGGCACGGCCGGTCTGGGTCCCGCGCAGCACGACGACCCGTGGTCCCTCGGGGGGGTCGGGCCGCGCGCTCGTGGAGTCTGCCACAACGCAGATGAGGAAGTATCAAGGCTTCTGTTGGGCGAAACGCGGATGAACAGACTCAATCGATCGGATTTTGCGTGTCGACCAATGGCCCGCAGCTGGGTGCGAAGGATCGACTGCATCGCAAGGTCGCGCGAGGTTGTCCGGCATGCCCGCGGTGCGGGCGAAGGAAGGAGGTCCGGCCGCCGGTGTGCTCAGGCCAGGCCGAGCGACTTCATCCGCTCGGTGTGGCCCTGCTGCAACCGCCGGAAAAGGGCGGCGATGCCGGCCAGGTCTCCGGAGCCGGTGACGATCAGCTCTGCCAGCGTGTCGCGGTCGGCGACCACGTACTGGGCCTGGGTGATCGCCTCACCGAGCAACCGCCGGCCCCACAGGGCCAGCGGGCCGGCCACCCGTGGGTCCGCCTGGCAGGCCTTGCGGACCTCGCGGACCGCGAACGCCGAATGCCCGGAGTCGGCGAGCACCTCGAAGACCAGGTCCCGGGTCACCGGATCGAGCCACTCGGCGATCTCTCGGTAGAAGTCGGCGGCCAACCCGTCGCCGACATGAGCCTTCACCAACGACTCCAGCCAGGAGTGGGGTGCGGTCGAGTCGTGGAAGGCGTCGAATGCCGCGACGAACGGTTTCATCGCGTCCTCGACGGCGACGCCGCGCGCCGCCAGATGCCTGGCGAGCGCGGTGAAATGGCCCATCTCCGCGGTGGCCATCGCCGACAGCTGGACGCGACCGGCCAGGGTAGGCGCCCATCGCGCATCGGCAGCCATCCGATCGAAAGCCGACAGCTCCCCGTACGCCAGCACGCCGAGTAGGTCCACCACGGCCGGGTCGGGCGGGGGCATATCGGCCGGCGCCGGCGCGGCCGGATGCACATCGCTCATGCCCAACTCCATCCTCCACCCTCACGCCCGCATCCCGGCCCCCACGGACCCCGGACGCCGGGGCCACGCGGACCGCCGACGTCCACGAGAAAGCAGCCAGGCTCCGAGCCTATCGGGATCGGCCGGCCGCCGGTCGGGCGTGTCCTCGGAGCGACAGAGCGGGCCGGCACACGCCGCCTTCTTGTCCCGACGCGCCGGGATGCCCGGAACGAAGCGCCTGATCAGGTAGAATGAGCGTGATGGTGCGACATCCGCACCGTCGCATTGTGCGCGCGTCACTCGCGCGGATGGATGAACCGGCCCGACAGCCCGTTGGAAACGACCCACGACCGATCCCCGAACGACACGGGCGAAGGTCGACGGTCGACCAGGCATTGCGACGCACACCACGTGTGTCCCCGGCGATCCGCACACAGCGGACCCGGCACAGCCGACGGGCTCGCTCGACGTCGACGGTTCGCCGTCCGGGCGGGCCGGACTGCGGGAGTGCCATCCGGGAATGTGCCTGGGTGAGTGTCTTCGCGTGTCGCGTGAACGCGCGCGGACGACACGGAAGGCATGTCTGCATGACCCGTAGCAACCTCATCGACGACCCCGATGGAGCCGTGGCCGATGCCGCGATCGACGCCGAGGACGCCGCTCACTCCCACCCACTGGCCGCGGACGCCCCCGTCCGCGCCGAGTCCCCCACCTTCGCCGAGTTCGGTGTCGACGCCCGCATCGTCGGGGTGTTGGCGGACGCCGGGATCGAACACACCTTCGCCATCCAGGCCCTGACCCTGCCGATCGCGTTGACCGGGTCCGATCTGATCGGGCAGGCCCGCACCGGGATGGGCAAGACCCTGGGTTTCGGCGTGCCGCTGCTGCAACGACTGGCCCACGACCCGGCCGTCGCCGCTGATGCGCGGGGCAAGTTGCCCACCGGCCGCGCGCCACGTGCCGTGGTGATGGTGCCCACCCGCGAGCTGTGCGTGCAGGTGACTCGGGACCTGCATCAGATCGGCAAGGTGTTGGGTCTGGCGGTGACCGCCGTCTACGGCGGACGGGCCTATGAACCGCAGATCGCCGCGCTACAGGCCGGCGTCGACCTGGTCGTAGGTACCCCCGGCCGGCTGCTGGATCTGGCCAAGTCCGGCCACCTCGTGCTCGGCGCGGTCAAGGTGCTCGTCCTGGACGAGGCCGACGAGATGCTCGACCTGGGATTCCTGCCGGACATGGAGAAGGTCCTGGCGCTGGTACCGACGGTCAAGCAGACCATGCTGTTCTCCGCCACCATGCCCGGGCCGATCCTCACCCTCGCCCGGACGTTCATGTCCCGCCCCACCCATATCCGGGCGGAGGCTCCGGCGGAGGGCGCGACGCACAGCTCGACCCGACAGTTTGTCTACCGCGCGCACGCGCTGGACAAGACCCAGATGCTGGCCAGGGTGCTCCAGGCCCGCGAGCGGGGCCTGACCATGGTCTTCACCCGTACCAAGCGCACCGCTGCCAAGGTGGCGGAGGAGCTCGCCGAGCGCGGCTTCGCGGCGGCCGCGGTCCACGGGGACCTCGGCCAGGGTGCCCGGGAGCAGGCGCTGCGCGCGTTCCGGTCCGGCAAGGTCGACGTGCTGGTGGCCACCGACGTGGCCGCACGGGGTATCGACGTGGACGGGGTCACCCACGTGATCAACTTCCAGTGCCCGGAGGACGAGAAGACCTACATCCACCGGATCGGTCGGACCGGCCGGGCCGGTCGGACGGGAACCGCGGTGTCGTTCATCGACTGGGACGACGTGCCACGCTGGCAGCTGATCAACCAGGAGCTCGGCCTGGACTTCGCCGACCCGGTGGAGACCTATTCCACCTCCACCCACCTGTACGCCGACCTGGACATCCCGGAGGGGACGACCGGTGACCTGCCGGCGCAGGCGCAGACCCGGGCCGGGCTGGACGCGGAGCGGATCGAGGACCTGGGCGAGACCGGCGGCAAGCGCGGTTCCGGGGTCGGGCGCAGTCGCACCGGACGGGGGCAACGCGGCCTCGAGGAGGCGCACGGTGCCACGGTGAGCGGATCGGACGGCCCGGGCCGCCGTCGGCGACGCACCCGAGGCGGCCGGCAGGACACCGCGGCATCGACCCATCCGGTCGCCGAAGTCGACGCGGAACGCCCCGCCGACCCGGCCCACGACTCCACGGAATCGGCCGGACCTCGCCGCCGGACCCGGCGGCGCACCCGCGGCGGCCGTCCGGTGGCCGCCGACCAGAACCACGACAGCATTGCTCAGCCGGCGGACGCGGCTGTCTGATCTGAACCACATCACCGTCCCCGTAGGCTCTACCGGGTGATCAGTAGCCCGGTTCGGCGTCGGCGGGTCGACCGCCTCGTCGCCGCGGCGATCGCACTCGTCGCGCTGGCCGCGGCCGCCGTCGTTTACCTGACCAGCGACGTCCGGGCAACCGACGACGTCACCGGCGCGCAGATACCCGCGCCGCTCACCCCGCAGACCGTGCCGGCCGCGCTCTCCACGGTGTGGACCCTGCCCACCGACCCGGCGATCGGCGCGGTCGCCTCTCCCTACGGGGTCGTGGTCACCGCGCAGGGGTCGGCTGTGTTCGGGAACGACGTGAGCACGGGTGAGCGGCGATGGACCTACGATCGCGGCGACGAGCCGTTGTGCGCGGTCGGCTCGGGCGACACCGACGCGCCCGGGGTGACCGTACGCGGCAGGGTGCGGGGCGTCATGGCGGTCTCGAACAAGAACGGGTACTGCTCGCAGGTCATGCTGCTGGATCCGGTGACCGGGGACCGGCACTACTACCGGACGAGCCCCAATCAGGCGGGCGGTGCGCTGGCGTTCGGCGGTCCGTACGCCGGGTGGCTCGGCCCGTCGCTGGTGGAACTGTGGCGCGACGACCTCGTCCGCACCATCCAGTACGGTGACCTGCCCGCGCCGCCCAAGCCCAACGCAACTCGGACCGGGTGCACCTTCACCGACATGATCATCGACGACAAGCAGTTCGCAACGGTCGAGCACTGCGCGGGTGAGGCGTCGACACGGGTCGTGTTGAACTGGACGACCCCGGATTCGGCACCGGACAAACCGGACGACCAGGACGTTTTCAAGCACGACCCACGGGCGGACATCGACATCGGCTCGACAGCGGCACGGCTGGTCGGGATCACCTCGGACCGGGTGGCGGTGCTCGTGGCGGACCCCCAGCCGGCCGTTGTGGTGTACGACACCACGGGTCAGGAGACGAGCCGAACTCCTGTCGATGTGCCCCGGGAGGCGATCGTCGATGCCGACCGTCTGCACGACGGTCGTACCGGCACCACGCCGGCGGTCCGGGACGGTTCGACACGCATGTCGGTGATCGGGTCCACGATCCTGGTGGTGACGCAGCGGACGACCACCGTGCAGACCACGCCGGCCTCGTCCGGTGACCTGGCCGAGACGGTGCCTCCGACCCCGGGCGTCCTCGCCTCGGAACTGCCCGACGGGCCGGCCGAGACGGTGTCGACGCAGGTCCAGGACCTGGCCGTCGGCTGGACCAGACAGGGCGTGCTCGGCCTGCCGGCGATCATCGGCGATCAGGCGCTGCTGCCCGTCGACGACGGGCTGGCGGCGGTCGCGGTGGGCAACGGCAACCCCGGGATCGTGCCGACCTTGATACCCGTCGACCGAGCCCGCTACGGCGGCCGGGTGGATGTGGCCGCGGTCGGCGCGATGATCGTCGAAACGCGCGGCGACCAGGTTGTCGGGCTCGCTGACCATCCGAGCTGACCCTGGGCTCAGGGCCACCAGGCCCAGGCGAGGACCAACACGATGGCCATGATCACCGTGACATCGGCGGCGGCCCGTACCGGCCCGGCCCATCCGTGGCGCATCCGCACCACCACCTCCCCGGCACCGCCCACCACCAGTTGAGTGACGACCTGCCACCAGCCGGGGCCGTTCGCATCACCCCAACCGGCGAGGGACAACGCCAACGGCGCGATGAGCTGGGCGATCAGCAGCAGGATCCCGAGCACCAGGACACCCGCGGACAGCAGCCCGGCGATCGTGTCCAGCACCCGGACCAGCGGGCCGACCGATCGGCCGGTGCCCCGACCCGCGTTCTGCCCGCCCGCGCGCGCGTCCGGGATCACCCGCCGGGACCCACCGGTTCGGTGATCCCGTTGGTGGCCTCGATGAGCCTGGCCAGCACGTCCGGGTCGGTGGACTCCTGGCCCAGTCGCAGGACCTTGTTGGTGCCGTGGTAGTCGGAGGACCCGGTCATCAGCAGCCCGTACCGGGCGGCGATCGACCGCAACTCGGCCCGGTCCTGGGTGTCGTGGTCGGGATGGTCCACCTCGAGCCCACCGAGTCCGAGCCGGGCCAGTTCCCCGATGTAGGCGGCGTCCAGCACGCGCCGCTCCCCCCGCCCGCGTGGATGCGCGATCACGCTGACTCCACCGGCCGCGGCGATCATGCCGATCGCGACGGGCAGGTCGGTGTCCGCCTTGGGCACGTAGTACGGCCCACGCCCGGACAGGTGCATGGCGAACGCCTCGTCCACCGACGCGACGACGCCGGCGTTCACCAGCGCCCGACCGATGTGCGGGCGACCCACGGGTGCGCCCGCTGCGATCTCCATGACCTGGTCCGCCGTGATCGGCACGCCGGCCGCCACCATCCGATCGACGATCGCCAGGCCGCGGTGCAGCCGTTCCTCGCGCAATCGGGCCTGCTCGGTCACGATCGCCCGGTGCGCCGGATCGAACAGGTAGCCCAGCAGGTGCACGCTGACCCGCCGCTCGGGGGTTCGCACGGTGGTGGAGAACTCCGCGCCGCGGATCACGCACAGTCCGGCCGGTCGGGCGGCGAGCGCGGGCTCCCATCCGCCCGTGTTGTCGTGGTCGGTGATGGCGACGACGTCCAGTCCCGCGTCAGCCGCGGCCTGCATCAGTTGGGCGGGGGTGTCGGTCCCGTCCGATGCGGTGGAGTGGGCGTGCAGGTCGATGAGCACGCGGTCCATCCTGCCGGGTCGCCCCGAACCGCTGCGCCTCGGCCCGACGCGGACCGGCACCGGCGGTCGACCGACCTTCATCGACAGTTCGCCGGGCGGACACCGCGCCGCCGTCGATCTGCCCGCCGGTGCCAACCGTCGCGGGTACGCTCGTCGGGCAGACGAGGTGATGCGCCTCCGGCGCATCGGGCCCGACCTGCGCCGATCCGGCCGCACGTCGACCCCACGAGGAGGTGGCCATGCCAGTCCTGCCCTCCCTTCAGTCGCTGCGACATCGGAATCGAACCGACCCGGCCAGGACGGACGCGGCCAACACCGAGGCGATCGTCGACTGTGCCGCCTACATCAACGGCCGCCGCATGCCGCATTGCAGCGACCCGGTCAAGGCAATCGCGCGGGTGCGCACCGCGGGTCGTGGCTTTGTCTGGGTCGGCCTGCACGAGCCCGGCGAGGAGGAGATGACGTTCCTCGCCGAGCTTCTCGGGTTGCACGAGCTGGCCGTCGAGGATGCGGTGCAGGCCTACCAGCGACCCAAACTGGAGCAGTACGACAACTCGTTGTTCCTGGTGCTCAAGACGGTCGCCTACGTCGAGCACACCGCGGGCTCGGCCGTGGAGATCGTGCAGGACGGCGAGATCATGGTCTTCCTCGGTCCCGACTACATCGTCACGGTCCGGCACGGCGCGCACTCCCAGTTGCGTACCGTGCGCGCAGCGTTGGAGGCGGACCCGGAGCAGCTGACGATCGGCCCGGCCGCCGTGATGCACGCCATCGCGGACTACATCGTCGACGAGTACCTCAGCGTGGTCGAAGCCGTCGAGGACGACATCGACGAGATGGAGAACTCGGTGTTCACCCCGACCAAATCGGTCGACATCGAGCAGATCTACCTGCTCAAGCGGGAGATTCTCGGGCTCCGGCGGGCGGTCTCACCGCTGGTGCCGGCCATGCGGTCGCTGGCGGGGACGTCGACCGATCTGATGCCGGCACAGATCCGGGAGTACGTGCGTGACGTGGAGGATCACCTCTCGGTGGTCGCCGACCGGGTATCGACCTTCGACGAGATGCTCACCACACTGGTCAGCGCCGCCCTCGCCGAGGTGACCACCCGGCAGAACGAGGACATGCGCAAGATCTCGGCCTGGGCGGCGATCGCCCTCGTGCCCACCGCGATCGCCGGCATCTACGGGATGAACTTCGACAACATGCCCGAATTGACCTGGTCATTTGGCTATCCGATGGCCGTCGGGGTGATCCTCGCACTGTGCGTGACGCTGTACGTGGTGTTTCGCCGGCGGGGCTGGCTGTGATCTCCGCCAAATCGGCGGATGCCGGCGAACGGTGCCCGCGGGTCCGTTTCGACACCGATCCGTCACCGAAATGTGGCCCGACCATCCGATCGGGGTGATCAACGACGTCCGCGCGTTGTGCCAGGATTTGCCGCGGATCCGGGCACACCCGGAGAGTTGCAGTCGAGAGCGTGCACCGCGGCCGCTCGCATGGCCGGGGCGAACGCATCCCGGCCGCGAATTGGAGGACCGTCCATGGAAAACTTCTGGAGCATCATCTGGATCGTGATCTGGAGCTTCGTCTTCGTCGCGTATCTGTTCGTGCTGTTCTACATCCTCACCGACCTGTTCCGTGACCGCGATCTGAGCGGATGGTGGAAGGCACTCTGGATCATCTTCCTGATCTTCTTCCCCTATCTGACGGCACTGGTGTACGTCATCGCCCGGGGCAAGGGGATGTCGGAGCGGCAGATGGCCGCGGTCCGGCAGGCCAGGACCGAAACCGATGCCTACATCCGTGACGTTGCCGGCAAGTCGCCGGCCGAGCACATCGCCGACGCGAAGGCGCTGCTGGACAATGGCACGATCACGCCGCAGGAGTTCGAGCGGCTCAAGGCCAAGGCTCTGGCCTGAAAGCCCGGGACCACACGCCGAACGGCCCGGCAGGTTCACCCTGCCGGGCCTTGTCGTTTCCTGGTCAGCGTTTCCTGGTCAGCCGCGCCGACCGAGCTCCATCCGGGCGAGGATGTCGCGGGCCTGCTCGGCGGTGCGCGGCTGGCACAACACGTCGTACCGGCGCGCGACCACCTGCGAGGCCGAGGTGAAATCTCGGCGCCCCTTGGCAACCGAATAGCCCAGATAACCCATGACCGCCCCGAAGGCGGCACCGATGGCAACCGCGGCGAGGATCAGCAGCAGGATCCCGCTCTGCACGGGTGAAAAGACGAACATCAGAACGCCGACGAACAGCCCCATCCAGGCGCCCGACGCGGCGCCCGCGGCGGCCAATTTGCCGGCGGTGAGCCGGCCGGTCACCCGTTCGACCAACTGCAGATCGGATCCGACGATGGTGACATCCTGGATCGAGAAGTCGTGCTTGATCAGCTGCTCGACCGCTGCCTGCGCGCTGGCATAGGTCGGGTAGGCCGCCACGGCGAAACCGGTGGGTGGAGTCGGCAGGTTCGGTACCGACGTGACGGACCGAAAGCCGATGGGCGACGTCATGCGAGCACCTCCAAACGGACGGCTCTCATGCTGACACAGACAGATGTGCAAGCCATGGGAGGCGGGCGGGTCGCGGCGACCGTCGCCCGGGTTCGTCCGGCCTGACTTGGCTCACAGGAAGCGAGTTGTTGATCTTGTAGGTCTGTGACCTGCGA
>CAYZBB010000060.1:0-33791 GCA_964476495.1 uncultured Actinomycetes bacterium | reverse complement strand
CACTCACCGCGATCCGCCAGGCCAGCGGTGCGCACTAATTTGAGCCAAGTCAGGTGACACAGACAGATGTGCAAGCCATGGGAGGCGGGCGGGTCGCGGCGACCGTCGCCCGGGTTCGTCCGGCACGTAGCCTGACTGTGCCGGACCTGCTGTCACACCCATCAGCAGCTCGTCACCACCACCATCAGCAAGGACATCATGACCGTGACCGTCGAAGCCGTGCGCGCGGCGCTGGCCACCGTGAAGGACCCGGAGATCCGCCGACCCATCACCGAGCTGGACATGGTCGCCGACCTGTCCGTCGACCGCCACGGCGTTGCGACACTGACTCTGCTGCTGACCATAGCCGCGTGTCCGATGCGCGACATCCTCGTGCGTGACGTCACCTCGGCGGTACGTTCGGTGCCCGGGGTCACCGACCTGCGACTCGACCTTTCCGTGATGACGGACGCGCAGCGGGAGGCGCTGCGGGACAAATTGCGCGGCGGCCCGGGCAAGGAGATCCCGTTCTCCCGGCCGGACTCGCGAACGAGGGTGTACGCGGTCGCGTCGGGCAAGGGCGGCGTGGGCAAGTCGACCGTTACCGTCAACCTCGCCGCCGCGCTCTCCGCCAGTGGCCTGGCCGTCGGCGTGGTGGATGCCGATGTGTACGGCTTCTCGGTGCCTCGCATGCTCGGGGTGACCGGCCGTCCGACCCGGGTCGGCGACATGATCCTTCCTCCGCTCGCGCACGGCGTGAAGGTGATCAGCGTCGGGATGTTCGTCGAGGGCAACGTGCCGGTGGTCTGGCGCGGACCGATGCTGCACCGCGCGTTGCAGCAGTTCCTCGCCGACGTGTTCTGGGGCGAGCTGGACATCCTGCTGCTCGACCTTCCTCCGGGCACCGGCGACATCGCGATCTCCACCGCCCAGCTGATGCCGACCGCGGAGATCCTGGTGGTCACCACCCCGCAGGCGGCGGCTGCGGAGGTCGCCGAGCGCGCCGGCGCCATCGTGAACCAGACCCGTCAGCGCATCGTCGGTGTGGTGGAGAACATGTCGGCGATGACGCTGCCCGACGGCAGCCGGTTCGAGCTCTTCGGATCGGGAGGCGGTGAAACGGTCGCCGCCTCGCTGAGCCGGCTGACCGGTACCACGGTGCCGCTCCTGGGCCGGGTGCCGTTGGAGGTCGACCTCCGCGCGGCCGGGGACTCCGGGACCCCGCTGGTGCTGGCCGGTGGGTCCAGCCCGGCCGCCGAGGCGCTTCGCGGAGTGGCTGCCGTGCTGGCCGGCAAGACCCGGCCGCTGGCACGGGTTCCGCTGGGCATCTCCCCGACGGCCCGCGATCGGGCGCGGGTCTGAACCCTGTCAGGTCGCGTCCACGTCGAAGTCGCCGGCCGGGGTGGGTGGCGCGGGCGGGGTGCCGGTGGGTGCCGGACGCCGGGGCGCGCCGACGACCTTCGGCGCGGCCAGCCGCCCGCTCCGGGCGGCCGGCGCGGGTGCCGGAGTGGTCGGGGCCGGTGGCGCGGCGGCCGCGGCTGGCGCGCGCGGCGGCGGCGTGGTGACCGGCGTGACCGGTCCCGGCCGGTTCGACGGGCCGGCGGCCCCCTTCCCGTTCAGGCCGAGGAGACCGCCGACCCCGCTGCCGGACTCCTGGCCCAGGATGGTGTTGCCGATCAACCTCCTGGGGTGCAGCTCACGCAGCTCACGCAGTTCCTGCAGCTCCTTGAGCGACTGCAGGTCGGCGATCTGCCGCCGCAACTCGTCCAGTTCGGGACCGATTTCCCGGTTGAGCTGGGCCTGCGCCCCGGCGGCCATCGTCCGCAGCTTGCGGATCCCGTCGGTCACCCAGCGCACGGCGGTGGGGATGCGCTCCGGACCGAGCACGAACACGCCCACCAGCACGATGATGGTGATCTGACCCCAGGAGAGGCCGAACATCGTCAGCCTCCCTCCGTCGTCGTTCCCGGCCGGACCTGGCCAGGATATCCAGCCGGCCCGGGGCCTATTCGGAGCCGAGGGTGACTTCGACGGTCATCTCCCGGCCGTCACGCAGCAGCACCACCGGTACCGTGACGCCGACCGGATTCTGCCGAACGGCCACGATCAGCTCGTCGGCGTTGCCGACCTGCCGATTCCCGACCTGGGTGATCACATCACCCTCGACGATGCCGGCCGCCGCGGCCGGTCCACCCGCCTGCACGTTCTGCACCTGGGCTCCGTCGGTGACCCCGTCGGTGGCCGATCGGGCATTCACTCCGATGCTGGAATGCGCGACCGACCCCGACCGGATGATCTGGTCGGCGACATCCCTGGCCATCGCCATCGGGATCGCGAAGCCCAGGCCGATGGATCCGCTGTCCTGGCCGCCGAGCGTGCGGATGGCCGTGTTGATGCCGACCACTGCACCTGACGCGTCGACCAGCGGACCGCCTGAATTGCCAGGATTGACCGCCGCGTCGGTCTGGATGGCATCGATCACCGCGTCGGTGTCCGAGCCGCCGCCCTGCAGCCGCACCGGCCTGTTCTTCGCCGAGATGATGCCGGTGGTGACGGTTCCGGCCAGGCCAAGGGGGGAACCGATGGCGATCACCGGGTCGCCGACCGCGAGCGCGTTCGAATCGCCGATCTGCGCAACGGTCGCGCCGGTCACGTCCACCTTGAGCACGGCGAGATCGGTCAACGGATCCCGACCGACGATCACGCCGGGGACCCGGCTCTGCTGTCCGTCGTCGAAGATCACTGTCAGCGTCGCGGACGGGTCGGTCGCCGCGGTGGAAACCACGTGGTTGTTGGTCAGGATGTAGCCGCTGCCGTCGATGACCACACCGGAACCGGTCTCACCGACATCGCCGGTCCGCACCTCGAGCGACACCACCGACGGCAGTACTCGGGCCGCGATGTCGGCCACCGACCCCGGCTCGCGGGTGATCGCTGGGGCGACGGTGGCCAGTTCGAAGGACGGGTCGGTCGTCGGAGCCGGCAAGCGGCCGGCCGCGAAGACACCGACCGCGGCACCCATTGCGCCGATCACCAGCGCGCTGATCAGGACCCCGACGATGGCGGACGGTCGGAGTCGACGTTCGAACAGCGCCTGCCGCAGGGTGAACCGCTCGGCCGGCACCGCCGGTTCGCCGGTCCGTTCCGGCGACGGCAGGGCCGGTGGGCCGAGCCGCGCCCCCGAACCCGGATCGCCCCACGGGTCGGGCGGCGGGTCGTCGGCGGGTGGCTCGTCGACGACCGGCGGGCGCCCGATCCCCGAATCACCCGGTTCGCGGCCGAACGCCTCGACCAGATGCTCCGGGACCGGTGGCGCTCCGAGCGTCACGGTGCCCCGGGCCGGACGCGGACCGAAGGAGCCCGCGACTCCGCCGGGACGGGCATATGCACCGGCCTGAACCGCGTCGAACGGCCCCGATCGGGTGTGGTCGGTGGGCACCGTTACGGGTTGCCCCACCCGGCGCTGACAACCTGTGCGCTCACCGGGCTCACGTGTGCGATCTGGGCGCCGCCCGGGTCCGGGCGTTGGTCGGACCCGGGCGCCCCGCCGCCTGCCAAGGCACCGACGGTCAGCCCGGCGACGATCGCGCCGGCGCCCAGAAACCGGAACCGCCGGCCACGGTGCGCCGACGGGAGGTGCGGTGTCCCGGAATCCGGATGCGTGGCACCGGGTGCGGCGCCCGGGCGCTTGCCGGCGGGCGGTTCCGACGGCGTCGACGGCAATGCGACCGGGATCGACCGCAGTGTGTCCAGCAGGCTCCCCGGCATCGTGGGGCTGCTCGCCGACCGGAGCCGGGACCGCGCGGCCATCTGCGCCTTCACCTCGGCGTCGCACTGAGGGCAGCGCGCGACGTGCGTGGCGGCCCGCTGGTAGGCCACCATCGACATTTCCCCGTCCGCGAAGGCGACGACGGCGTCCAGCGTCAGATGGTCAATCGGACCCAAAGTCACCGAACCGCCTCCGCCCCGTGTCCGCCCGTGCCGCCGACATCACCACGCAGCGCACGCCGTCGTTCAAGTCCCTCCCGCAACGCCAACCGTCCGCGGTGGATCCGAGACCGGACGGTGCCGAGCTTGACCCCGAGCGTGGCTCCGATCTCTTCATACGTCAGCCCCTCGACGTCACACAACACGACCGCCGCCCGGAACTCGGGCAGCAGATCGTCCAGCGCCGCCTGCAGGTCGGGGTCCAGATGGGCATCGCTGAACGCCTGCTCCGGTGACGGCTCGCGCCCGGCGATCCGATCTGTCTCCTCGGGCAGCGCCTCCATGCGGATGCGCTGTCGCCGCCGCACGAGGTCCAGGAACACGTTCGTGGTGATCCGGTGCAGCCAGCCCTCGAACGAGCCCGGCTGGAACTTGTCGAGCGACCGGAAGACCCTGATGAACGTCTCCTGGGTGATGTCCTCCGCGTCGTGCGCGTTACCGGACAGTCGGTAGGCCAACCGGTACACCCGATCGCCGTGGTCGCGGACGATCTCGTCCCACGCCGGCGGGGTCCACACCGGGCCGGTCGGAGCGGGAACGCTGGACAGAACAACCACCTCCGGGTTTGGTGCTCGGTCGAACGACCGGCGCCCGATCATTGTTCCCCGGCCGCGTGTGAGCCGGATGTGAGCGGCTTCGGGGCACGGCGGGGCCCGCCGACAGACCCCACGATCGGCCAGTCGGCAGGTGCGGGACCTCCGCCGATGGGACAGAAGTGGTCGGTGGGACCCATGATGACCGAGGGGCCGGGTTCCGGCGCTCCGGGTCGCAGCGGCGGTGCGCCTGCGGCGGTCCCGAGACGGTGGGCGGGTAGGTTCTGCCGGGGCGTCCGTGCCCCGACCGCATCCGTTCAGGAGGTTTCCGGTGACGACCAGCCGGTCCTACGCCGAGTTCTTCGTACCCGAGTCCGACGTCGTGCTCGCCGCTCGGGCGCGAGCAGCGGACCTGGGATGCGTGCCGACCTCCGCCGGCACGGCCGCCGCGCTGACGTTCCTGGCCGCGGCGGTGTCGGCCCGCTCGGTGGTCGAGATCGGCACCGGCACCGGTGTCAGCGGGCTGCACCTGGTGTCAGGTATGGCGCCCGACGGCATCCTGACCACCATCGACATCGAGGCCGAGCACCAGCGCTCGGCCAAGAAGGCCTTCGTGGAGGCGGGCATCGTCCCCACCCGTACCCGCCTGATCAACGGTCGGGCGCTGGACGTGCTGCCGAGGCTGACCGACGGCGCGTACGACGTGGTCTTCATCGACGGTGATCGCACCGAGTACCCGCAGTACGTCACCGAAGCCCTGCGGCTGCTGCGCCCGGGCGGCATCCTGGTGATGGACGGCGCGTTGGCCGGCGACAAAGTCGCGGACCCCACCCAGCGGGATGCTGAGACAGTGGCCGTGCGGGACGCCGGCCGGCAGGTGCGTGACGACGAGACACTGACCTCGATGCTGGTGCCGCTGGGCGACGGCCTGCTCGCGGCGATCAGTCGAGGGTGAGCCGCCGTTCGCCGGGGCGGCCGTCCGTGATCGGCATCGCGCTCGCTGCCGTCGTGGTGCTGTCCGCCTGCGGACAATCCGAGGAGCAGCGACGCGCCGCCGAATCGATGGTGTCGGCGGCGGCCGCATCGTCCTCGTCCGTGGCTGCGTCGTCTTCGGCCGCCGCCGCCGCCTCATCGGCGGCCTCGGCGCGCTCGGCGGCCGCCGCGTCGTCCTCGGTGGCGGCGGCTGCCGCCTCGGCCGCGGCCCGGCTGGCCGAGCAATCCCGGTCGGCCGCGTCGGCGTCGTCCATGGCGCAGGTCGCGGCACAGGCGTCACTGGCCGGTGCGGCGGCGCAGTCCGCGGCCGAGTCCGCCGCATCGGCGGCAGTCGTGGCGGCCGCGGCGGCGGCGGCCGCCGGAGCGGCACCCGCGGACCCGGACACCCCCGGTCAGGAGGGTGACGGATCCCGCTGCGCCGGTTACGAGCAGTACGCGGACGAGGAGCCCGTCGGAATGCGTGCGGACGCGGCAGCGGCCTGGCTCGCCGCGCGTGCTGCAGGCGAGGCCGAGGGCCTGACCATGTGCCTGGCCGACGGCAAGCGCAGCCGTGCCCAGCAGCAGCAGACATACGACGACTACGTGGGTCAGTACGGGCAGGCGATGGCTGACCAGTACGTGCTCCCGCCGGAGAAGTCGGCGCACGTACTCGGACTGGCGATCGACGTGCAGCCGTACCTGGCCTACACCTGGCTGGAGAGCACCGACGGTGCCTTCGACCTCTGTCGCCGTTACGACAACGAGGCGTGGCACTTCGAGTTCGACCCGGCGTACTCCGACACGGGGTGCCCGGCCCGGCTGCCCGATCCGGGTGCGCCGACGGTGTCACCCGCACCGACCACGGGATAGCGCGGGGCCGGCCACTCGGGGAGCCGGCCCCGCACTTCTCGACCGGCTACTTGCCGATCGTCACGCCCTTGCCGATCACGGTGATGCCGCCCGGGCTGACCGTGTAGAGGTCGCTGTCCAACTCGACGTCGACGCCGACCTTGGCGCCGTCGGGAACCACCACGTTCTTGTCCAGGATGCTGTGCCGCACCACAGCGTTCCGGCCGATCCGCACGCCGGGCATGATCACCGAGCCCTCGCCCCGGCTGCCGCGGTTGATGTGCACGTCCTCGGCGACCACCGAGCGGGTCACGGTCGCACCGGAGATGATCGTCCCGGTGCCGATCATCGAGTCCCGGGCCGTCCCGTCCTCGACGAACTTGGCCGGCGGCAGCGGCGGCGGGTAGCTCAGGATGGGCCAGTCGTGGTTGTAGAGGTTGAAGATCGGCTCGACCGAGATCAGATCCATGTGCGCGTCCATGAACGCGTCCAGGGTGCCCACGTCGCGCCAGTAGCCACGGTCGCGGTCGGTGGACCCGGGAACGCGGTTGCGGGCGAAGTCGTACACCGCCGCGGTCCCCTTGCCGACGAAGTACGGGATGATGTTGCCGCCCATGTCGTGCACCGACGCCTCGTCGGCGGCGTCGATCTTCAGCGCCTCGATCAGCGCCTTGGTGGTGAACACGTAGTTGCCCATGGACGCGTAGGCCACGTCCGGGTCGTCGGGGACGGCCGGCGGATCCGCCGGCTTCTCCAGGAACTCGGCGATGTGATGCCCGTCCTGCGCGGTCTTGATGACACCGAACGCCGTCGCTTCCCGTCGCGGCACCCGGATGCCGGCGACGGTCGCGTCCGCCCCGGTCTCGATATGGTCGGCCACCATCTGTGACGGGTCCATCCGGTACACGTGATCCGCGCCGAAAACCACCAGGTAGTCGGGGTTCTCGTCGTACACCAGGTTCAGAGACTGCAGGATCGCATCCGCGCTGCCGGTGTACCAGCGCGGGCCGAGCCGCTGCTGGGCCGGAACCGGCGTGACGTAATTGCCCACCATGGTGCTCATCCGCCAGGTCTGCGTGATGTGCCGGTCCAGCGAGTGCGACTTGTACTGGGTCAGCACGCAGATCCGGAAGTACCCCGCGTTGACCAGGTTGGACAGGACGAAGTCGATGAGGCGGAAGTTGCCGCCGAACGGGACGGCCGGTTTGGCCCGGTCGGCCGTCAACGGCCACAACCGCTTTCCTTCGCCGCCCGCCAATACGATGCCGAGAACCTTGGGCTTGGCCATGGCGCTGACACTAGCGGCGACGGGGCGCTCGTGCTCGACGGGCAACCGGATCGGCGCACCGGTCGCGGCACCGTCGCGCTCGTCGGGCGGTGCCCGGTGCGGATGAGTAGATTCCCGGGCGTGCATACCGCGATCCTGACCCGAGAGTTCCCGCCCGATGTCTACGGCGGTGCCGGCGTCCACGTCGAGTACCTGGTACGCGAACTGCGCAAGCTGATCGACGTCGATGTGCACTGCTTCGGCGACGACCGGCCCGGTGCGACCGGGCATCGCCCGGCCCCGGACCTGGCCGGGGCGAATGCGGCGCTGACCACCCTGTCGGTCGACCTGTCCATGGTCGCGGCGACGGGTGACGTCGAACTGCTGCACTCGCACACCTGGTACGCGAACATGGCCGGGCACATCGGCAAGCTGCTGCACGGGGTGCCGCATGTGGTGACCGCACATTCCCTCGAACCGCACCGCCCGTGGAAGGCCGAGCAGCTCGGCGGCGGCTACCGGGTCTCGTCGTGGGCGGAGAAGACCGCGTACGAGGCAGCGGACGCGATCATCTCGGTATCCAGCGGGATGCGCGAGGGGATCCTGGAGAGCTATCCGGCCCTGGATCCGGCGAGGGTGCACGTCATCCGCAACGGCATCGACACCGACATCTATCAACACACCCCGGAACGGTCGCTCCTGGTGGACAAGGGCGTCGACCTGGATGCGCCGATCGTTTCCTTCGTCGGCCGGATCACCCGGCAGAAGGGCGTCGGGCACCTCGTCGCGGCCACCCATCACTTCGATCCCGGCGTGCAGCTGGTGTTATGCGCCGGCGCCCCGGACACGCCGGAGATCGCCGCGGAGACCGCCGAGGCGATCGGCGAGCTGCAGGCACAGCGGCCGGGCGTGTTCTGGTTCGACGGCATGCTGACCCTCCCGGAGGTCAAGCAGGTGCTTTCGGCGTCGACGCTGTTCGTCTGCCCCTCGGTCTACGAGCCACTGGGCATCGTGAACCTGGAGGCGATGGCGTGTGGCGCCGCGGTGGTGGCCAGCGACGTGGGCGGCATCCCCGAGGTGGTCGACAACGGGCAGACCGGGCTGCTCGTGCACTACGACAGCGCGCAGGGCGAGGCTTTCGAGCATGATCTGGCGACCGCGGTGAACGATCTGGTTCGGGACCCGGCCCGGGCCGCGGCATACGGCCAGGCCGGCCGGGACCGGGCGGTCAACGAGTTCTCCTGGACCGCCATCGCGGAACAGACGGTGGACCTTTACCGCCGGGTGCTTGCCGGCTGACGGCCGTCACCGATGGGCCTTGTCGGAGGACGGCCCGTGTCCGGCGGATACAGAACCGCCCGGGTGCGCCGCCCTGCCGGGCGGCACACCCGGGCGGGTGCGGTATCGCTCGGTTACTTGACGACGGCCTTCAGCGCGTCCCCGAGGGCGGACGCCTCGTCGGCCGAGATCTCCACAACCAGCCGTCCGCCGCCCTCCAGTGGAACGCGCATGACGATCCCGCGACCCTCCTTGGTCACTTCGAGGGGACCGTCCCCGGTCCGGGGCTTCATGGCCGCCATGTGCGACTCCCTCCAACACTCACCAGAAATCCTTCGGCTCGAACGGTCCCTCCCGGGCCGGTCAGCCTTCCGCGGACATTCGCGGACGGCCCATTCTCCCCCATGATGGGCTCGACACCGACACCAGGTCGGCGGCACGTCGCTGGTCCCGTGAGCCCGACGGCGCCGATCGCCATCCTCGCGGATTCGCCGAACCGAGGAACGAAAGGACCGTGCGATGGCATCGCCGAGCACCGGCACGACGAGCGGGCACCGGGTCAGCGGGGACGGATCCGTGGTGGTCGCCGACGACGGCGCAGTGCGCACCCTGACGCTGAACCGACCGGCCGCGTTCAACGCGTTCGACCTCGAGATGAAGCAGGCCCTGCTGGCCGCGCTCGCGGACACCGCGGCCGAGCCCGGGATCCGCACCCTGGTGATCACCGGCGCCGGGCGGGCGTTCTGTGCCGGACAGGACCTCAAGGAGCATCTCGCGTTGGTCGCGGCCGGCGACGAACGGGTCGTGAGCACGGTTGGCGGCTTCTACAACCCGCTGGTCCGGGCCGTCGTCGGGATGCGCAAGCCGGTCATCGCCGCGATCAACGGCCCGGCCGCCGGTGCAGGTGCCGGCCTGGCCTTCGCCTGCGATCTTCGGGTAGCGGCTGCATCGGCTGCCTTCTCCATGGCCTTCGCCGGCGTGGGTCTGTCCGCCGACACCGGCGCGTCGTTCCTGCTGCCCCGGCTGGTCGGGCACGGACGGGCTGCGCGCATGATGCTGCTCGGGGAGAAGGTCGGTGCCGCCGAGGCGTTGCGCATCGGCATGATCGACCAGGTCGTCGACGACGCGGAGCTGACCGGCACGGTCGGAGCGCTCGCCGCCCGCCTCGCGGCCGGCCCCACCACGGCCTACGGATGGATCAAGGCGTCGCTGCACCATGGCGCCTGCGCCGACCTGGAATCCACCCTGCAGTTCGAGGATCGGGCGCAGGCCGCGTGTTTCGCCTCCGACGACCACAGGGAGGCGGTGACGGCCTTCGTCGAGAAGCGTCCACCGCGGTTCGTCGGGCACTGACCTGCGTCGGGCGATCGAGCAGTCCCCGATCGCCGTCGTGCCGTAGCCTTGACCGGTGGGTCCGATGGGCGAGCTGGGTGCGTTGTTCAATCCGGGCATGCGCCACGAGCTCGAGGAACGCAGGTCCCGGGCGGCGCGCCGCGAGGAAGAGGGCAACGCCCGCGACGGTGACCTTCGCATCGACCTGGAATCCGGGGTGGCGGTGATCAACGCGCCCGGCGACGAGACCGAGGGTGCCGGGTCGGCCGTGGAACCGCCCCCGGCGCAACCCGCTCCGGACGCCGGCTCGGCGACCGGGAACGCGGACTCGACTCCTGGCACCGGCGACGCACCGGGGCCCGCCGGCGAAGCCGATTCCGACCGGCCGGCACAGGTTCCCCTGCGACCGCGCGGCAAGCGGGCCGCGGGTGCCAGCAGGCGGTAACCCACCCGCGGCCGCGAGGCCCCGACCCGGCGGTCCCGAAGTCGCCGGATGATCGGGTCACACGGCCCCGTCAGGGTGCACCGGCCCGCCAGCACCCGACCAGGTGATCGTCGACCATGCCGGTGGCCTGCATCAGCGCGTACGCGGTGGTCGGCCCGAAGAACTTGAATCCGCGGCGCTTGAGGTCCTTGGCCATCGCGGTCGATTCAGCGGTGACCGCGACCATCTCATCCATCGACCGCGGACGTGCCCGATCGCCCGGCGGGGCAAAGGACCACAACAGCTCGTCCAGTCCCCCGAGATCCGCCGCGACGCGGGCGTTGTGGATGCACGCCTCGATCTTGGCGCGATTTCGCACGATCGAGGCGTCGGCGAGCAGTCGCTGCACGTCATGACCGTCGTACTCGGCGACCCGATCGATCCGAAAGCCGTCGAATGCGGTGCGGAAGGCCGGTCGCTTGCGCAGGATGGTCAGCCAGCTCAAACCGGACTGGAACGCCTCGAGGCACAACCGCTCGAACAGCGCATCGTCGCCGTGCAGCGGCACGCCCCATTCGCCGTCGTGGTATTCGACGTACTCGACCGTGCTTGCGCCCCACCAGCATCTCGACCGGCCGTCGTGGGCGGTCGAGATGCTCGGTCGGTCCGATGGTTCGTCGGTCACGACCCACCCTCTGGTGGGAATCGTTCCGGTACCGGTTCCGCCCGCAGCGGAAGCACCCCGCTGCGCAACCGGCGGGCGAGCCGACGCAGGCATGCCCGTAGGGCCAGCTCGACGAACGGCTTGACGACGGCGAATCCGAGGCGACCCACGGCGCCGCACGGGAGGATCAGCTCATTCGTCCAGCTGGCGCGGCTGCCGTCGGCCGTCGGTTGCACCCGCATCGTGCCTGTTCCACGGATCAGCCCGCCGTCCTTGTCCACCTCCCAGCGATCGGGTGGCCGATACCCGGTGACCGTCATGGTGTCCAGGAATCCGACTCCGCCCAGACCGGTGAACGCGGCCAATCGGGACCCGACGTGCGGGACCGGGATCGGCGTCTGGACCGGGTAGAGCCGGGTCGCGATCATCCAGCGTTGTTGCGCGGCGGGGTCGACCATCGCCTGGAAGGCGTTCGACTGCGATATGCCGCGCAGCTCGACCGAGGCCTCGACCCTGACGCTCACCGCACGTCACCCGCATCGGGCGGTGCGGCCGGGGACCCGCCCGACTCGTCATCGCCGGCCGCCCGCGCCGCCATCGCCCGCCGCCCTGCCAGGTCGTCGGCGGAGGCCGGCTGCGGCTGGCGTTCGGCGAGCTGCGCGCGCAGCGCATCCAATTCGGTGGCCAGGCGCTCCAGGGTCCAGTCGACATCGCTCATCCGGTAACCGCGCAGCGCCATGCCGAACCTGACGGACCTGACGTCCTGCCCGGTCACCCCCTTGTCGGGTAGCTCGGTGGGTGAGGTGCGCGGCGCAAGCGCCGCCATCTGCTCGCCACGACCGAACAGGAACACCGCGAGGGCGAAGACTATGCCGCCGATCACCGCGGCGATCACCAGATACTGCAGGACGGTGGTCACGCGACGATGGTGCCACGGCGCACCGACAGTGCCCCGGCCGCGACCCGGTCAGACCAGACCGCGGCGCGGCGCCGACGGCGGCCGCGTGCCGGCGATCGCGGCGGTCATGTCGACCACCCGACGGGTCTCGCGGACGTGATGGACCCGCACCACCGCGGCGCCGAGCCAGGCGGCGACGGCGGTCGCCGCGAGCGTGCCCTCCAGCCGCTGGTCGACCGGCAGATCCAGCGTCTCCCCGACGAAGTCCTTGTTCGACAGTGCCATCAGCACCGGCCAGCCGGTGGCGACCAGCTCGCCGGTCCGGTTCACGAGTTCGAGGCTGTGCCACGTGTTCTTGCCGAAATCGTGCGTCGGGTCGATCAGCACGCCCTCGCGCGGCACCCCGATGGCCACCATGCGGCGTGCCGCCGCGGTGGTCTGCTCGACGACCGCGGCTACCACGTCCCGGTAGGCCACCCGGTATGGGTTGGTCCGGGGTGCCGCTCCCCCGGTGTGCGAACACACGATGCCCGTACCGAATCGCGCGGCCACCTCACCCAGGGCTGGGTCGGCGCCCGCCCAGGTGTCGTTGATCAGGTCGGCGCCCGCCTCGCAGGCGGCAACGGCGACCCCCGACCGCCAGGTGTCGACGCTGATCGGCAGGTCGGGAAAGGCGGTGCGCACCCGTTCGACGAACGGCACCACCCGCTGGATCTCCTCGGACTCGGTGACCTCAGGCCCCACCCCGGCCTTCACGCCGCCGATGTCGACCAGATCGGCACCCTCGCCGACCGCCCGCCGAACGGCGTCCATCGCGTCGACTTCGCGGAAGGTCGCGCCGGAGTCGAAGAAGGAGTCCGGCGTGCGGTTGACGATCGCCATCACCGCGGCCCGATCCGTCGGCAATGGTCGGCCGCGCAACACCACCGGGGGGCGGCCCGGATCTCGTACGACCAGGTCGCTGGGCGGTGTCATGTGCGGTGTCTTGGGCGGTGTCACTGCCATCCGACCACCGCAACCTCGGGATCGCCGGTCACCGACGGTCCGTCGTCATCGTCGGTCGGTCGGTCCGTCGCCACCGTCGGTTCGCTGGTGTTGGACGCGATGAGGTCGGCGATCCCCGGCTCGTCGAGCAGGTTCGAAGGGGCAACCGTGACACCGGCCCGAACATAGTGGAAGGCCGCCCGGACCTTGCGCAGCGGCAGGCCACGCAGCTCGGCGATCGCCAGCCGGTAGCAGGCGAGCTGAACGGCGGCGGAGTCGTCCCGGTGCGGCGGCCGTCCGGTCTTCCAATCCACGACGGTGACGCCGCCGTCCGGGTCGGCGAAGATCGCGTCGACACGGCCGCGCACGCCCAGGCCGCCGATCCTGGTGGCGAACGGAACCTCGACGTCGACCGGCGCTCGGTCGGCCCACGGTGAGGCGAGGAACCGCCGCTTGAGTTCCTCCAGTTCGTCGTCGGCCCCTGCCCAGGCGTCTCCGGCGCCGGGCAGGTCGCGCACGTCCAGCAGGGCATCGCCCCGGAACCGGTGCTCGATCCAGGTGTGGAAATCGGTGCCTCGTCGAAGTCGTCCGGACGGTTCGGTCGGCACCGGGCGGCTGAGGCGGCGGGCCAGCTCGGCCGGATCGGCGGCCATCTCTACCAGCGACGTCACTGTGATGGTGCCGGGCAGCTCGACGTCGACCACGCCGCCGGAGCGTGCGGATCGCTCCGCGAGCAGGGTGGTCACATCGGCACTCCAGCCGAACGGGTCATCGGCCGGCTCCGGCAGATCCGCCGCATCCTCGCCCCGGGTCAGGTCGGCAAGCGCACCGAGCACCCGGTCCGCGCCGGCGGTGACGGCCGGTCGTCGCTCGCCCAGGGGGTCGACCGGCCAGGCGGCCGTACGCGGAGTCGGTGCTGCGGCGTGCTGCGGATCCGGCGGATCGGCCCATTCGTCGGGATCGGCGAACGACCGTGCCCAGCGCGCGCATTCGAGCAGGAAATCGCTCGGCCCGGCGGGTTTGGCGGTGCCCGAGCCCCAGTGGTGCCCGGCGAACATCAGCGTGTTCTCCGCCCGAGTCAGCGCGACGTAGAGCAGCCGGCGCTCCTCCGCCAGCCGCACGTCGGCGAACTCGGCGGCGTGGATGGCGAGTGCGTCGGCGTGGTCCTTCTGGGTGCCGTCGTCGGACAGCACCAGATGGGGCAGGTCGTCACGATCGCCGCGAAGCTGCGGGGGCAGCTGCGCCGGATCGCCGAGCCAGGTGCTCCCCCGGGTGATCGGGAAGACGCCCTCGGTCAGGTGCGGAACGGCCACGATCTGCCACTCCAGTCCCTTGGCCGCATGGACGGTCAGCACCTGGACCCGCCCGGAGGGTTGAGGTACCTCCCCGGGCGTCAGACCGTCCTCCCGTTCGGCGGCCGCGTCCAGGTATTCCAGCAGCTCGGCCGGTCCTGCCCCGGTCGCGGCCACATCCGCAACGACCGCGGCGAGGGCATCCAGGTGGGCACGGCCGGCCGACCCGGCGACCAGGGTTTCCACGTCCAGCAGGCAGGCCCGTTCCAGGTCTGCCATCAGGTCGGGCAGTGGCTGGGCCATCCTGGCGCGAAGCCGCGCCAGGTTGCCGGAGAAACGCTTCAGCCGGCGGAGGCCGTCCGGCGAGTAAGCCTGCGCCGGCCCAGGGTCTGCCGCGGCGTCGACCAACGACCAGGTGTCGATGTCCTCGACGGGCATGGCCGCGGCCACCGCCGACCGCACGACCGACGCCTCTTCGGTACCCGCCGGCGTCGGTGCATCCACGTCACCCACGGACTCGGGCACGGACGCCGCACTCGTCGCGGATCGCGGCGGACCCGCCAGGTCACGGGCCCGCCGGGCCAAACTATCGAGGTCGGCCGCCCCCAGTTGCCACCGCGCCCCGGTCAGCAGTCGGATGGCGGCGGGGCCGTCCGCGGGATCGACCAGGACCCGCAACGTGGCGATCAGGTCGGCAACCTCCGGCTCGTCGAGCAGGCCGCCTAGGCCAACGACCTCGACCGGCAGGCCGGCGGCCCGCAGTGCGTCGGCGGTGTCGGCCATGTCGCTGCGTCGCCGGACCAGGACGGCCGTGGTCGGCGGAACCGAGCCGGGTCCGCATCCGTCCATGGCGTCGCGCCAGTAGCCGGCGATGACCCGCGCCAGCCATGCGTTCTCGTCCGCCACCGTGCCGAACAGCCCGTACCGGAGCCGCCCCGGTGGGGCGGTCGGCATCGTTCGCAGCTCGCCGACCTCGACGCTGCCACCTTGGCGCACCGGACGTGAGACCTCGTTGGCCAACGCCAGTACCGTTCCGGGATTGCGAAAGCTGGTCAGCAACGGACGGACCTGGGACGGGCGGCCGGAGGCGAGCGGGAAGTCGGTGACGAACCGTGGCAGGTTGGACGCCGATGCTCCGCGCCAGGAGTAGATCGACTGCACCGGGTCCCCGACGGCCGTGACCGGATGGCCGCCCCCGCCGAACAGGGTGCGCAGGATCACCCGCTGTGCGTGCCCGGTGTCCTGGTATTCGTCGAGCAGGACGACCCGGTACCGCTCTCGCAGGTTGGCCGCGATCTGTGGATGATCGCGGACCAGACCGGCGGTGAGCTGCATCTGGTCGGCGAAATCGACCACCCCGCGGTCCCGCTTGGCGCGGGCGTAAGCCTGGACCAGGGGCAGAATCCATTGCCGGTCCTGAAGCCGTTTGATCGGCCCGGCCAGCCCGCTGTGCACCGCGCCGCGTTGCCGCGGGCCTGGCGGGGCCGAGCGCAGTCGCTCCAGCACGATGGCCAGTTCATCGGACAGCGCGTCGACATCGGTCAGGTGGTCGGCCAACGCCGAAGAGATCGCCAGCAGCCGTTCGGTGACCTGATCGGGTCCCAGGTCCGTGAGCAGGTCGCCGTCCCAGCGCCCGACCACCCGGCGGGCGAGCTGCCAGGCGCCGGTCGGCGTGAGCACTCGGGCCGACGGTTCGATCCCGGCGAGCGGCCCGAAGTCCCTGATCAGGGCGCCACCGAAGGCGTGGTACGTGCCGACGTCCGGGTCCCCCGACCACCGGTCGGCCTGGTCGGAGTCCGATCCGGCGATGGCCGGGAGCATGCCCAGCCGCCGGCGGATCCGTTGGGTCAGGGACGCAGCAGCCTTCCGCGTAAATGTCAGGCCCAGCACCTGCTCGGGACGGACGCACCCGGTCGCGACGAGAAAGACCACCCGGGCGGCCATGGTCTCGGTCTTGCCCGAGCCGGCCCCGGCCACCACCAGGCCCGGTTCCAGCGGCGCCTCGATGATCACCGCCTGTTCGGGCGTCGGTGCCGGGAGACCGAGCTCGAGGGCCAGATCGGTGGCGGTGATCATCGGGTCACCTGTCGGCCCGATGGCTGCAACGGGCAGCTGGTCCGGACCGGACAACGTTCACAGGTGCGGTTCTCCACGGCTGTGCTCGTGGGTGAGGCGAGGAACTCGGCGGCCTGCCGCAGCACCTGGATCAATTCCTCGGCGCCCTGGTCGTCGAGCGCCGGTTGCCGGCGCACGGTAGGGGTCCCCGACCGCAGGTACACCAGCTCCGCGCCACCCGGCAGATCCGCGACAGCGCCATCCTGGGTGAGCGTCCGGCCACCGGCGAGCCGGAGCGCGAGCTGATAGACCGCCAGCTGGGCGTTCTGCTCCACGGCGGCCCGTGAGGGCACGGTGGCACCGGTTTTGAAGTCGACGATGACCAGGCCGCCGTCCGCGGTCCGGTCGATGCGATCGGCACGCCCGTTGACCTTGATCGGCCGCATCGGCCCGCCGGGCGGCGTGCGCTCGTCGTCCGGCCGGGCACCGTCAGATCGGGGCAGCCATGCTCCGAGCTCCGCCTCGGAGGCCACCGCCCGCCGGCCGGCCGGCAGATCGGCGATCCAGCTCTGAGCTGCCGTGAGCATCGCGTCCAGCGCGCGCCGGGTGCGCGCGATCAGCCAGGGCGGCAACGCGCGTTGCCGGCCGAGGAACCGTTCTATCTCGGCCTCGAGGTCGGACCGGGCGACGCCGCGGGTCAGCCCGTCGACCAACGCGTGCATCACGACACCCTCGATCTGCTGCTGGCTCGTGCCGGAACGGGCTCCGCGGCGCTCCAGGACGGCGCGGAGTGGGCAACGAAGGATGGACTCCACCGCGGACGGCGACAACGTCACCGCGGCATCGACGCCGACCGGCGGTGCCGTCGTCGACGGTCCGGACAGGCCGTACCAGTCACGGGGGTGCGCGCCATCGACGCCGGCGGCGGCCAGCCGGGCAAGCTGCCGTGCGGCCAGGTCGGCGGTCCCCGCCGGGACCGTCGGGTCGGTGACGGTGCGGCGCAGCTCGGCGACCAGGCCTGCCAGCTGCAGGCTCCGTCGCGGCGAGCCGTCGGCCTGGACCGGCCAGCCGTGCGGGAGGTCGCCGGATCCCGCGAGTTCGTTCAGGAACCGGCTCGGCAGCGTGTCCTGGTCGGCGACCGAGGTGGCGATCAGCAGGTGTCGGGCGCGGGTGGCGGCGACATAGAACAGCCGGCGCTCCTCGCTCATCGCCTCGCTCGTTCCTCCGCCGGTGGTACCGCCGCCGGCGCCGATGCCCTCGTCGGCGTCGAGCAGCTCGTCCAACCCAAGCAGGCTCTGCGGCCGCCGCATTATCGGCCATCGTCCCTCGCTCACCCCGGCCAGGCAGACGACGTCCCATTCCAGACCTTTCGCCGCATGCGCGGAAAGCAACGCGACGCCCGGCCCGGTCCGCGCATGCACCGCCGCCGGGGGCGCCGCGATCCGCTGGTCCGACACCTCGGCCAGGAATGCCCGGATCCCGGCGAACGGCAGCCGGCGTGCCAACTCACCGGCCGCGTCGAACAGACCGAGCACTGCGTCGAGGCTGCGATCCGCGCACTGACCGGCTCGTCCGCCGCGCAGGCTGGCCGCCAGCAGCTCGTCGGCCAGGCCAAGGCGTTGCCAGACCAGCCACAGCGGCCCGCGCGGATCCGGATCCGATGCCGTTTCCCGCACCGCCTCCAGCACCGAGCGGGCAGTGAGGATCGGGCGACGCAGATCGTCCGGCAGATCGTCGGGCAGCGGCGCGCCGAGAACGGCAGCCGCGACCAGGTCGGCGGTCGGTCCGGCATCGGCCGGCTGCGCGCGGCGCAGTCGGCGCCGCAGCTGGCGGACCGCATCCACATCCATGGCGATCCCCGGCGCAGCCATCAGCTCGATGGCCCGCTCACCGGTCAACTCGGCCGGTTCGAGGCCGATCCGTAGCAGCGACAGGATCGCCCCGACCACCGGATCGTCGGCCACTGGCTCGATGACGCCGGGAGCGCAGGGCACGCCGGCGGCGGACAGCGCCCGGCGGATCGGCGGCAGATCGCGGGCAGGGGAACGCACGAGGACGGCCATCCGCGCCCACGGCACGCCGCGTCGCAGGTGTGCGCGCCGCAGCTCGTCGGCCAGGAATGCGGCCTCCGTTGCCGCGGTCGGGAACGTTCGCACCAGCACCTCCCCGGCCCGCGAGTCACCGCCGGCCGGCACCACCTCACGGTGCGACCAGCCGCCGGGCAGGGCCGCGGCGACCCGCCTGGTGGCGGCGAGCACCGGTCGCGACAGACGGTGCGACACGGTCAGTTCGACGGTCGAATCGACCCGGATCCGGCGCATGGCACCCGGTTGGGACCCACGGAAGGCGTAGATCGACTGGTCGGGGTCGCCGACGACCACGAACTCATCCGCGCCCGAGGCGATGCGCTCGACCAACCTGGCCTGACCTGGGTCGACATCCTGGTACTCGTCGACGAACAACCGGCGCACTCTGCCCTGCTCGTCGGCGAGCACCTCGTCGTCGACGAGCAGGGCCAGCGTTGCGCGAGTCAATTCGGCCTGGTCCAGGGCCGGACCCAGGCCGGCCGTGCCCTGCCGGAGGTCGGCGACATCCTGGTACTCGCGAACGAAGTCGGCGACCGCCCGCCATTCGGGCCGGTTCCGACGTCGACCCAGCTCGGCGAGACGCCCAGGGGTGATCCCCCGTTCGGCGGTGCGCAGCAGCATGTCCCGGAGTTCGGCTGCGAACGTCGGCGAAACGAGCGCCGGTCGCAGGGCGGGCGGCCATCGGCCGGCGCCGTCGGCGCGGTGTCCGGCCAGCAACTCGCGTACCACCTGGTCGGATTCCCCGGCCGCCAACAATCTGGGCGCGCTCTCCCCCGACCGTGCGGCCTGCCTGCGCAGGAGGGCGAACGCGTATCCATGCAAGGTGCGCACGATCGGTTCCCTGGTGGTCACCCCGAGCCGCTGGGTGATCCGCGTGGTCAACTCGGCCGCCGCGCGCCGGGAGAAGGTCAGCACGAGCAGGTGCTCGGGCGGTACGCCCCGCTCGGTGATCCGCTGGACCACCGCCTCGACCAGGGTGGCCGTCTTGCCGGTGCCCGGTCCCGCCAGCACACGCAACCGGGAGCCGGCATGGTCGATCACGGCACGCTGCTCCGCTGTCGGACGCATGACCGCGAGCGGCGCGGGTCGCCGTAACCGCAGGTCGGATACCCCACCGGAGATCCCGGCGGGTGCGGCGAGCAACTGGCTGGAGGTCATGGACCGATCCCATCACGAGGCACCGACAGTGCCGACGCACGACATGGATCCACCCCGCCGTCACACTGTCGGGATGGATGTGGAGCTGGCCCGGCGCATGCTCGACGTGGTGGCCGCGATACCGCCCGGGCGGGTCGCCACCTACGGCGACGTCGCCGCCCGGGCGGGCAGCAGGTCGCCGCGATTCGCCGGATTCGTGCTGTCGAACCTGGCGGACGAGGACACCCCGTGGCATCGGGTGCTGCGCAGCGACGGAACGCCGGCGTCGCACTTGGCGGTCGAGCAGCTCGCCCGGCTGCGGGCCGAGGGAGTGCCGGCCAAGGACGGACGGGTGGATCTGAAGCGGTTCCGCTGGCGCGGTTGACGGCGCGCGGACGAGTTGTCCACATGTCCGAATTCCTTCCACATCCCGCATCGTCCCCTTTACCGCCGGCCGGGAGCGGACGAGCGTCGGGGGCATGACCGATTTCGTCGGGGATGCCCCGATCAGACTCAGCGGGCCGACCGGGCTGCTCGCGGCCGTACCCAGCATGATGGGCTTTCACCCGACCAACAGCATCGTGCTGATGTGTCTCGCCGGTGCCACGCACGAACTTGGGCCGATCGCCAGGGTCGACCTGCCACGTGGGCGCGACGCTGCGCTGGCCCGGCAACTGACCGTCACCGCGCTCAACCATGCCGACCACGTCGCGTTGGTCTGCTATCCCCGCACGCGCCGGCGACCGCCCGTACTTGACGACGTCATCGAGCAACTCGATGCCTGCGATATCGGGGTGATGACCGCTCTCGTCGTGCACGCGGGACGGGCATGGCCGGCGCTGATCCGAAGGCCCCTGCGGTTGGCCGACAGCCTGCCGGTGCCCGGGCCCGACGACCCCGGCGTGCAGGCGATGGCCGCGGCGACCGCGCTCGAGGGCCGCGTCGTGCTGGCCGATCGTGATCAGCTGCGAGCATCGATCGCCGGGCCGCGCGGACGCCGGCGTCTGCTGGCCGAAAGAGCCGTGCGAGCCGCCGCGGGGCGGCTCGCCGCCGGGCCCTGTGGCGACCCGGCGGAGGACGCCGGTCCGGCGCCGACCACCGACACCGTGGTGCCCGGGATCGCGCCGGTGCCGGCATACGTCGGCCGCACGATCGATCGGGCGCTCGCCGAGGTGATCCGCACCGGAACGGTCGACGTCCGCCTCGCCGCCGAGCTCGCCGTGGCCTGCTGCGACCGTGACGTGCGGGATTCGGTCGTCGTCCGGGGGCTGCTCGAGCTGGACCGCACCTGGCTGCCGATGCTGATCAGCTGCGCGGCATGGACACCGGACTACCTGGCGGCCGGCATCTGCGCGGTGCTCGGCACCATCGCCTACCGGCATGGCGACGGCGCACTCGGGCAGGTCGCGGTCGACCGGTGCTTTCGGGCCGAACCCGGTCATCGCCTGGCCGGCCTGCTCGTCGCGACGATGGCCGCGGGCATGCCCCCGCAGGTTTTGGACGGTCTGCTGGTGCCCGATGACGAATCGGTGGTCGAGAGGCCGGCCGACCACGACGACGACAGTGCGGTCGCCTGACGTGTCCGGGCGGGCGGAGTCAGCGGAGGAACCGGTCCACACGTTCGGCCGTCGACAGGATGCGGACCAGGTCGTCCGGTGGCGTCCGCGGATGCGCCAGGCTGACCGCCAGCCGGAACAGCACGGCTCGCCGGACCAGCTGTGGCCAGTCGGCGTCGTCCGACCAGTCCGCGAGCAGCTCGATCGGCGCGTCGCCCCGGGCCACCGCGTCGACCGCGAGCACGCCGATCGACCAGCCGACCGGCCGCCAGTAAGGGGTCAGGTCGATGACCGCGGGCGGCGCGTTCCCGGCGAACAGGACGTTACCGAACAGGTCTCCGTGCACCACCTGGCTCGCAGCGCCGACCGGTCGACGGTCGGCCGCCAGCTCGTGGAAGACCGCCGCGGCATGCCCGTGCCCGAGTCGGACGTCGGTATCCAGGAGCTCGCCCCAGGCCAGTCTGTCCGCCCAGCTGTGCAGGTCCGACCGGTCTCGAAGAAAGCGCGGCTCGTCCAGGTCGGCCAGGGCAGCGTGCAGGGCAAGGGCGGCCGCGCGTGTCTCGTCGAACCTGGCGGCCGGAGTGCCGGAGACATAGCGGTGGGCCGACCATCCGGAGACGACCCAACGCCCGTCCGACGACCGGATCGGCCGGGCGATCCGGACTCCGGGCACCGGCCGCTGTTCGAACACGGTCGCCAGCCAGGAGGCCTCGGCCGGATTGTCGACCGGCTTGACCACCGTGTTGCCCCCACGCCAGGTGCGGCCGCGCCCACCGGGAAGCCGTTCCAGCTCGCCGACCGGGACACCGAACGCCCACAGCACATGATCAGGTGGGCGGTTCGGCGCCGCGGGCAGGACACCGTACAGCGGATCCGGCCCACTGCCGGTGGTCGTCACACCTGCACCCCCGACGTGGTGAGGAGTCCGCGGCGAGGTCACGCACCGACGCTACCGGTCACCCGCCGGCGATCCACGCAACCCGCACGGGTGTCCCCGCGCTCGCGACCGACGCGTCCGGATCAGTACGTCGGCAGGCTCGGATCGACCTGCTTGATCCAGGCCAGAACACCGCCACCGACATGCACGGCGTCGCCGAAGCCGGCCTTGTGCAGCACCGCCAGCGCCTCGGCCGACCGCGCGCCGGACTTGCAGTGCAGCACGAGTTGCCTGTCCATCGGCAAGGAAGCGAGTGCCTCCCCGGAGATGATGTCCCCCTTGGGGATCAGCACGGAGCCGGGAATCGCCACGATCTCGTACTCGTTCTGCTCGCGGACGTCGATCAGCACGAAATCGTCGCCCGCGTCGATCTTCGCCTTCAGGTCGCGCGCGGTGATCGTGTGGTTTGCCGCCGCCTCGGCCGCCTCGTCGGTCAACGTGCCGCAGAACGCGTCGTAGTCGATCAACCCGGTGATCGGCTCGCCGGCCGGGTCCTTGCGGATCCGGACGGTTCGGTAGGTCATCTCCAGCGCGTCGTACACCATCAACCGGCCGAGCAGCGTCTCACCGATTCCGGTGATCAACTTGATCGCCTCGGTGACCATGACCGATCCGATCGATGCACAGAGCACGCCCAGCACCCCACCCTCGGCGCAGGAGGGCACCATGCCGGGGGGCGGCGGTTCCGGGTACAGATCGCGATACTGCGGGCCGTACTCCGCCCAGAAGACGCTGACCTGGCCCTCGAACCGGAAGATGGAGCCCCACACGTACGGCTTGCCCAGCAGCACGCAGGCGTCGTTGACCAGATACCGCGTCGCGAAGTTGTCGGTGCCGTCCAGAATCAGGTCGTACGGTTCGAAGATCTCCAGCGCATTGCCCGAGTCCAGCCGCTCGGTGTGCAGCTCCACTGTCACAAGCGGGTTGACCTCTGCGATCGACTCCGCGGCCGACACCGCCTTGGACTTGCCGATATCGGATTGCCCATGGATCACCTGGCGCTGCAGGTTCGATTCGTCCACGGTGTCGAAGTCCAGGATGCCCAGCGTGCCCACGCCGGCCGCGGCCAGGTACAGCAGGGCCGGCGAACCAAGGCCTCCGGCCCCGACCACGAGCACCTTGGCGTTCTTGAGCCGCTTCTGTCCGACCATCCCGACGTCCGGGATGATCAGATGGCGCGAGTACCGCTCCACCTCGGCCTTGGTCAACGATTCAGCCGGCTCGACCAGCGGGGGCAATGTCACCGAATTCTCCTTGTGCACGGACCACAGTCTGCCTCAGCCACAACGGCGCACGGCCGGCGGATCTTCCCGCCGCCGCGGTTGGATTCAGCCGGCCGGGGACGGCGACTCGGTCGGGACCGGGGTCGCGGTGGCATCCGGGAACGGATACGGGTTGGCCACACACACGTTCCCGTCGGCCGGAATGGTCTGCGGATCCAACATCGCAAGATCGTTGTCGGACGTGCTCCACGACTGCTGCATCATGATCGGCGCCGGCGACCCGTTCGCCGGGCACGGCTGGTGACGATTGCCCAGTGCGTGACCGACCTCGTGATTGATCGCGTACGCGCGGTACGCGTCGATGTTCCCGTTGTAGGACATCGCACCCCGCACCCACCGGGCGTCGTTGATCAGCACCCGGTCCATCCAGCCGTTGAAGCACGAGGCCTCGAGCGGGATGTCCCACCCGCAGTTGTCCGGCGCACGGATGGCCAACTGGCTGGTCAGGGAGATCCGGATGTCGGGGTCCCCGTTGTCGATCCTGGTGAAACTCACCTGCCCGTCGCCGATCCACGAGCGCGGGTCGGCCAGGGTGGCGTCCACGAAGGCAGCGAATTCCTTGTCCTGCTCGCCCGCCTGCAGGCCGTCCTCGACCTCGACGGTGTAAGTCAGCGCCCTCGACCCGGTGCCGACCGTCGGTGCGGTGCCCGGCACCACGTGCCAGGTCCCGGCCCCGGCCGGGACGAAATCCGCACCGTCCGGGAGCGCTCCAGCGGTGATCGACGCGGCAAGCCCGCCGTCGAGGCCCTGATCGATCGCGTCGGGAACGGACGACAAGGTCGACGCGCTGAGGCTGCGAGTCGAGGCCGATCCGCTGCCGACGGTGCTGGAGCGGGTCGTGCTTGTGGAAGTACTCGCCCCGGCTGCCGTGGTCGAACCGTCCTCGGCGGTGGGCAGGAAGACGAACAAGGTCAACAACGCGAGGACCGGGATCGCGATCAGCCGCCAGCTGCGACCCCGGCGCGGCACGGCACGCGTCGGGGGGCGTCCGCGGGAGCCACCGCCCGGCGCAGCTCCCCCGTCCCGATTCGACGGCGGACCTCCGGTTCGCGACGACGCACGCCGGCCCGACTCGCGTTGTGCCGGACTCCGCCGCCCGTCGGTGCCGATCTTGCGGGATCGGCCGGAGTCACGGGGGTTTTCGGACCGCCGATCGGTCGAGGCGGCCGTTCGAGCGGACAGGTCGGTGCCGCTCCCCCGGCCGGCTCGAGCGCCGGGCGGTGCGCCGGCGGCCGACGCCCCCGGCGAGCCGTAGCCGCGCCGCTCCGGTTGTTGCCGGCCCTCGGCACCCGACGCCTGGGCCGAGCGCGTCGAGTCCCCTCGCAGTCTGGAGGTCCGCCGGACGCGGGACCGGCCGGCGTCGGCGTGGATGGACGACGATCCGTCATCGTCCCAGAGTGAGGAGGACGAGAGAGAGGTGCTCCCATACGATCCCGGTTGCCGGCGGCTCGACGGCGGCCCGGCTGGCCGGCCTGGAGGTTCAGATTCGAGACGCTCCCGACTCGTCCGGCCGGAACCCGGCTCCGGCGACCGCGGCACGGCATCCGTGGGATCGGACCGCGCGGATCCGGCCCGTCCGCTCCGACCGGATGCCGGCCGCGAATCCCGTCCGTACGAACGCGACCACCCGTACGCCGAGCTGGGATCCGGTGACCCGGCACCGTCGGTGCCTTCCGGTCGGCGGGGACCGCCCGATTCCCACGTCACGCTACGAGGCTGCCACAGGGGTCCGGTTCCCCTGCGGCGGCGCGCCCGGGCGATCATGGTTCGGCGGTCGGGTCAATCGGTCTCGGGACCGGCCCGACGCGTCCTGCCACAGCGCGGCCATGGCCCTTGCCGTCTGCTCGGGCTGTTCCATCTGCGGCACATGTCCGCATTCGGCCAACACCAGCAATCGGGTGTCCGGGAAGGCGCTCGCGGTCCGCCGGGCCAACCGGACGTCCACGAGACGGTCGCGGGTGCCCCAGACCACCAGCGTGGGCACGACGATCCTGGCGGCCAGCGCAGTGAAGGAGCGCCCACCGGGTCGCAGATGGTCCCGCATCAGACCGCGCAGGGTGGCGACGGTCGTCTCGTGTGCCCATGGCAGCGCCGTACGCCAGGCGTGCTCTCGGGCCGCACGGGCGAACTGCGCATCGGTGATCGCCTCGGGGTGACCGAAGCACATCTGGGCCATTCCTCTGGCTCGGGCCATCGGCGCAATCGCGGCGAGCCGACGGTGGGCCACGCCGGCCGTCCCAGGCATGAGCAGGAGACCCAACCGGGGGTCCGCTCCGCGATCACGGGTGAGCCGCAGGTCCGGAACGGCCGGCGCGAGGAGCGTCAACGTGCGGACCAGGTCGGGACGCGAGGCGGCCATCACCGTCGCCACGATCCCGCCGTAGGAATTGCCGACAAGATGCACCGGGCCGCCCGAAACCCGCTCGACGGTGCGGGCCACCACCCGCGCGTCCGCGGCCGGTGAGTGGCGACGACCCGGCGGCGGATCGGAACGACCGCTACCGGGAAGGTCGAGGCTGTATCCGGTCGCCCGAGGCGCGAGTGCGGCGGCCAGTCTCGTCCAATCGTTGGACGAACCGCCAAGTCCGTGCACGTACCACGCCGGACTGGAATCGAACGGTCCCGGTGCGCAGCGCACATTCACCCCGCCGCCGTCGATCAGGCGGGTACGGCCGGGCGGCGGCGGTCCGTCGAGCGCCGGGATGGTGCCCAGCTCGCCGTCCTCCAGCCTCGCATCCGACCAGTGGACGAGCTCGTCGCGGGCGCGTGGGCCGCTGACCTGCCAGGAGGGGAGCGCCGTCATTCCACCATCCTGCACTCGGCCACCCGACTGCCGCAGGCATTCCTCGGGGCACCTGTCCACATGTCCGAATTCCGTCCACACCCGGCCCGGACGAGCTGGCCCACCGATCCGTCGGGCGCCACGCTGAGTCGGACACCACGGCCTCGGGGAGGACATGAGCGATGAGTGGATCGGACACCGCGTCATTGGCGGTGGACAGCGCGTTGATCAGGCAGGCGGCGAGCGTCGTCGACCGGGCGGCCGCGGCCTTCACCGGGCCGACCGGACTGCACCGCGAACCCTGCCCGCTGACCGACGGAAGCCTGGGGCCGTCGACACCGGCCCGCGAGGTGGTGGTCAGGACCCGTGACCGGCTCGATCGCGCGCAGGACGCGAAGGCAGGCATGGCGACGCTCAGCCGGGAGATGTCGGACCGGCTGCGGATCGCGGCAGATGGATTCGAGTTCGCCGAGTCGACGTTGATCGACGGCCCACGATGACCCCGACCGGGGACGATCCGGCCGCCCGTCGGGCGATCAGTGACGCCGCCACGCGGCTGGGTCACGACGATCCGGTGTCGGGTGCCGACGAGCTGGTGGCGGTGGATGTCGGCGCGCTGCGCGCCTGGTGCACGCTGACCGGAACGGCACGACATGCCCTGTCGGCGGGATCGGATGTGTTGGCCGAGGCCCTGCCTCTGCTGGGCGGCGGCTGGTCCAGCCCGGCCCCACGGCAGGCCGTCGAGCGACAACGGCGCGCGGGACTGTCGGCACGAGACGTCCTGGGCCGTCAGATCGACGCTGCCCGCGAGGTGGTCGGCGTGCTCGAATCGGCCCGGACATCGGCCCACGCCGCGCTGGCCCGGGCGGTCACCCGGATCCGCGGCACCGGCTGGCCGCCCGGCGAGGACCTGCTGACCTGGGCCTGCACCAACGGCCGGCTGGCCGAGGTGACCGAGGCCGTCGGCGGGCTGTCGGACACCGTGCGGGACCTGCGCGGCCGCAACGACGGGATGTTGCAGACCCTGGCCGACGCGCTCCGGGCCGACCCCGCAGAGCCTGTCGATCTGGCGACTGCTGCGCTGCCTACGGCGGCGGGCGGTGCGGCCGGGACGGTTCCCGGCGTGGCTGCCGATGGCGTCGGACCCGAACGGATCGACCAGCAAAACCTCGACCGCCTGGCCGCCGACCTGGCATCCGCCGACATCACGGTGGTGGCCGCGGCGATGGGTGTGCGGGCCGCACTGGACCTTGCCGGCCCCGATGCGCAGCTGCTGATCTACGAGTCGGCCGGCGCGACCAGCCAGGGTCGGGCGGCCATCGGGATCGGTGACATCACGACGGCCGACACGGTGGTCACGATGGCGCCGGGTGTGTCCAGCTCGCTCACCGACATGTCCGACGGCATCGTCGGGTTGGAGTCGCTACGGACGCGTACGAGCGAACTCGCGCCGCACGAGAACACCGCCGTGATCGCCTGGTACGGCTACGAGGTCCCGCTCGCAGCGTTCGGCGGTTCGCCGATGGCGCCCCTGAGCATGGTGGAGAACACCGCGGCCGCGGTCAACGACCTGCACGCGCGGGCCGGTGGTCAGCTTCTCGTGGACGACCTGGCGACCTTCCGCGCGTGGGCTCCCGACGACGCGCGGTTCGTCGGCATGGGCTTCTCGATGGGCTCGACGACGGTGTCCGCCGCGGCTGCCCGGGGGGCGGGATTCGACGACCTGGTGCTGTTGGGCTCACCAGGCGCGGGCATCGACGTCCGATCCGCCGCCGACTACCCGGGCCTGACCCCGGAGCACGTCTGGGTCGCCGCGCACGACGACGACCCGATCACCACGCGGATCACCGACACCCTGGCGAGCGTCTTCTCGGAGGGTCTGCTGCCCAACCCGTTGCAGCCCAGCCCCTTCGGCCCGGATCCGGCCGACGCCGACTTCGGCGCCCGACTGCTGGACGTGCCCTCGAACGCACCCGACTTCGACATCCGGTTCGGTGGCATGTTCGGCCCGCTGATCAGCTCCGTCGGCAACACCTTCGCCGACCTGCGCCTGCATCACCAGGAGGCCAACTACCTGTCGGGTCCGTCCCTGGACGCCGTCGCCTCGATCGTGGTGGGCAACTACGACGACGTTCCGTTGCGGCACGGTCGCTGAGTTCCGTGTGCCCGACCATGCCTCGACTGCCCGGCCATGTCCGTACACCCGCCTGACCGCGCAGGTCCGGGGTGGCACCGGCGGCCGCGTAGGGTGAGCCCGGGCGGACGAGAAGGGACTCAGGCCGGATGACCGACGCGACCAGGGTGACGCCACGCCTGAGCAAGTCCGCCCGGCGCGCCCAACTGCTGGCCGCGGCGAAGGCAGTGTTCGTCACCCAGGGCTATCACGCGGCCGCGATGGACGACATCGCCGTCTCCGCCGGCGTCAGCAAACCCGTTCTCTACCAGCACTTTCCGTCCAAGCTGGAGCTGTACGTGGCGTTGCTGGGTCAGTCCGCCGACGAAATGGTCCGACTGGTCCGCGAGGCCCTGCGCGCCTCGACGGACAACCATGTGCGGGTCGACAACGCGGTGGCCGCGTACTTCACTTTCGTCGCCGACAACGATCAGGCGTACCGGTTGATCTTCGAATCGGATCTTCGTGGCCAACCCGAGGTCGAGCGGATCGTCGAGCGGGCGACCGACAAGTGCATCTCGGCGATCACCGAGACCATCACCACCGATACCGGGGTCGACGTCGAGCGGGCGCGGTTGCTGGCATCGGGAATGGTCGGCCTGTCCCAGGTCAGCGCACGCTACTGGATCCAGCAGTCGCCGCACGTCTCCCGCACCGAGGCCATCGAGTTGCTGTCCACGCTGATGTGGCGCGGTATCTCCCGCTTCCCGCGCCAGGACCGACCCTTGTTCGCGGGTCAGGGCGAGTAGCTGAACCCCACCCGGCGGCTGTCCGCCGGGGCGATCTCCACGTATCCGATCCTGGCCGACGGAACGATCACCCGCCGACCCTTCTCGTCGACCAGCACCAGCGTGCCGCCGGGATCCTTCAACGACTCGGCGACCTGCGCCTGGATCTCGTCGGGGTCGGATGCCGAACTGACCACCAGCTCACGCCCGGTGTCAGTCACACCGATCTTGACGTCCACGCCAGACCTCCATCATCGACTCACCGCCCGGTTCCGCCGGGCGCGTCGTCGTTCAGGCTAGTGCAGGGTCTCGGCCGAACCGGTCGTCCCACGTCCGCCGACCGCGAACATCACCGGAAGCGGTATCGACGCGATCAGAACAGCGTGCCGTCCGGCTCGATGCCGCGCAGCAGGTCGTAGTCCAGCACGACGCACCGGATGCCGCGGGTCTGAGCGAGAGTCCTGGCCTGCGGGGCGATGGTCTGTGCGGCCAGCACCCCGGAGACGGGCGACAACAACGGGTCCCGGTTCAGATAGGCCAGGTAGCGGCTGAGCTGCTCCACCGCGTCGATGGTCGCGCGGCGCTTGACCTCGACCGCGACGTAGCCGGGCCGGCCGGAGCCGATCTCCTCGGTGCCGTCGCCATCGCCGTCGCCGTCGAGATCGCCATCGAGATCGACCTGGCCGGCGCCGACCAGCACCGCGGACCCGCCGTCCCGGCACATCAGGTCGACCGGGCCGATCGGGGTCGGGTATTCCCGGCGGACCAGCGTCCAGCCCTCACCCAGCGTGCCGACATGCTCGGCCAGCAGAAGCTGCAGGTGCGCCTCGACCCCGTCCTTGACCAACCCGGGGTCGGCTCCCAGGTGGTGCGACGAGTCGTGCAGCACCTCGTCCAGCGTGATCAGGAGCCGCTCGCCCGCCTTGTTCTCGACGGTCCAGCTGCCGTCCTGCTCGACCAGTCGGCACGGCGGCGACATCCAGTTCAGGGGCTTGTAGGAACCGCCGTCGGCATGCACCAGAACCGAGCCGTCGGCCTTGACCATCAGCAGCCGAACCGCGGTGTCCAGATGGGCGGTCAACCGGCCGACGTAGTCCACCGAGCACCGAGCCACCACCAGACGCACCCGGACACCCTACCGATGACCGGTCAGGCGTCCTCGTCGGACCCGACCCGCTCGATCCGCCCGCCGAGCTTGCTGATGTCCTCGACGAAATGCGGGTAACCCCGGTCGATGTGGAAGACCTCGTGCACCTCGGTGACGCCGTCGGCGGCGAGACCGGCCAACACCAGCCCGGCGCCCGCGCGGATGTCGGTCGCCCACACCGGCGCGCTGGAGAGCTGCTCACGGCCGCGCAGAGAGGCGTGGTGCCCGTCGGTGCGGGCGTCGGCGCCCATCCGGATCAACTCGTCGACGAACCGGAAGCGCGCTTCGAACACGTTCTCGGTGATCAGCGAATGGCCGTCCGCCACCGCAGCCAGGGCCAGCGCCATCGGCTGCAGGTCCGTCGGGAATCCGGGGTAGGGCATGGTGATGAAGTCGACCGCCCTGGCGCGGCCGGGCATCGTCACGGTGACCGCCTCGGGCTCGGTCTCGATCTGTCCGCCGGCGCTGGACAGGCGCTCCAGCGGCGCGGTCATGAACGCGGGATCGACGCCCTCGATGCGCACCGACCCCCGGGTGATGGCCGCGGCGTATGCCCAGGTGCCACCGACCACGCGGTCGCCGACCGTGCGGTGGCTGGTCGGATGCAGCCGGTCGACCCCCTCGATGGTGATGGTCGCCGTGCCGGCGCCGTCGATCCGTGCCCCCATCTGGATCAGCAACTGTGCCAGGTCGATGATCTCCGGTTCCCGCGCCGCGTTGTCGATCACCGTGGTTCCGTCGGCCAGCACGGCCGCCATCAGGATGTTCTCGGTCGCGCCCACGCTCGGGAAGTCCAGACCGATCATCGCGCCACGCAGCCGGGCGGCCGAGCCGACCACCCGGCCGTGCTCGATGCTCATGCTGGCCCCCATCGCCCGCAGGCCGGACTGGTGCATGTCCAGCGGCCGCGAACCGATCGCGTCGCCACCGGGCAGCGCGACGTGCGCCTGCCGGCAGCGGCCCATCAACGGGCCGAGCACGCACACCGATGCGCGCAACCGGCCGACCGCCGGAAAGTCCGCGCGGTAGGACAGGTCGGCCGGGGTGGTGATGGCCACCGCATCGCCGTGCAACGTCACCTCGGCGCCCAGCCCGCGCAACACGTCGGCCATCAACGGCACGTCCAGGATCTCCGGGCAGTTGGCGATCTCGGTGGTGCCCTCCACCAGTAGGGCGGCGGCCATCAGCTTCAGCACGCTGTTCTTGGCCCCGGCCACCCGCACCGTGCCGGCCAGGCGCGACCCACCGGTGACCAGGAAGCGTTCCACGCCAGGCACTGTAACCGGCATGGCCGACCCGCAAGGAACGGTCAGGACGCGTCCGCACGCCGGCGGCCGGTGCCGCCGCCCGTAGGGTGGGTTCATGGCCGTGCACCTGACCCGCATCTACACGAGGACGGGCGACGACGGCACCACCGGTCTGGCCGATTTCAGCCGAGTGCACAAGACCGATCCGAGGCTGGTCGCCTACGCCGACTGCGACGAGACCAACGCGGCGCTCGGCGCGGTCGTCGCGCTCGGGTCGCCGGCGGAACCGGTCGCCGCGATCGTGCGACGGGTCCAGAACGAACTGTTCGACCTCGGCGCTGACCTGGCCACGCCCATCCGTGCGGACCGCGCGGCGCAACCGCACGAACTGCGGATCACCCAGGACTACGTCGATCGGCTGGAGGCCGACTGCGACGCGCTCAACGCGGATCTGCGGCCGTTGAATTCGTTCATCCTGCCCGGCGGGACGGCAGCGGGCGCTCTGTTGCACGTGGCCAGGACGGTGGCCCGGCGCGCGGAGCGCAGCGCCTGGGCCCTGCGCCAGACCGATCCGGACGGAAGCAACCCGCTTGCCGCCACGTACCTGAACCGGCTGTCGGACCTGCTGTTCATCCTCGCTCGCACGGCGAATCCGAACGGGGATGTGCTGTGGGTTCCCGGAGGTGATCGGGAGCGTTGATGTGGGCGGGCGGCGGTCGTCGGGCGGCGGAGAGATGGGCCGCTACAGGGGTTTTCGGGCTCCCCGGTGGAAGAGCCGGACGGACCGGCTGGCCGGCGGAATGGACTCGAGCCAGGATCGCAAACCGGTCAGGGCTTCCTCCGCCAGCGCCAGTTCGATGTCCGCACCGCCGTCGGTACATCGAACGATCACTGCTCCCACCGGCAGCAGGTCGGGCTCCGTGCCGACCGGTCCGCGCCGTGCGCCGAGCGTCAGCGATTCACGGTGCAGCCGCCGGGACGACCCGGGCAACGGCGAGAATGCGCGGTACAGCAGCAGTTCGTTGCCGCGATAGCGGCCCTGGCCCAGAACCCATCCGCTGCCGTCCGGCCGCAGCGTCCGGCGCCAGCTGACATCGATCGCGCCCGAGCGGATGAGCACGGAGCGTCGCAGTGCGATCACGGAGATGGACAGAACGACGACGACAAGCACCACCAAACCAAGGATCTGGGCCAGCGATGCGAGCTCCACGGTGGGTTCGGCCGGTCGCGCGTCAGATGTCGTTGCCGGTGGCCAGCAACTGAGCCTGGGCTCGACGCAGTTCGGCCGCGGTGTCGGCGGAGTCGCCGCCACTGGCCTTCGCCCGTTCGTACGCCGCGCGCGCCTTGGTCACGTCGATCTCGTGCGACAGTTCCGCGTCCTCGGCGAGGATCGACACACCCTGCTTGGTGACGGAGAGGAACCCACCGTGCACGGCCACGCCCAGAACGTTGCCGTCCGGCTCGACGATCCGCGCGGCGTACCCCTCGCGCAGTTGCGCCAGCAACGGCGAATGCCCAGCCATCACACCGATGTCGCCGTCAACGGTTCGGGCCACCACCAACTGCGCGGGCCCGGACCACAGCTCTCGCTCGACGGCAACCAGATGAACCTGAATCTCTGCCACGGGCCGGCCTTCCGCTCGTTGTCGATGCTGCCCCGCTCGCCGATGACGCCCATCAGGACCGCGCCACCTGCCCACGCCGTGCGGCCGGCGTGCTCAACAGGACCGCCATCGGGGCCGAGCCCGTGCGAAGTCTAGCCGACCGGCGCCCCCGGCTTCGCGTCGGACCCGAGCCGCCCGTCCAGCGGTCATGTGCCGTGCGCCACCTCGCGCACTCGGCATGCGAAACGGCGGCCGCCGCCGACACCGGGTCGGAGGCGGCCGCCGCCGCGACAGGAACGAGGACCGTTACAGCGTCTTCGCCTTGGCCAGTACGTCGTCCATGCCGCCGACGTTGAGGAACGCCTGCTCGGGGATGTTGTCGTACTCGCCCTTGGCGATGGCGTCGAACGACTCGATGGTGTGGTCCATCTCGACGTACGACCCGTCCTGGCCGGTGAACTGCTTGGCCACGAAGAAGTTCTGGCCCAGGAACCGCTCCATCCGGCGGGCGCGGCCGACGGTGAGCTTGTCCTCCTCCGAGAGCTCGTCCATGCCCAGGATGGCGATGATGTCCTGCAGCTCCTTGTACTTCTGCA
>CAYZBB010000059.1:0-34273 GCA_964476495.1 uncultured Actinomycetes bacterium | reverse complement strand
ATGGCGGCGCCGGCGTGCTGCACATCGTGAAGAACTACACCGGCGACGTGCTCAATTTCGAGACCGCCGCCGAACTCGCGGCAGCCGAGGACATCGAGGTCACCAGCGTGGTGGTGGACGACGACGTGGCGGTCAAGGACTCCACCTGGACGGCCGGACGACGTGGCGTCGGCGGCACCGTGCTCCTGGAGAAGATCGCCGGCGCGTCCGCGGCGCGCGGCGACGACCTGGCCACGGTCACCGCCGTCGCGCAGAAGGTCAACAGCCGGGTCCGATCGATGGGCATGGCGCTGACCCCGTGCACCGTGCCGCATTCGGGCGAGCCGTCCTTCACCCTGGCCGACGACGAGATGGAGATCGGTATCGGCATTCACGGCGAGCCCGGCCGAGAGCGGGTCAAGCTGCTCCCGGCCGACGAGATCGTGGCCACTCTTCTTGGGGCGATCGTCGAGGATCTGCCCTTCGAGTCCGGCGACGAGACGTTGCTGTTCGTCAACGGAATGGGCGGCACCCCGCTCATCGAGCTCTACCTGGCCTACAACTCTGCCCGCGCGTTCCTCGGCGAGCGTGGTATCACCGTCGCCAGGTCCCTGGTCGGCAACTTCATCACCTCCCTGGAGATGCAGGGCATGTCGATCACCCTGCTCCAGCTGGACAGCGAACTGACCGAGCTGTGGGATGCACCCGTGCACACGCCGGCGCTGCGCTGGGGCGTGTGAGCCGATGACGTGCGACGCCTCGACCACGGTCGCCGCGATCCGCGCGGTGGCGGCGACCATCGCCGAGCACAAGGTCGAGCTGACCAGGCTCGACCGGGACATCGGCGACGGCGACCATGGTGAGAACCTGTCCCGCGGGTTCACCGCGGTGCTCGCCAAGCTGCCGGACACCGAGTTCGACACTCCCGCGGCCGTGTTGAAACTGGTTGCCTCCACGCTCATCTCGACAGTGGGCGGAGCGTCCGGGCCGCTGTTCGGCACCGCGTTCCTGCGGGCCGCCACGGCCGTCAAGGACCTTCCGACGCTGGACGCCCAGGCCGTCGTCGTCGCGCTGACCGCAGGCCGCGATGGCGTGGTGGCCAGGGGGAAGGCCGAACTCGAGGACAAGACGATGGTCGACGCGTTGACCCCGGCGGTCAACGCGGCCCGGGCGGCGGCGGACGCAGGCGGGGACGTCGCGGCGGTGCTGCGCGCGGCCGCGAAGGACGCGACGATCGGGGCAGAGGCGACGATCCCGTTGCAGGCCCGCAAGGGCCGCGCCAGCTACCTGGGTGAGCGGTCCATCGGTCACAAGGATCCGGGCGCGACCAGCACCGGGTACCTGCTGACCGCGCTGGCCGACGCCGCCGATCCGTCGTGACGGTCGGCTCGTGACCGTCGGCATAGTCCTGGTCTCGCACAGCGCCCGGCTGGCGGCCGGGTTGGCCGAGGTGGCCGGGCAGATGGCACCGAACGTGACCATCCGCCCGGCCGGGGGTCTGGAGGACGGGTCGGTCGGTACGTCGTTCGACCTGATCACGGCTGCGATCGCGGAGGCCGACTCGGGCGACGGCGCGGTCCTGCTCTACGACCTGGGCAGCGGATACCTGACCGCGGAGACCGCCGTCGAGTTCCTGGAGCCGGAGCAGGCCCGACGGGTGGTGATCGTGGACGCCCCGTTCGTGCTGGGCGCGGTGTCGGCGTCGATCGCCGCCAACGTCGGTGCGGATCTGCGCGGCGTGATCGGTGCGGCGATCGAGGCCAGGACGGCCAACGGTCCGGGCGGGGTCCGGTCGCTCGACGAACTGGATTGACGCCCTCACCCCTCGGCGAGGGCGGAGGAGTGGAGCAGTTCCAGCAGCTGCGCCTCCAGCGTCACGAACTCCGGTGAGGTGACCACGCGCAGGTCCCGGGGCCGGGGGACCGGGACCATCAGGTCGCGCACGATCGTCGCCGGCCGCGGCGACAGCACCAGCACCCGATCCGCGAGGTAGATCGCCTCCCGGATGTCGTGGGTGATCATCAGCACCGTCCAGCCGTGCTGCCGCCACACCCGTTGCAGCCAGCCCTGCAGGTCGGTGCGGGTGAGCGAGTCGAGGGCGCCGAACGGCTCGTCGAGGGCGACGATCTCCCGGTCCTGTACCACCGTGCGCAGCAGCGCGGCCCGCTGCCGCATGCCGCCGGACAGCTCGCCGGGATAGGCGTTCTCGAATCCGTTCAGACCGAACTGTTCGAACAGTTCAGCGGCCCGCCGCCGGCCGTCGGCCCGAGGGACTCCCTGCACGTCCAGGCCCAGCACGGTGTTGTCCAGGATGGTCCGCCACGGCATGAGCAGGTCCCGCTGCGGCATGAAGGCGCAATGGCCGACCGTGCCGGTGATGTCGCGGCCGTCGAGGTGGACGGTTCCGGAGTCGGGGACCTCGAGCCCGGCCAGCACGTTGAACAGCGTGCTCTTGCCGCATCCGCTGGGGCCGATGACGGTGACGAACTCGCCGCGTTCGATCGTCGTGCTGATCCCGTCCAGCACCGGTAGCGAGCCGCCCGGTGTGCCGAACGCCTTGCGCAGGCCGGTGACCAGGAGGCGCCCGGCGTCAGCCATTCCCGCCCGCCCGCGCCCGGTGGTGCCACGGGCACACCGCCCGTTCCACCAGGTAGGTCAGCGCGAACAGCGCGATCGACAGCACGGCAGCCAGAGCCACGGCGGCGAGCACGAGATCGGTCCGGAACGAGTTCTTCTGCATGCTCATATAGATGCCCAGGCCGCTGGTGGCGCCGACGTACTCGGCGAAGATCGCGGCCACTACGGCGTAGGTGATACCGATCCGCAGCGCGGTGAAGAAGCGGGGCATCGCGCCGGGCAGTCGCAGGTAGCGAAACTGCTGCCATCGTGTTGCACCCATGGAGGCCAGGAGCCGTCCGGTGTCCCGGTCCGCGCTCGCGAAGCCCTCGATCAGGCCGATCGCCACCGGGAAGAAGGTGGTCAGGACGATCACCAGCACCTTGGGCAGCAGCCCGAAGCCGAACCAGATGATCATCAAGGGCGCGATCGCGATGATCGGCAGCGTCTGCGATCCCACCAGCAGCGGCACCAGTGCGCGCCGCAACCACGGCACGAAGTCGACGGTGACCGCCACCGCCCAGCTGATCGCAAGGGACACGGCGAATCCGACGAGGGTGACCTCCAACGTCGATACGCCGTGGACGAGCAGGTCGCCTCGGTCCAGCCAACCCTGCTCGGCGACCCGCAGGGGCGACGGCAGGATCTGCGGGCGTACCCCGCTGACCTGCACCGCGAGCTGCCAGGCGAGCAGCAGCAGCAGGACGATGCCGACGGCCGGCCCGACCGCGCGGACGGTCCGACGCCACCGCGCGCCGCCCGGCGTCGGCACCCGTTCGGGACGTGACGGGACCGCCGCCGCCACCACCGGCCCCGGTGATGGGTCTGCGGTGCGCCGCGCCGATTCCGATCTGATCGTCATCGGCCCAGGTACTCGTCGGTGAACGACGTCGAGAAGTCCGGTTCCGCGGCCAACGGGTGCCCGTCGGGTCCGACCAGCAATCCGTTGTCGTACAGAAACTTTCCGTACGCGGACCATTGCTGCAGGGTCTGCGGGCCGACCGTGCCGTCCACGTTCTTCATGTACTGCGAGGACAGCAGCCGCTGGCTCTCGGTCACCAGCGACTCGTCGGTGAACGCCCCTGGGTTCGCGTCGATGAGCATCCGTGCGGCCTCGTCCGGATGGTCGGCGGCGAACTGGTACCCGCGTTGCAGCGCCTGCACGAATGCGCGACCCGCCTCTGGGTGCTCGGTGAGCCAACTCCGGTCGCCGATGACCACGATGGAGTACGCGTCGGGGAAGCCGTAGTCGGTGTACTTGAAGTACCTCATCGGCGTGCCGTTGTGCTCGGCCTCGATGCCCTCCCACGCCAGGAAGGGGATGGTGAAGTCGACGTCGCCGGAATAGAGGGCCTCGTACGCGGACGTGCCGAGGGTGACGGTGGTGAACTCACCGGTGCCGCCTGCGTCGCGGATGACCGTGCGCAACAGCGGCTCCTCGGTCGGTCCGCCGAACCCGGCGTACGTCTTGCCGTCCAGATCCTTGGGCGAGGTCAGGTCGGCGCGGTCGGCCCGGACGCCGATCGCCGTGGCCCAGTGCTGCAGCACCGCCATCACCGACACGATGTCCGCGCCGGATGCCTGTGCGGCCGACGTGGAGTCCTGAAAGCTGATCCCGAACTCGGCGTTGCCGGCATCCACGATCGTCTCGGGCAGCGCAGTGTTGAACGGCAGGATCTGCACGTCGATGCCGGCCTCGTCGAACCATCCCTGCTGCATCGCCACGAACAGCCCGGTGTGGTTGGTGTTGGGTGTCCAGTCGAGTGCGAACCGAACAGGGGTCCGCTGTGCCGCCGGAGCCTCGGGGGATCCGGCCGTCGACGGACTCGCGGACGAGTTCGAGGCGCATCCGGCGACCAGGCCGACGATCAGGACGAGAGCCGCCGCGAGCGGGGCGCGCCGCAGGCGGGTGCGCATGAACCGACAATCCCTTCGCTAGTACGAACTAGATCAGGTTCAACGGGTCTTCTCTCAGCCCCGGTCGGGGCACCCCGTGTCGGCAGCCACCTTACTCCAGGCTCCGGCCGGATCAGCCGGCCAGGGCCTTGGCCTTGAGCCTGTCGAACTCGGCCTTGGTGATCGTCCCGCTGTCGAGCAGGCTCTTCGCCGAGGCGATCTGCTCCGCGGGATTGGTCGCCGAGGCGCCGGCCACGGACTTGATGTACTCGTTCTGTGCCTTCTGCATCTCCTTCATCTGCTCCAGCTGGCGCTCGTGCATGCCCTTGCCACGGGCGATCAGGTAGACCAGGACACCCAGCCACGGAATGAAGATCACGAACAGCACCCAGAACGTCTTGGCCACACCGCCCAGGTCCCTGCTGCGGAAGATGTCGCCGAAGATCCAGAACAGGCACATCAGCCAGGCGAAGAACAGGAAGAACTCGAGCAGGGCGATCAGGAACGACCCATTGTCGTTGAACATCGGTCAGCCTTTCGTCGGCAACTGGCGGGCCGGACGCGGTCCCGCATCGGTTGGGTAATGCGGGAACAGGATGACATTCGCCGATCGGGTGGGCCGTCCGCCGCGCCGTCGCGTCCCCGCACGTGCGGCTCCCGTGATGTCGAGTCGGTCTCAGTCCGCGCCGGACAGCAACGCCACCAGTTCGATGCCGTGCCGGGCGAACCGATCCGTGTGCGGTGGGAAGCCATGCGCCCGTGTGAGTTTCCCGCCACGGGTGGTGAAGATGTCCTCGGTCTCGACCACCCCGCCCTCGACCCGCCCGGGGAGGGCGACGATCTCGCGGATCCGTCGCGAGCCGTCCGGCTCGATCCCGACCTGCACGACCAGGTCGATGCACGTGGCGACGGTCGGGACGACGAAGGCATCGGTGACGTTCTCGCCGGCCAGCAGGGGCAGCGTGCACAGTTTGACCACCGCCTCCCGCGCGGAATTGGCGTGCACCGAACACATCCCGGGCAGGCCGCTGTTCAGCGCGATCAGCAGGTCCAGTGACTCCTCCTGCCGCACCTCACCGACGATCAACCGGCTCGGCCGCATCCGCAGCGCCTCCTTGACCAGCCGGCGCAGCCGGATCTCGCCGTGCCCCTCCAGATTGGGCTGGCGCGTCTGCATGGCCACCACATCGGGCAGGTTCGGCCGCAGCTCGAAGACCTCCTCGCAGGTGATCACCCGTTCCCGGGCCGGGATCGAATTGATGAGCGTGTTGAGCAGGGTGGTCTTGCCCGCTTGGGTGCCGCCGGCGACGATGATGTTGAGCCCGGCCGCGACCGCGCCCTCCAGGAACCGGGCGGCGTGCGTGGTCACCGTGCCGAGCGCGACCAGGTCGTCCAGCCCGTTGGCGGCGACGACGAACTTGCGGATGTTCAGGCTCAGGTGCTCTCGGGTGATGTCCGGGATCACCGCGTGCAGCCGGCTGCCGTCCGGCAGCAGGGCATCCACGAATGGCGAGCTCAGATCGAGCCGCCGACCCGACGGCTTGAGCATCCGCTCGACCAGGTCCCTGACGTCCTGGGCGGACAGCACGACCGTGGTCAGTTCGGACCGGCCGTGGCGGGCGATGAACACCCGTCCGGGCTGGTTGATCCAGATCTCCTCGACCGCAGGGTCGTCCAGGAACTTCTGCAGCGGGCCGAGGCCGGCCAGGGAGTCGAAGACGTGGCGGATGGTGCCGGCCCGGTCCAGCAGCGGTGGCAGGGAGGAGAGCGGCACGCGCTCCTCGTAGTGGGCGACGACCTCGTCGATGAGCAGGCGGGTCGACCGGTGGTCGGTCACCGGGTCGATGCCGCGGCGCCGGATCAGCTCGCGGACCTCGTCCTGGATGTGCTCGGTGGCGGTCCGCGGTGCCATTGCCGTCCTCCGGCCGATCGGTTGGCAGGGTCGGCACGACGGTAGCCGGTCGGCGTGCGGGCTTCCGGGAGTTGTACACACCCTGCAGGTCCGGCGGCAGGCCGGCTGGCAGCCGTCCGCGGTGGCATGCCAAGGTGCACGGGTGATTGTGGACGCCGGCGCGACCGGTTGATCGCGGATGCGCGGCACGCGGGGAATCGGCACAGGGGGAATCGCGGGTGCGGCTCGCGCCTTCCGGTACTCGTACGTCCGTTGGCATGCCCGCGGGTGGTCGCTGCGGCGCAGTCGCTGGTCCGTCCTGGTACGCAGCGCGGTCGCGATGCTTGCGGCACTGCTGGTCGTGCTGGCGCTCGCCGGCCCGCCCTCGTCCAGCTGTGACGTCCCGATCGATGTCGAGCTGGAGGCCGGCGAACTGGGCGACGCCGCGGATCAGGTGATCTCGGCCGGGCGGGCCGCCGCGGTGGTGCTGCTCTGGTTCGGCTCGCTGGCGCTGGCGATCTTCGCCATGCGCCGGGTCGTCGCATTCGGGCAGCAGAGGTCGATCTGGATGTATGCCAACTGGCACCGCCGGATCCAGGGCGCGGTTGCCTCGACCGTCGGCCGATTCCTGATGGTCGGCGCGGTGGTCGGAATCCTGGCCCTCGCCGCACTCGGCGCCTGCGACGTGCCGGGATGGTTCAACGTGGTGGCGGGATGCGCGCTGTTCGTCGGGTTGATGCTGGCCGTGCTCGGATCGGCGGTGTCCACCGAGGCGGGTTGGGTCGGCTTCGCCCTGGTGGTCATCACCGACCTGCTCAGTGCCGCGGTGCTCGGTGGGAACGCCGTGCTGGATCCGGAGAGCCGCCAGGCGTCGCTGGTCGGCGTGCTGGCGTTCACCATCCACGCCACCTGCACCGCCGTGGCCTGTCGGTGGTCGTTCGTCGTGTCCACCATGCCGGGCGCCAGGGCGGACGACCGGGCCAAGGCCGGTGAGACCGGTCGATCGCTGTGCGCGCTGTGGGTGCTGCTGCTGATCGCGATGCTGGTGCTGATCTTCGACGAAGACCTGATAGATCGCGCCATCAGCCTGCTGACCAGCCCGGTCGTGGTGGCGCTGACGCTGGGCGCATTGGCGGTGACCCTCGGCAGCGGGCACACCAAGTACGTGGAGGCACGGGAGGCGGCACGGCGCCGGGTGCGGGATCGCCGTGCGCGGACGACGACGTTCGACCGCCGCGACGACCTGGTGCCCAGGATCGCCGCCCGGATGATCGCGTCCTGCGGCCCGCTGTCAACCGCTGACCTGGTCGTCGGCGTCAACCGATTGGCCGCCTTCGATCTCGGCGAGCGCCGGCTGCGCCGGGAGCTTTCCGGTTCATGGCTGCTGACCCGGCACTCGGCCCCCGACACCTGGGATCTCGCGCCCGGCGTCGACCCCGCGCCGCACCGTTGGCCGACCGACCGGGTTCTGCGGGACCTGGCGGGCGCCGGCCGGTTCGACGCGACGGGAATCGCCGGACTGCTGGACGCCGCCGGATACCAGGGCCTGGCCACCAGTGGCTACCTGCGCGATACCCATCCGCTGCTCCGCACCCACGGCTCGCGGTTCGCCCGGCGATGGTCGGTCCTGCCGAGCGGGCCGGATCAGTCTCGCGCGTAGTTACTGGCGCCCCACCAGTCCACGACCACGACGTCCTCGTCGCCGACCACCCACGCATCGTGGCCCTGCGGCAACGCGGTGACGTCGCCCGGGTGCGCATCGAACTCGGTGCCGTCGGCCATCACCACATGCAGGGTGCCGGCCACGTGGTACTGGAAGTGCGGGGCCTCGCACAGCTCGGTGCCGGCGATGGGCTTGACGTGGTCGGACCAGCGCCACCCCGGGTGCAGCGTCAGCTGGCCGATCTCGCTGCCACCGATGCGCAGCAGGTCGACCCGGCCGAGTTCGAAGGTCCGGGTCTCGTCGGGGCCGGTGAACGCCTTGCGCTCGGCCGCCGGTGCGGTGGTGACGGTTTCCGCGGTGCTCGTCATGATGCGGTCCTTCCGTTGTGGCCTGCTGGACCTCACCAGCGTGGTCGCCGGGTTTGCAGCGTCCTTGCAGTGCGGGTTTGCAGTCGGTCGGTGGCGCGGTTGGATGCGCAGGTGGGCCCGATATCGGTGCGTGTCCTGGGCGGCCTGGCCGTCGACGGGGTGGATCCACGCGACTTCGGCAGCCGCAAGGCGCGCCGGCTGCTCGAGCTGCTGGCTATCGGTCGGGGACGTCCGGTTCCGATCGAGGTGCTGGCCGACGAGTTGTGGCCCGACGGGCCGCCGGCTCGGCCCACCGACCAGCTGGCCGTCCTGGTCAGCAGGCTGCGCGCAGTGCTCGGACCGGCGGCGATCGGCCGCCACGACAACGGTTATCTGCTGCGTTACGGGCGGCTGGACCTGGACGATCTGGCCGGGCTCACCGCGGAGGTGAACCGGCGGCGGGCGATCGACCCGAGCGACTCCGGGTCGGTCGCCGTCCGTGCGCTCGCCCTGCTCGCCGACGGTGCGGTGGCGTCGGGCCGGACACCGTGGGTGGTCGATCGATGCGCCGAGGCAGGCCGGCTGGTCGCCGCCGCCGTGCACGCCTGCATGGGTGCGTTCGCCGCCGCCGGTCAGTGGCCGGAGGCCGCCGACACCGCCGCCCGGGCGATGCGGATCGATCCGTTCGACGAGGCGGCCGTCGCGACCCGGATGGCTGCGCTGGCCGCCACCGGCCGGTCGGGGACCGCGCTGACCGAATATCACCGATTCCGCCGCCGGCTTGCCGACGAGCTGGGAGTCGATCCGGCGGCCGACACCCAGCGGTTGTACGCGGCGCTGCTGCGCGGCGAGTCGGACGCGGTTCCGGGCCCGACGCCGATTCGCCCGCCGGTTGCACCTGCTCCGTCGGGAGCGCCGGCCCCGACCGGCACCCTCGTCGGCAGGCAGACCGAGCTGAATGCGCTCGACGCGGCGCGCCGGGCCGGTGAGCCGCATGGGCGGGTGATCGTTCTGGAGGGCGAGGCGGGCATCGGCAAGACGAGCCTGCTCACCGCCTGGGTGGCCACCCGGCGGGCCGCGGGCGACACGGTGCTCGCGGGCACCTGTGGACCGCACGACGATGCCGTCCCGCTGGACGCGGTGATCATGCCGGTGGCCGACCACCTGCGCCGCTCGGGCCGGCGGGCAGATCTCGGACCGTACGGCCGGATGATCACCGCGTTGGCCGGTGTCCCGGAGTGGACCGCCGGCCCGTCCGACCCACCCGCCACCCAGCACACGCTGCCCGCCGACGGGGCACCGGAACCCGGCGTGCTGTTCGCCGCGCTGGCCGACGTGCTGGCCCGGATTGCCGGACCCGGCTCGCTCGTGCTGACCCTGGACGATGCCTACCTCGGGGGTCAGCTGCTGGCCGCGTTCGTGGACTTCGTCGGCCGGCGGGCCATGGACGTCTGCGTCGTGGTCGCCGTCCGGCCGGGCGAGGGCGAACAGTTCTCCGGCCATCGGCGGATCCGGCTCGGACCCCTTGACCTGGACGCCACCGCCGAGCTGGTCGGTGCGCAGCGCGCCGAGAACCTGTTCGCCCGCACGGCCGGTCACCCGTTGCTGCTGACCGAACTGGCCCGCGAGGACGACGACGACGCACTGCCGGCCGGACTTGTCGATTCGGTGACCCGACGGCTGGGATCGATGGGTCCGGCCGCCACCACGCTGCGCGCGGCCGCTGTGCTCGGCGGAGAGCTGGACCCGGAACTGCTGTCGGGTGTGCTCGGCCGACCGGTCATGGACGTGCTCGCCGACCTGGAACTGGCGGCCGATCGGCACCTGGTGGTCGGGTCCGGACCGGCGCTGACGTTCCGGCACGACCTGGTGCGGCAGGCCCTTGCCGCGGGCGTGCTGGGTGCGCGAGCGGCCGGCTGGCATCGGGCTGCCGCCCGGATCCTGGCCCGTCGCACAAGTGCCGATCCGATGACGGTGGCCGGGCACGCCCGGGCGGGCGGTGACCGCGAACTGGCCGCCGAATGGCTCGTCCGGGCCGCCGACCGGGCCGCCGCCCGATTCGATCACCCGACCGCGCGGACGCTGCTCGATGAGGCGGTACGGATACGGCCGGGCCCGACGCGGCTGATCGAGCGGGCCCGGTTGTGCACGCTGACCGGTGAGTACCGACAGGCCCTCGAGGACCTGGACGCCTCCGGCGATGCCGGGGCCGTCGCCCTCGAGGTGCGGGCGTGGGCGTCCTATTTCGATCGGCGGTTCGCGGCCGCGCGGGAGGCGGCCGACGACGGGGCCGCGGTCGCGGACGACCCGGCCGTCCTCGCCCGATGCCTGATGATCGGTGGCCGCACGCGGCACGCCGACGGCGATCTCGCCGGCGCACAGACCCTGCTCGGCCGGGCGGCGGACACCGCCACCGGGGCTGACCGGATCACCGCCATGGCGTGGCTGGGAATCCTTCGCGCCCACCAGAGTCGCACCGACGACGCGCTGGCTCTGCTGCGTCCCGCGCTGCGCACGGTGGGCGGCACGGCCGATCGGGCGGTGGGCGTCGGTCCGACGGCGGCGATCCTGCACGGCCTGCTGTTCACCGGCCACGCGCACGCCCTGGCCGGGCGCCCGGCGGCGGCGCTGCAGTCCTTCCAGGCCTACACCGAGGAGGTGGCCCGACGCGAGGTTCCCCGATTCGCCGGTCGTGGCACCAACTTCGGTGGCTGGGTGCTGCGCAACGTCGGCGCGGTCGCCGCGGGCGTCGACGCCCACCTCGGTGCGCTCGAGGTCGGCCGCGGCATGGGCACCCCAGAACTGCGGATCGCTGCCCTGCTCGACCTGGCGGAGGCCGCGATCGTCGCCGGGGACCCCGACGAGGCGGCGGCGCGACTGGACGTCGCCGAGGGCGGGTTCGACGGCGACCTGGTCTTCGGCTGGCGACTGCGGTTCAAGGCGATCCTGCTCCGGGGCCGGCTGGCGATGCTGCTTGGCGACCCCGCGGCCGCGTCGGAGCACGCCGATGCGCTGGCCGCCGGAGCCGCCGCGCTCGGCATCCCGCGGTACACGTCGGTGGCCCGGCTGCTGCGCCACCGGGCGACCGCGGCATTGGGCGAGCCGGTCGACGCGGCTGCCGTGACGCGCGACCTGGACCTGGCCGATGCCGCGATCGCGCTCGAATCATGGTGGTGGGCAGGTGATCTCGGAGCTGCTATGGGTGAGCGAAGCTGGATCGAGCGCGCCCGCGCCGGTGCGGTCCGCCTGCTCGGCCAGGTCGGACCGCACGAGGACGTGTTCCGCCGGTACGTCGACCGGCTGGTCGACGGCTGGCTCAACGGGCGGCCAGCACCACCAGCGGGATGACCGGGTCGGCCATCCCGGTCACCGCTGCCTCGGCGGCGCGGGTGGCCCGTTCCCGGGTGCCGGGCGACAGCGAGGCTAGAAACGGGGCCAGGTGCGCCATGCCCAAACGCCATGCCGCGATCCGCGCCGGCGTGTGCAGTCCGGCCGGCACCGGCACCACGGTCACCTCCGGTGACGTCCACCCGGCTGCCACCGCGAGCGCTCGCAGATTCTCCGGGTCGTCGACGAGCGGCTCGGTGGTGGACTTCATCCGGACATACCAGGCCGGCGGCGAGTGGCCGAAGTCCAGCATCGCCTCGTCGACGGCCGCCTTCGCCGGGTGCGTCCAGCCGCTGCGGAACGCCGTTGCGGCCAGCGCCGGAGCGACCCGGCGTGCCTCCCGCAGGGCGGTCACCGGGTCCGGCAGGTGGCCGAGCACGCAGGCCGCGGTCGCCAGGTCGAATGCGCCGTCACGGAACGGCAGCAGGCCCGCGCGGGCGGCCACCCGCGGCACCCCCGGGCCCAGTGCCGCCAACATGGCCGGGGCAAGGTCGGTGGCGACCACGTCCCGGGCGCCGGCCGCCACCGCGGCGCGGACGCATGCCCCGGTCCCCGCGCCGATGTCCAGGACCCGCGCACCGGCCACTGGAACGGGGGCGAGGACCAGCATGGCGTCCGCCAGCCGCCGGTACACCTGTTCCGGTCCGTGCGTCCAGGCGTCCGCCGACGCACCGTAGGCGGCCGCGACGTCATCCATCGGTAAGGTCATCCACCCAGGTACTTGGTCATCCACCCAGGTACTTGGCCCCGTCGAGCGCCCTGCGCTCCCACCAGGCCAGTTCGTCGTCGTATCCGCCGAGTGCCTTCTCCCAGCCGAACTGCACAAGCGTGCCAAGCAGGCACAACCCGAGCTGCCGATCCCACCACGGCTCGGTGTCCACCCCGGATGCCTCCAGCGCGGAGCGGTAGTCGGCGATGGCCGCTTCCTTGGACTGCGGCAGCCGCCGGCAGTTGATCGCCAGGTACCAGGTGACGTCCGCGAGCGGGGCGCTGATCCCCGGCAACTCCCAGTCCAGGAGCACCGTCCGGTCCGCGCCGTCCAGGCCCAGGTTGTCCAGTTTCCAGTCGCCGTGGATGAAGGTCGTCGGGGTGTCGGCAAGCGCCCGCACCAGCGGGCTCGGATCAAGCGCCAGATCGGACACCACGGCCGCGGCGCGGGGCGCCACCTGTGGCAGCAGTCGCCAACCCCGTTCCACCAGCGGGGGAATGATGTGGTCGGTGCCGATCGCGGTCTCGGCCTGCGCCATCCAGGGCGACAGCTCCAGGTACCGGTGCATCTCCGGGACCACGTCGAACTCCGGCCCCGGCGCCCAGAGGGCGGCGTGCATGGTGGCCAGATGGGTGAGCTGGAGGCGGTGCATCCGCAGCGGGATCGGCTCGTCCGAACCCGGGATCAGCCAGTCGCCGATGTCGTGCATCAGCACCGCGGTCCGCCAGCTGCCCCACGAACCCTCCATGGCGACACCGACGATCGGCTGATTGATGCAATCGGGCAACCGATCGAGAATTCCTCGCCGCCACAGCGGGACCACCGGCCCGCCGAGCACTCCGGATGCATGCTGGGTCCAGTCGTCCCGCCAGTTCAGGAACTTCACCACGTACCGTCGGCCGTCTCGGTGGCCGCGGCGGAGATGGGCACCCGACACTCCCGGAACATCAGGCAGAGGTTCGATGTCGTCCAGGCCGTCGAGCAGGTCGGCGATGCTGGCCAGGACCTCGGGCATCTCGGCCTCCCTGCTGGTAACCGGACAAATCCGCCGTTCAAGCGTAGACCCCCGGGGCGGCCGACCTGTCAGCCGGCGGCGGTTGCTTCAATGAGCGGGTGCCCCCGATCCGCACCACCCCGGCCAACGGGCTGACCCTGGCCAACGAGTCGTTCGGGGATCCGCGCGACGTGTCGGTCCTGCTGGTGATGGGATTGGGCACGCAGATGCTGGCCTGGCCGGACGAGTTCTGCCAGCGGCTCGCCGACGCCGGGCACCACGTCACCCGCTTCGACAACCGGGACTCGGGGCTGTCCACCCACCTTGACGACCTGCCGCCGGGACGACCGGTGGCCGCCTTCCTCGGTCGTCGGCCGCCGTACGTGCTGGCCGACATGGCACGGGACACCGCCGACCTCATCGGCGCCCTCGGGCATCGGAGCATGCACGTCGTGGGCGTCTCCATGGGGGGATGCATCTCCCAGCAACTTGCGCTGGATCACCCGGCGAGGCTGCGCAGCCTGACCTCGATCTCGTCCACCACCGGCTCTCGGCGGGTCGGCCGGCCGCGGCTGGACATCGCCCGCCGGATGGTCACCCAGAAGGCGGCGGCCTCCAGGGAGGAGGCGATCGAGATCGGACTGCAGAACTGGCGGCGGACCGGGTCGACCGGATACCCGTTCGAACAGGACCGGCTGCGCCGTCGGATCGGGGAGTCCTACGACCGCAGGTACGACCCGGCGGGCACCGCGCGGCAGTTCGCGGCTCTGCTGGCCGCGCCCGAGCGGACCGCGGCACTGGCCGCGGTCGCCGTCCCCGCCCTCGTCCTGCACGGCGAGGCTGACCCGTTGATCGGCGTGTCCGGCGGTCGGGCGACGGCCGCCGCGATCCCCGGCGCCCGGTTGATCACCTATCCAGGCATGGGCCACGACCTGCCCGAATCCCTTTGGCCGGAGTTCGTCGAACAGATCGGCCGGACCGTCCGGCAGGGTGAGGCCGTCCGGACAGGGTAGGCCGGCGCCTCTACAGTGACCCGATGGTCTCCGACATCGACATCGACATCGACACGGACCCGGACCTGGGCCTTGCCCTCCAGCTTGCCGACATCGCAGACGAGATCAGCCTGCCCCGCTTTGGCGCGGCCGACCTGCGGGTCACCGCCAAGCCCGACCTCACCCCGGTGTCCGACGCCGACCTGGCGGTGGAGACGGCCATCCGGGACCGCCTGACCGTGGCCCGGCCGCAGGACGCGGTGGTCGGGGAGGAGTTCACAACGGACCGGCCGACCGGGTCCCGTCAATGGATCGTCGACCCGATCGACGGCACCAAGAACTTCGTGCGGGGTGTTCCCGTGTGGGCCACCCTCATCGCCCTGTTGGACGGCGACGTTCCCGTGGTCGGGGTCGTATCGGCGCCCGCGTTGGCGCGCCGATGGTGGGCGGGTGCGGGCGGGGGTGCGTTCACCCGGTTCGCCGGTGCACCGCCACGGGCGTGCCGGGTGTCCGGGGTGAGCCGGCTCGACGACGCCTCGATCTCGTACTCCGAGCCGGCCGAATGGCGCTCGGCCGGCCGTCTGGCGCAGTTCCAGGCGCTGCTGGACGCGTGCTGGCGCACCCGGGCCTACGGCGACTTCTATTCCTACATGCTGGTCGCCGAGGGCGCCGTGGACATCGCCACCGAACCCGAGCTGAACCTGTGGGACGTGGCCGCACTTGTGCCGATCGTCACCGAGGCCGGGGGCAAGTTCACGGCGATCGACGGTCAGCCATCCGGAGGCACGGCGGGCAGCGCGCTGGCCACGAATGGCCTGCTCCACCGGGCCGCCCTGGCCCTGCTGAACGGGTGAGTTCGCCCCGGACGGGCGACGCCGGCCGACGCGCGGCAGTCATGATGGCGGGGGTCACCGGCTCGTTTCGGTGCGTGATCACAGACCGATAACTCTTTTACCTTTACACTCCGTCGTTGTGATTCATGCGTCCAAGGTCAGCAAGCAATACAAGGCATCCACCCGGCCCGCACTCGACGGCGTCACGATCGACGTCGACAAGGGCGAGTTCGCATTTGTGATCGGTCCCTCCGGCTCCGGGAAGTCGACCCTGCTACGCCTGCTGATCAGGGAGGACGTGCCCACCAGCGGCGAGCTGCAGGTCAACGGCGCGGACCTGGTGCACATGCGGCGGGGCAAGGTCGCCACGCACCGGCGCCGACTCGGCTGTGTATTCCAGGACTTCCGACTGCTGACGAATCGGACCGTCGAGCAAAATGTCGGATTCGCCCTCGAGGTCATCGGCCGATCCAAGGCATCGATCAAGCAGACGGTGCCCGAGGTGCTGGAGATGGTCGGCCTGGAGGGCAAGGCCAATCGGATGCCGCACGAGCTGTCCGGCGGCGAGCAGCAGCGGGTGGCCATCGCGAGGGCCTTCGCGAACCGCCCGATCCTGCTACTGGCCGACGAGCCGACCGGCAACCTCGACCCGGACACCAGCGCCGACATCATGCTGCTGCTGGAGCGGATCAACCGCACCGGCACCACCGTGCTGATGGCCACCCACGACAACACCATCGTGGACTCGATGCGCCGGCGCGTCATCGAATTGCAGCTGGGCAAGGTCGTGCGGGACGAGGCCCGCGGCGTCTACGGCGTCGGCCGCTGAGAATCGCCCACCACCACCGCAGCGCGGCAGACGAGAGGAACCCATGCGCGCCGGATTTGTCGTCACCGAGGTACTCACCGGATTCCGACGAAATATCACCATGACCATCGCGATGGTGCTCACCACCGCGATCTCGCTCGGCCTGCTCGGCGGCGGCCTGATCATCGCCAGGATGACCGACCAGATGCGCGACATCTACGGCGACAAGGTCGAGGTCACCATCTATCTGACCCCGGACATCTCGGCGCAGGACCCGAACTGCCGCCAGTCGCCCTGCCAGGACATCAACGAGGCCCTGCAGGCCAACGGCGACGTGGAGACCGTCGATTTCGAGAGTCAGGACGCCGCATACGAGCGGTACAAGCAGCAGTTCGCCGGGCAGCCGGAGCTGCTGGAGATCGGGACTCCGGACGCATTGTCGGCGTCCTTTCATGTCAAGCTGTACGACCCGCAGCGGTACCGGGTGATCTCCGAGCAGTACTCGGGGCAGCCAGGGGTGCAGTCGGTGGCCGACCAGAGCGCGTTCCTGGACCGGCTGTTCAGCCTGCTCAACGGCATCCGCAACGCCACCATCATCGTCGCGCTGATCCAGGCGCTGGCCGCGTTGCTGCTGATCTCCAACATGGTGCAGGTCGCCGCCTACACCAGGCGCACCGAGACGTCGATCATGCGGTTGGTCGGCGCCTCCCGCTGGCGCACCCAGCTGCCGTTCATGCTCGAGGCGGTGATCGCCGGCCTGGTCGGTGCCGCGCTGGCCATCGGCGGGCTGGTCGCGGCCAAGTTCCTATTCGTGGACGAGGCCCTCGGCCCGGTGATCAGGTCCGGCATCCTGCCGGAGATCGACACCGCGACGCTGGTCTGGGTGTCACCGATCCTGCTGGCCATCGGGGCCGGGTTGGCGGCGGTGTCGGCGTACGTGACCCTGCGGCTGTACGTCCGGCTCTGACCCGGGAAACCGGCTGGGAGCGGGCGGCGGAGTCCGCCTACGCTGGACGCCGCCATGGCAACGAAACAACCCACCGGGAATCAGCGCAGCAGCAACCGGCCGACCGGCCGGCAGCTGATCGCATCCAATCGCAGGGCTCGGCACGACTACGAGATCCTGGACACCTATGAGGCCGGGATCGCGCTGACCGGCACCGAGGTCAAGTCGCTGCGGGCGGGCCGGGCGACCCTGGTCGACGGCTACGCCACCGTCAGCGAGGACGAGGTGTGGCTGCGCGGCGTGCACATCGCCGAGTACGCCGAGGGCACGTGGACCAACCACGCGCCCCGCCGGGCCCGCAAGCTGCTGCTGCACCGCATGGAGATCACCAGACTGACCAGCAAGCTGCGGGAGAAGGGCACCGCGCTGATCCCGCTGTCGTTGTACTTCTCCGGCGGCAAGGTCAAGGTGGAGCTCGCCCTGGCCCGGGGCAAGCGCGAGTACGACAAGCGGCAGTCGATCGCCAAGCGGGATGCCGACCGCGAGCTCGAACGGTTCGCCGGGCGCCGGGCCAAGGGGCACTGACCAAACCTGACTAGTGCCGGCCAGGTCTGAACGGGCCGGACAGGCGCCCGCGGGAACAGGTAGACTGGGCTGGCTGTTCTCCCCATGGGGGTGATCGGTTTCGACAGCGTGAGTCGAGTGAGGTGAAGCGGGCCGAGGAAGGCAACGATGATCTCGTTAACCATCCGTTGCGAAAAAATCAAATGCCGCTGATAAGAAGCAGGCAGATTTCGCCCTTGCCGCCTGAGCAAGTGTGAAATCCGTCAGACCGGGAGTCCTCCGACCCGGATCCTGACGTCAGCTAGGGGGATCACCGAGAGGTCCGGTCGCGGGGCCTCGAGGGACATCAAACAGCGACTGGGCCTGTCGCACCGGGGTGTCCGTGACACCGGTGGGGCCGAGTAGGGACACAGCGGACTGCGCCCGGAGAAGCCCTCGCAAGGCCACGGTGGACGCGGGTTCAATTCCCGCCACCTCCACGAGAAGGGGCCCCGCCAATCAGGCGGGGCCCCTTTCGCCTGTCGTGGGTGCGTCGGCAGGTGTCGGCTTGGTACGCGTCTTGCGCTTGTCCGTTCGCTTGCCGCCCTTGTCCCGGGCCGGCTCGCCCTCCGCGGGCTCCTGCAGGTCCTCGCGCAGCCGGTCCAGCTCGCCGCGCAGGTAGTCGCGGGTGGCGACCTCGCCGATCGCCACCCGCAGGGCGGCCAGCTCGCGGGCAAGGAACTCGGTGTCGGCCTTGGTCTGCGCGGCTCGCGACCGGTCCTCGTCCAACGTGATGCGGTCACGGTCGTCCTGCCGGTTCTGGGCCAGCAGGATCAGCGGCGCGGCGTAGGCGGCCTGGGTGGAGAACGCCAGGTTGAGCAGGATGAACGGGTACGGATCCCACTGGTAGCCGACCGCGACGAGGTTGAGGGTGATCCAGATGGCGACGATCAGCGTCTGCCAGAACAGGAACGTGCCGGTGCCCAGGAACCGGGCCAACCGCTCGGACAGTCGGCCGAACGTCTCCGGGTCGATGTCCATCGAGAACCGGCGACCGCTCTTGGGCTGATCCAGGCGCCGCCGGGTGTGCGACTCAGCCATGGCCGAGTCCCCGTGCGGCCGGGGCCGGCTCGTCCTCGTCGAGACCCTCGTCCCGCCAGTTGTCCGGCAGCAGATGGTCGAGCACGTCGTCCACGGTGACCGCGCCGAGCAGGTGGTCCTCGTCGTCCACCACCGGCGCGCAGACCAGGTTGTAGGAGGCGAAGAACCGGGTCACGTCGGCGAGCGAGGCACCGGGCGACAGGCGCGCCATCTCCTCGTCCAACGCACCGGCCACGAGCTCGAACGGCGGCTCACGGAGCAGCCTCTGGGTGTGCACACAGCCCAGGTACCGGCCGGTGGGGGTGGCCTGCGGTGGCCGGCAGACGAAGACCATGGACGCCAACGCGGGGGTCAGGTCGGGGGAGCGGACTCGGGCGAGCGCCTCGGCGATCGTCGCGTCCGGCGTGAGCACCACCGGCTCCGGTGTCATCAGGCCGCCGGCCGACTCGGCCGAGTACTGAAGCAGGCGTCGCACCGGCGCCGACTCCTCCGGCTCCATCAGGGCCAGAAGGCGTTCCTGGATGCCTGCCGGCAGCTCGGACAGCAGATCGGCCGCGTCATCGGGTTCCATCGCCTCGAGGATGTCGGCCGCTCGCGCCTCGTCCAGGTGGGCCAGGATCTCCTTCTGGTCGTCCTCGGAGAGTTCCTGGACGATGTCCGCGAGCCGGTCGTCATCCATCGCGTCGGCCACCTCGTGGCGCAGCCCTGGTTCCAGCTCGCGCAGGATTGCTGCGGCGTCGGCGGCCCGCAGCCCGTCCATCTGGGCGAGCACCTGCTGCGCCCCCCGGATGGCCTGGCCGGTCAACTCGCCTGGGCTCAGTGCGCGCACGTCGTGCCATCCCACCACCTGGATCGGTGCGCGGCGCACGATGCGCCGGGTCCGCTCGCGCACCGCCAGCCGGGAAACCACCCAGTCTCGGCTGCGGGCGCGTTCCATCGCCGCGTCCACCACGATCGCCGAGCTGGCGGTGGTCGTCAGCTGCACCGTCACTCCCAACAACTGGCCGAGCAGCCGAAGCTCGAGCGGTCGTTGCTCGAAACGGCGCATGCTGATGGAGCCACTGGACAGCGCGACCGCGTGCGGCTCCAGGCTGCCGACCCGCAGCATCGGCACGAACACCGGCCGCCTGGTAGGGAGTTCGACGACCAGCCCGAGCACACGCGGCGGCTTGCGGTCAAGGCGCAGCGCGACGACGATGTCCCGCACCTTGCCGATCGACTCACCGCCCGGCCCGAACACCGGTAGGCCGGCGAGCTGGGCGACGAAGACTCTGGTGTTCGCCACCCGATCAGGTTAGGGCGCCCCCGACCAGGATCGGTGACGCCCTGGCCGGCACGGATTCCCAGCGAGCTCACATGGTGGGTTGCCGCCGGGCGGACAGCGGCGATGCGTAGGGTGGCGGGTTGCCGAGCCACGCTCCGAGCAGCCCGACACCAGCCCCACACCAGACCGAGGAAGTCCGATGCGCGTCCGCGCCCTTGCCTTCGCCGTTCCGCTCGCGGTCGGCGTCCTGCTCGCCGGTTGCAGCTCCGGCGGCGGGACCACCACCACCAGTTCGTCGGCCACGACCACCCCGCCCACGCTCGGGCCGAGCGTCCCCCCGGCGACCGCGGTTGCCGCCCCGGTGCCGGCCGACCAGCTGCCGACGGCCAGTGGTTCGTTCGGTGAGAAGCCGACGATCACCTTCCCGTCGACCGACCCGCCGCCCAGCATGCAGCGGGTGATCCTGTCCGAGGGCACCGGCCCGGTGACCCAGAGCGGCGACTGGCTGATCACCAACTACCTCGGGCAGATCTGGGGCGGCAAGGTCTTCGACAACTCCTACGACCGCGGTTCGACGTCGGCGTTCCAGATCGGTGTCGGCAAGGTCGTGCCCGGGTGGGACGTCGGCCTGGTCGGCGTGCCGGCCGGTAGCCGGGTGATGCTGTCGTTGCCGCCGGCCGACGGGTACGGCTCCGCCGGCAACGCCGGCGCAGGCATCAGCGGCACCGACACGCTCGTCTTCGTCGTCGACATCGTCGAGGCCATCGGCAAGGACACCTCGGGTCAGGCGGACGCGCAGGTCCAGCCCACGCCGGAGGGCGGTCCGCAGGTCAGCGGCGACCTCGGCGGTCCGGCCACGGTCACCGTGCCGTCCGGCACCGCCGAGCCGACCGCGCCGACGGTGACCGTGCTCGCCAAGGGCACCGGGGCGCCCGTCCAACTCGGCAAGGTGTTGGTCCAGTACGCGGCGGTGGACTGGACCGGTCAGGACGCCGGGTCGACGTGGGCCACCGACGCGAGCCAGGGCGGTGGGCCGCAGGAGCTTCCGGTTTCGACGGGCGGCCCGTTCGAGAAGACGGTCGGCGTACCCCTTGGCAGCCGGGTCCTGGTGCAGGTTCCGGCCCAGACCAACGCGCAGACGGGGCAGGCCCAGCCGGCCATCGCTGCCGTCGTCGACCTGCTCGCGCAGACCACGGTGACACCGGCCACCACGCCGTCGGTGCCCGCCAGCAGCGCCGCACCGACCAGCTGATCGCCGCCGGCCGGACCGGTCGAATGCCGGTCCGGCCTCTCGGACGAGTCAGCCTCTCGGACGAGTCAGTGGAACAGCGGCACGATCAGGTAGATGCCGTAGAGCGCGATCAACCCGGCCACGCCGATGCAGGCATACCCGGCCAGCCGGGTCAGCCCGACACCGGCGCCGGATTCGCCGCGGACATGCGCGTGGGTCAGCGCCGCCACCCCGAGCGCGAAGATCCCGACGATGGAGACCGCCGCGACCACCGTCGTCACGGCCACAAGGGCAAGCGACGCCCAGTCGATCGTCATCCGATCACCTCGGGGGATCGGGACGTAGAGCCGTCACCCGGGTTGATCACCACGTCGCTGGAGTCGTTGACGTTGTCCGCGGACACCGGCGCCCGCCGGGAAATGGCGTAGATCGCGACCGAGCCGGCCACCAGCCCGGCGAACACGATGGTCAGGCCCAGCGTGCCGGTGCCGGCGATGGCCGCGGAGATGCCTCCCACGAACGCGGCCGCCGGCAGGGTCAGCAGCCAGCCGTACACCATCCTGCGCGCGGTGCCCCAACGGACGTCGGCGAGCTTGCGGCCCACACCCGAACCCAGGATCGAGCCGGCGCACACCTGGGTGGTGGACAGCCCGAACCCCATGTGTGACGAGGCGAGAATGGCTGCGGCAGAGGTCGTTTCCGCTGCCAGTCCCTGCGGTGACCTGATGTCGACGATGCCCTTGCCCATCGTGCGCATGATCCGCCAGCCACCCGAGTAGGTGCCGAGGCCGATGGCCAGACCGGCCGTGGCGATCACCCAGAACTGAGGGCCGGTGCCGGACTCCTGGTAGCCGGCGGTGATCAGCACCAGCGTGATCACGCCCATCGTCTTCTGCCCGTCGGAGGTGCCGTGGGCAAGCGCGATGAGCGAGCCGGACACCGTCTGTCCACGGCGGAACCAGCCGGCGGCCGGCTCTTGATCGGCGCGGCGCATCCACTTGTAGACCAGGAAGGTGGCCAGGCCCGCGGCGAGGCCGGCGATCAGGGGTGCCATCAGTGCCGGCAGCAGGATCTTCGACACGATCACCGAGAAGTTGACCCCTGCGGTGCCCGCGCCGATCAGGACCGCGCCGATCAGGCCGCCGAACAAAGCGTGCGACGAGCTGGACGGCAGTCCGAAAAGCCAGGTGGTCAGGTTCCACAGGATCGCCCCGACCAGCCCGGCGAAGATCATCACCGGCGTGACCTCGACGTCGTTGACGATCCCGCCGGAGATCGTCTTGGCGACCTCGGTGGACAGGAACGCCCCCACGACGTTCAGGATCGCCGCGACGAGAACGGCCACCCTGGGCTGGAGGGCGCCGGTGGCGACGGACGTCGCCATCGCGTTCGCGCTGTCGTGGAAACCGTTCGTGAAGTCGAACACAAGCGCGGTCACCACGACCAGCGTCACCACGAACAACGTCGTCGTCATTCACGTCTTTCTGTTTGCGAAGGGCGTCTGGCGGTCCGCGGAACGCGGCGGAATTTCCGGTCGGCCGGGGGTTCAAACGGCGTGGTTAGGGTGAAGGCGTGGCCGATACGCGGACAGTATCCCGACCTGAGCGAATCCGCGATGTGGTAGGTGTGCTGGCCCGGCTGGCGGTGGGTGGGGTGCTTGTCGTGTCGGGTGCACTCAAGGCACTGGACGCGCGAGAGACGCTGGTGGCCGTGCGCGCGTACCAGCTGCTGCCGGAGGGCCTGGTGGGGATCGTCGCCGCCACCTTGCCCTACCTCGAGCTGGCCGTGGGCCTGCTGCTGCTGCTCGGGCTGGCGACCAGGCTCGCCGCGGTGCTGGCCGCCGTCGTGCTGGTGCTGTTCATCGCGGCCGTCGGCTCGGCCGCGGCCCGCGGGTTGTCCATCGACTGCGGGTGTTTCGGCGGCGGGGGTGAGGTCGCCGCCGGACAGACCGCCTACACCGAGGAGATCCTGCGCGATCTGGGACTGCTCGCGCTGGCGGTCTACCTGGTGGTGCGGCCGGCCACCCCACTGTCGCTGGACCGGTTCATCCTGCGCCGCTCGTCGGCCGACGCGCCCGCCGACTCGTCCGCCGACGTGCCCACCGACGGACGGTGACGGCGTCCCGGCACCTGAATCACACCCGGCACCCGGCATAGTGGACCGGGAGACGGACACTCGGGAAGGAAGCGCAGTGGCGCAATCGGGCGGCAAGGGATCGACGGGCGGTCAGGGTCCTCGTGGCAAGGACGCGACCGGTGGGTCGAAGGGCAAGGGCAACGCGCGTCAGTCCGTGGCGGCCGCCCGCAAATCAAACCCGAGCAACAATCGCACCCAACTGATCATCGGCGGCGTGGCCGTCGTGGTGATCATCGCGATCATCGTCGTCGGACTGGTCCTCAACCGGCAGCAGACGGCGACCCAGGCGGAGGGATACGGCGCATCGACCCAGTCGGTGGCCACCGCGTCTGCGGACGGGGTGGTGACCGTGACCAGGCCGGGCAGCAGCGCGAAGGCCACGATCGACGTCTACGAGGACGCCCTGTGCCCTGCCTGCGCCGAGTTGGAGCGGCAGTTCGGCCAGCAGATCAACCAGGAGCTGGACAACGGCAACTTGACCGTCAACTACCGCATGGTCGACTTCCTCAATCCGCGGTCGCACTCCGGGGACTACTCAAGCCGGGCGGCCGGCGCCCTGCTGTGCGTCGCCCAGAACTCCGGGTCCCAGCCCGGGGTGTACATGTCCTTCCACTCGGCAGTGTTCGCCCCGGAGAATCAACCGGCGGAGAACGGGTCGTCCGACCTTTCCAACCAGCAGCTCGCCGACCTGGCCAAGGCCGCGGGCGCCTCGGACCCGGCCGTCGCGTGCATCGCGGCGGGGCAGCAGGTCCAGGCGGCCACTGCCGCCGCGACTACGTTCATGGCCGACCTCGACCAGATCACCGGCGGTCGCGCGGGTACGCCGACCGTGGTCATGGACGGCAAGCCGGTGCAGCTGAACTCCGACTGGCTGAGCAACCTGGTCGCCTGATTATGAACCGCTGCGGGACCTTGGTAACCTGTCCCAGCAGCTTGGGGCTGTGGCGCAGCTGGTAGCGCACCACACTGGCAGTGTGGGGGTCAGGGGTTCGAGTCCCCTCAGCTCCACCCTGGTCGCCGGTTCCTTGGTTCCCGGCGCGATCGGTCCGCGTCTGCCGCCTGGGTGCGCGGGCTACCGGGCCAGCTCTGGCCCCTCGAGGGGTCAGGGTCCGGCGTCTGCTCGGCGACGCGGTGGTTGGTGGTCTCTCCCGGCAGCGCCCATCTACGGGGACAGCGCACCTCGGCTGGTTCTGCTGATTTCTTGCTGACCTCCCGTACCAGCGGCCCAACGGCTCGTCCTGGGTGTAGTCGCGCAGCACACCGGAGATGGCGTCCAGCGCACGCGCGTCGTTGCGCTCCTTCGAGAAGGCAGCCGACACGGCCCCGACGGCGTGAGCTCGGACGGAGCGACCACGAGGACGCACTCGCGGTCGTCGTAGTCGGCGCCCCACGATATCGATCACGACAGATCAGCTGATAGCACCGCGGACTCGTTGCCCACTTCCAAACAGGGCCTCCGCACTCAGCGGCTGAGTGCGATGATCGTGACGAGCACCGCGACGAGGATGTCCAGCACCGCGCAGAACTGAGCAAGCGACCGATTCACAACCCGATCGGTGCAATGGTGGTGGATGTCCCATGCGGCATGGCCTACGAGAGCGACCGCGACGAGCAGGCCACCGAGCATCGGATCCAAGCGCAATGCAACGACCGCCATGCCTCCCAGCGCCAGCATGGCGACCGCCTGGAGCGGAAAAGACCACCACGGCCTGGTGTGTCTCCCGACGACCCCGACCACCAGTAACACCAGGCCAGAGGCCGCGACTACCGGCGCAGCGTCGCGGCCATCGCTGAGGCCGTATCCCGTTCCCACGGCAACTACTACCGCGAGCGCGGCTGGCCAGATCCTCGGCCACATTTCGCTCCGCGGGCTTGCAGAGACCAGATGACGCGGGTCTTCTCGGGTGATGTGCACGCCCCATCCTCCGTCGTGAACATAGCTGTACGAGTTACTAAACTGTACGTCATAGTTCGAGTTAGCGAAGAGGTACTTGGTGAGCAAGCCGCGATCGCAAACGGTCGTCGGCTTCGTCATGATCGACGAGGAGCAGGTCGACCAGCTGTACCTGGACCGTTCGGCGCGCGGGATCGGCGTTGGCACACGGCTTCTCGCTGAAGCTGAACGGATCGTGCTCCGCTGGCCATCGACGGGCCTGGCTCGCGGTGGCAAGCGGCAACGAGGTTGCCCGACGCTTCTGTGCACGGCAGCGGTGGATCGATGAAGGAGCCATCGCGCACCCGGCACCCGTGCCGGGCGGGGTCGTCCATGTGGACTGCCACAGGTTCGTCAGCCCGCCACGAGCTCAAGATCCAGGCAAGCCGAGCGTGAGGCTCTAACATAAACCTCTAACATGAACACTGACGTACAACCTACATGAGAGGCAGCTGATGGCAGTCGAGACGAACTCCACTGCGAGTCAGGCGCCCCAAGACCGCGCAAAGCGCGCCGACGCGCTCCGCAACATCGAGGCGATCGTCGATGCGGCCACCCGTTTGCTGGCCCTCGACCCCGACGTCAGCGTGAACGAGATCGCGAAGGCGGCCGGTGTGGGCCGGGTGACGCTCTACGGCCATTTCGATTCCCGCACCGCGCTCATCCGCGAAGTCGCCCAGCGGGCGATCCACAACACGAGCGAAGTGCTGGCCACCATAGACCTGGAAGGCGACCCGCGCGAGGCGCTCGGACGGCTGCTCGAGGCAACCTGGCGGCTGACCCACCGCTATGGAGCCGTGGTCATCGCCGGATCGCAGGCACTATCGCCGGAAGACATGCGGCGCGCCCACGACGAGCCCGCCGCCCGGGTCTTGTCCCTGCTGACGCGCGGGCGCGACGCTGGCGAATTCCGCGCCGACGTGCCGATCGAGTGGCAGGTCGGCGTCATCCAGGCGATTCTGCATGGCGCCTCGGTCGCCGTCCACCGCGGTGAGATCACCGGAGATGACGCGCCAAAACTGGTCCGCGACACAGTCATCGCCGCGCTCGCCCCCTGACGAGCCTCGACTCGCCCAGGGACCCATGGGGCGAGCAGGTATTCCATCCTCTCTTGGTTGAACATCGGTGTACGAGATAGCATTTACTCGTACACCGATGTTCAAGTTAGGGAAGGGTGTGGGGATGAGCGATCCAGATCAGACCGCTGTCGGACCAGGCGAGCCGGATCCTCGACGTTGGCGCATCCTGGCCTTGCTCGGTACTGCGCAGATGATGCTGATTGTCGATGTCACCGTCGTGGCGATCGCACTACCCGACATGGGCGCCGATCTCGGCCTCGATCGCGCGGGGCTCGCCTGGGTGGCGGGTCTTTATGCGCTCGTGTTCGGCGGGCTGATGCTGCTGGGCGGCAAAGCTGCTGACGTCTTCGGGCCCCGGCGCCTGGTACTTGGTGGGCTGGGGCTGTTCACCGTGGCGTCGCTGCTCGCGGGCGTCGCGGGAGGCGCGGAGGTGTTGCTGGCTGCCCGCGCGCTGCAGGGTGTCGGCGCGGCGATGATGTCGCCAGCGGCATTGTCGGTGATCGTTCGCACCTTCGCGGGGCCGGAGCTGAGCCGGGCGCTGGGGGTGTGGTCGGCGCTCGGCGGTGCCGGTGCCGCGGTTGGCGTCCTGCTTGGCGGCCTGCTCACCGCGGGGCCCGGCTGGCCGTGGGTGTTCTACATCAACGTGCCCGTCGGCGCCGTGCTGTTCCTGGCGTTGCTCCACTCGGTCCGACAGATGCCCGGAGCGGGCGGGCGGCTCGACCTCCTCGGTGCTGCCATCGTCACGGTCGCGACGAGCGCGATCGTCTACGGTCTGGTCACCGCCGGAGATCATGGCTGGTTGAGCCCGCTCACGTTGATCCCGACCGCGGCCGGGATGGCGGGATACGTGTGGTTCGCCTGGCACATCAGGACGGCTGCGACGCCGTTGATCGAACCCGGCATGCTCCGTCGTCGCCCGATCCTGCGCGGCCTGGCCCTGATCTTCGTGTCGACGGCGCTGATGATCGCGGTGTTCTTTCTCGGCTCGTTCGCCCTGCAGCAGTCCCACGGCTTCACCGCACTCCAGGCCGGGCTCGCATTCCTCCCAGTCGCGGTCGGCACGATCCTCGGCTCAAACCTGGCAGGTCGTCTGCTGCCTCGCTGGGGGGTGACCGCCGTCTCGGTGACCGGGATGTTCATCAGTGCCGCAGGGCTCGCAGCCGCAGCGGGGATCGCGTCCGTGATCGTGCTGATCATCGCCACCAGCGTCGCCGGCTTCGGGATCGGCACCGGCTTCGTCGCGGCGGCGGGAAGCATGTTCTCGGCTGTGCAACCGCACGAAGCCGGAATCGCATCCGGCGCGCTCAGCACGTTCCACGAGTTCGGCGCAGCCACCGGGGTGTCCGCGGTGTCCAGCATCGCCGCAGCGGCTCTGCTTGCGCCGACGGTCGATGCCTTCGCGCCTGGTTACTGGTTTGCCGCTGCAGTCGCCGCCGTTGCAGGGCTGCTCTCGCTGGTCAGGCCGAGGAGGTCCGTCGATGCGTAGCAGCACCATGGCGGCATCGGTTCGTCTGGCGGTGGAGAGAGCAGAATCTCTACCCGTGCGCAGAGGCGCATCACCGCAGATTGACGGTTGGCTGGTGGGTATGAACGAGACGTCACCGCCAGAGCTCGACACCGCCTGCGATGCCGTGGTGAGCGTTCGGGGCCTATCGAAGTCGTACGGCGGCAAGCTCGTCCTCGACGACTTCGGCATGGACGTTCGCGCTGGCGAGGTGGTCGGGCTGATCGGCGCGAACGGTGCCGGGAAGACCACGGCGGTCGAGTGCGTACAGGGGCTTCGCCGCCAGGATGCCGGCAGTATCCGCGTCCTCGGTCTCGACCCGGTACGCGACGCGCAGCGAATCCGCTCTCAGATCGGCAGCCAGCTGCAGGACTCCGGCCTACCGGACCGGATGCGGGTCTCCGAAGCGGTCGCTCTCTTCGCTGGCGCCGGCACCGCCGATCCTGCGGCGCTCATGGAACAGTTCGGTATCGCTCACCGTGCTCGGACGCCGTTCGCCGGTCTCAGCGGCGGGGAGCGGCAGCGGCTGTTCCTCGTGCTCGCCCTGCTGAACCGGCCACGCCTGGTGATTCTCGACGAGCTCACGCAGGGACTGGATCCCGCGGCCCGTCGGAACGTTTGGGAGGCGGTCGAGCAGCTTCGCCGCACCGGTGTCACGGTGCTGCTGGTCACCCACGAGCTCACGGAAGCCGAAGCGCTGTGTGACCGGGTGATCGCGATGCGCGCGGGACGGATACTCGACCAGGGCACTCCGGCCGAGCTGATCGACCGTCACGCTGGACAGGCGATCATCCGCTTCACGCTTCCTACCTCCGAGGACCACGCTGCGGCGACCGCGCTACAGCAGCTCAACCGGCTGCCGGGGGTGCAGTTGGTGACGCGCTCCGGCAGCAGCGTCACCGTTCGTGGCGGCCGCGTCGTCATCGCCCATGTCGGCGCCTGGCTGACTGGTCGACCTGAGCCGATACCCGCCGACCTCGACGTGCACATCACCGACCTCGAGGATGCGCTGCTGACGCTGCTCACCGACCGGTCGGACGAGCCGAACGATAAGGCCGGCGCCGACGTTGCCGAGTCCGCACGAGGCTCACGATGAGCAACAAGGCAGTCGCCCGACCCACCGGAGCCGATCCCCTTAATGCACGGAACCGGTCGCTGACCGGCAAGCTGCTCGCGCAAGAGCTGCGACTCGTGTCGCGCGATCCGTTCACGCTGATCTTCGCGGTCGGGTTCCCTGTCCTGTGCATGCTGACCCTCGGCGGCGTGTTCGGCACGGAGCCGGCGCACGGGTTCCCGATCAACCCCTCGCACTACTACATCGCCTCTTACTTCACCGTGATGATCGGCGCCGTGGGGTTCGTGATGCTGCCGATCCACATCGCCTCCTACCGGGAGCGCGGGGTGCTGCGGCGTTTCACCGCCGCCGGATTCTCCCGCTGGTCGTTCCTGTATGCGCAGTCGTGGCTGGGGCTGATCTCGATCGCGGTCGCCGGTGTCTTACTGCTGCTGGTCGCGGCCCCCGTCTACGGCATCCCGCCCGTCCAGGATCCGCTGCGCGCCGGCGCGGGGATCGTGGTCGGCTCGATCGCCTTCGTCGGCATCGGCGTGCTGCTGGGCACGCTGCTGCCCACAGCGCGCGCCGCGCAGGCCGTCGGGCTGCTGCTGTACTTCCCCTTATTCCTGCTCGGCGTCGGCGGCCCGCCGACCTCGGTCATGCCCCCGGTGCTGCGAGCAATCGCCGAGAACCAGCCGCTCGCACTCGCGAACCAGGCCATCCGCGACCCGTGGCTCGGCCTCGGCGACGGCACGACGCCGCTCCTGATCGTCGCGGCCATCGCCGTCGTCGCGGCCGCGCTCGCCACCCCCAGGAGTCGACTATGACACCGCCGGTCGGCGCTCGACGCTGGCCAGGACGGGTGATCCCCGCCGTCGCCGCACCCGCAGCGATCATTGTCCTTACCGCGGCCGGCGCCATCCAGACGCACCGCGAACCCCTGATCGCCGTAGCACTCTGCGCTCTAGCGGTCGTGACGGGGACAGTGCTGGTCTGGATGGACGCCACGGGCTGGCCGCTCGTCGCCGGGCTGGCTGTGCTGGCCGGCACCGTCACCGCCGCGTGCTGGGGCGATCCGCGCAATCTCGGCTGGTTCGGGATGTGCGTCATCGCCGGCTGGGCCGCGCTCGTGCTCCCGACTCGGTGGGCGATCGCCGTAGGCGCCGCGCTGGCGGCGGAGTTCGTCGTGATGCTCACCGTGGTCAGCCGCGAGCCGGGCTGGGTCACCTGGACGTTCGGCGTCGCGCTCACCTGCGGCGCGTTCGTCTTCGTCCGCAGGCAGCGCGAGCTCGTCGAACGACTCCATGCGGCCCAGGCCCAGCTCGCCGAACGCGCCCGCACCGACGAGCGGCACCGCATCGCCCGGGAGATGCACGACCTCGTGGGACACAGCCTGACCGTTGCCCTGCTGCATCTCGGCGGCGCCCGCCTCGCCCTCGACGACGACCACGACGCCGCCCGGGCCGCGCTCGCCGAGGCCGAGTCCGCCACCCGCGACGGCCTCGACGACGTGCGAGCCGCCGTCGGGCTGATGCGCAGCACGGATCCCGCCGCAGCATCCCCCGCTCCCGGCATCGCCGACATCCCCGACCTGGTCGACTCCTATCGCAACGCGGGAGCCGATGTCGACCTCGACCTGCGGGGAATCCCGGCGGGCATCGCGGCCAGCCGCGCCCTCACCGCGTACCGGATCGTGCAGGAGTCCCTCACCAACGCCGTCCGCCACGGCGACGGCGGACCTATCAGCGTGCGCATCGACGCCACGACGGATCGCACCAGGATCACGGTCCGCAACGACGCCGCCTTCCTGGTTCGGCACCCGTCAGGCACGGGAATCACTGCGATGAACGAACGCGTGGCCGCGGTCGGTGGCACGCTGTCCGTCGGACCCGCGGCGGGCGGATGGCTGGTCGAGTCGGTGATCCCTGCATGAACGAGCCACTCGTCCGCGTGCTCGTCGTCGACGACCAGGAACTCATCCGCGCCGGGCTGCGTGGGATCCTGCGCGAACGCTACGGCTTCACCATCGTCGGCGAGCTCGACACCGGAATCGAGGTCACGCAGGTCGTAGACCGCCTCGAGCCGGATGTCGTCGTGATGGACGTCCGCATGCCAGGCATCGACGGCATCACCGCCACGCATGCGCTCACCCGCGTCGACGGAGCACCGCAAGTCCTGGTGCTGACGACCTTCGATGAGGACGAGATCCTCGCAGGCGCCCTCCGCGCTGGAGCCGCGGGCTTTCTGCTCAAGGGCGCCCCGGCCGAAGACCTGCAGCGCGCCGTCCGCACCCTCGCCGACGGTGGCGCCTGGCTCGACCCCGCGATCACCGGCCGGGTGCTCACCGCCTACCGGGAAGGGCGCCCGCCGATGCACCCCGGCGCGAAGGTCGATCTGCTCACCCCGCGCGAGAAGGACGTACTCTCCCTCATCGGTGCCGGCCTGTCCAACAGCGAGATCGCCACCGACCTCTTCCTCGGCGAAGGCACCGTCAAGACCCACATCAGCCACATCTTCACCAAGCTCGATCTGCGTGACCGGGCCGCGGCCGTCGTATTCGCCTTCGACCACGGCCTCGTCCGGCCCGGCGACCCCCGACTGCAAGAGGACACATGAGCACCCTCCGATCGTCGGCGCTGACCGCCTCGCCCATCCTCGCCGCCGGGCTCGTCAACCGGCTCCAGGTCGCGATCGCGCCGATCCTGCTCGGCGGCGGGATGCGGCCTTGGGACGGGTTGCGCGGTATCGAGTCCGGTGACGAGGTGACGACCGAAGCGGCGGAGAGCGGCACGGTGCACATCACGTTCACCCGAGCTGTCAACGAGGCTCCCGGCCCGTCTCCGAGGCGATCAGACGGCGACACGCTCGCGAGCAAGAGGGGATGAGGGGTAGTCGTGGCGAAGCTGATCTACTCAGCGGCGATGTCGCTTGACTGGTACATCGCGGGGCCGCGTGGTGACATGTCGTGGCTGTCGAACCTGTTCGACGACGTGGACACTGAGGGCGTCGATCGGCTGCCCAGCGCCACCGGCGCGCTCTTGGTCGGCAACACGAGCTTCCGGGGCGACGACCCCAACCGAGGCACCGAGGCCGAGGGTGCGTTCGGGGGACGATACGACCGCACCGCAGCTCGCGCGTCGACAAGACATTCTCGACCGCTTGTGATCGCGGTCTTCCCAAGACGTGCCGTCGGACATGGCGGTCGCTCGATGCGAGAGAAGGACGGATTCCATGAGCGAGCGGATGCTGGAGGAAATCGAGCGGCCCCACCAGGGGCGCGGACGGGTGCTGTGGAGTTTCATGATGTCGCTGGACGGATTCGTCGCAGGACCGCACCACAGCATGGACTGGATGTATACGGGCGGATACCGCGCGGAGCCCGGCGTCATTGAGGGCTACATCGAAGGCACCGGCGCGATCATCTCTGGACGCGACGGCTGGGACTCGCCGGTGGGGCACAGCCCCTGGGGCGGTGCCTGGCAAGGGCCGATTTTCGTCCTCACGCACCACCCCGAAGACGCGGAGCCTGCTGAGAACGTGACCTTCCTGCATCGCGACCCGGCCGACGTCGTTCAGCTCGCACTGGCCGCGGCCGGAGGGAAAGACATCATGGTGTTCTCCCCGAACATCGGTGCCCAGCTCCTTGAACGCCGCCTGGTCGACGAGATCGACCTGCACATTGCCCCTGTCCTCCTCGGCGACGGCATCCGGCTCCACAGCAAGCCCGGTGGTGCGCCAATTCGGCTCACCCCACTTGAGGGCGACGCGGCCTCGACGGTGCGGGTTCGCTATCGGCCGATGTCCTGAAACGCGTGGCGGACATCTGGGCGGCGAGCGTCGAGTTGCCACTCAGCAGTGCCGAACACGACCTTTCGACCGTCCGGATCCACCACGGTGACTCGCGGAAGCGGTCGACGAGTCCCGCAAGCCGACCCGTGACGAGCGGGCCACCCTCGGCTGCGGCCTGCACGGCACACCGTCCGATCGCGAAGTCACCGATCCGCGACCTCCGTCGTCAGCCTCGTTCGCACCAGCGATCTGTCAGTGAAGCGTCTCGACCAGTGCCGTGACGATCCGTTGCTGGCCGGTCAAGGAGGGGTGCACCCCGTCCGGTCCCTGCAGTTCCGGATGGGCGGGGATGCAGAACACGTCGACGAGGTCGACGACGGGGTCGTCGAAGGCTCGGATGGCCTCGGCGAGGGCGGCGATGTCGGTGTTGCGCCAGGTGCTGGCCCCGTACTGGAACCCGGGGTTGGCGGCCGCGCGTTCCTCGTCCACGGGGACCGGGGTGAGCCACGCCCAGCGCGCCTCGGTGCGTTCGGCGGCGATGCGCCGCAACTCGCGGAGGTTCCCGGTGCTTTCGGTGAGGGTGACTTGGGGCTTGCCGCCGGCGATGCGGGTGACGTCGTTGCCACCGAGTCCGCAAATGATCCAGTCCGGTGCGGGGTGCAGCAGGGACGGCCAGCGGCGCAGGATCATCGCGGTGGTGTGCGCGGAGAGTCCGACGTTGACGACGGTGAGGTCGTCGTCGGGCCGGGCCATGGCGAGGACGTGCCGGAGGATCTCGGCCCAGGACTGCAGGTCGTCGGTGATGGAGTCGCCGACAGCGAGGATGCGGGCGCCGCGCTGGAACGGGAGCCGAGAGACGCGGTCGGCGAACTCGCGGTCGGCGAGCAACTGCTCGGCGGCGGAGCGGGTCAGAGCATCGAACCACCCTCGGATGGCGGCGTACTCACCGGGACTCACGCCGAAGATCGCCGGAAGTGACTCGGCGAGTCCGGGCAGGTAGCCGTAGAGCTTTTCCAGGTGCACGTACTGCAGTTGCGCTGCTGCCTGCGGCGCGTAGGGGGTCTTGTCGTTCATGGTCGTTCTCCGGTGGGATGTGCAACGGATGGATCAGGCGCCGCGGGCCCCTTTGCCACCGGAGTCGATGGACCCGGGGGCGACGGCGTTGACCCGGATGCCGCGGTCGGCGTAGTCGAGCGCGGCGATGCGGGTGAGCCCCACCACGCCGTGTTTGGCCGCGACATAGGCCGCCATCCCGGGCGGCGCGGCGGCCAGGCCAGCGGTGGAGACGACGTTCACGATGCAACCGCCATCGGGCAAGGCCACCAGCTCGTGCCGCATCGCGACGAGGGTGCCGCGCAGCGTGACGGTCAGCACCCGGTCGGCATCGGCCGTGGAGAGCTCTCCCAGCGGCGCGGGACGATGGGTGGCGCCGGCGTTGTTGACCGCGATGTCCATGCCCTCGGCCGCTGCCTCCGCCACGACGGCAACGAGCGCGGCGCGGCCCTCCAGCGAGCCGGTCATGCGCGTGCTCCCTGGGCCTGACGAGACTCGGTGTGGCGGGTCTTGGGGAGCAGGAAC